>NZ_QKTN01000016.1:0-43299 GCF_003234515.1 Curtobacterium sp. MCBD17_034 | reverse complement strand
CGCGGTGCAGAACGTCGCCGGCGTCGCGCACGGCGAGATGGCGGCCGCGCCGTCGGTGGGCGTCGTGGGCGTGCTCGTCGGGGTGGTCGTCGGGACGTCGGTCGGCGCCGTCGTCGGGTTCGGCGCGCCGGTCGGCCCGCCGTCGGCGGGACCGCCGCTGGCAGTGCCACCACCGGCGCTGCCGGGATCGGCGGAGGGCGCCCCGGTCGGGACGGCCGTCGGGGAGGAGGTCGCGCCTCCCGTCGGTGCGCCGGGGTCCGCGAGGGCGACCGTGCTGATCCCGGTCCCGGCGGCGGTGAGCGCCGTGACGACGAGCAGCGCGGCGACGAGCCGGGGGAGTCGGTGGTGAGGGCCACGACCGCCGGAGGTGCTGCGGTGGGGGCGCCGACGGGCGTGGCGGGATCGGGTGCGCATGCGGGCTGCCCCTCGGCTCGGGATGGCACCGGTCGACGACCACTGATGTCGACCGGGCACACTCGTACGCCGGATCCCCCCATGTGGCCCGCTCGGTGGGTGCGGACTGCACGTACATCGTACGCACATGTGAACTGTCCCCCGACAGTCCCCCGTTCGCGCGACAACGGTGGTGCCGGGGCGTCCTCCGATCCGCCGGCGAGGGGCAGGCTGGTGGGGTGACCCAGCCCTCCCGGACCGGCATGACGACCGGTCGCACGCTCCTGTTCGCGATCGCGGGCGGCGCCGCCGTCGGCAACCTGTACTGGGCGCAGCCGCTCCTCGACTTCATCGCCGGGGACCTGCACGGGTCGACCTCGACCGCCGGGTGGCTCGTCACCGTGACCCAGCTCGGGTACGCCGTCGGGATCCTGCTCGTCGTGCCCCTCGGCGACGTGGTGGACCGACGGAAGCTCGTCCCGCTCATGCTCGTGCTGTCCGCGGTCGCCCTCGCCGCATGTGCGCTCGCCCCGTCCATGGCCGCACTCCTCGTGGCGCTCGCCGCGGTCGGGCTGACCACGGTGGCGGGGCAGGTGCTCACGCCGCTCGCCGGGGACCTCGCCGCCGACGAGCACCGCGGGCGGGTCGTCGGGACGGTGGCGTCGGGCCTCCTGACCGGGATCCTGGTGTCCCGGACCCTGAGCGGGCTCATCGCCGAGGTGGCGGGCTGGCGGACGATCTTCGTCATCGCCGCGGTCGCCGCCGTGGTGCTCGCGTTCCTGCTGTACCGGGCGATCCCCACGCTCGAGCCGAAGGCGCGCATCCGCTACCCGGCGCTCATCGGGTCCGTGTTCCTCGTGGTCGTCCACGAACCCGTGGTCCGGTGGACGCTCGCGCTGAGCGCCACGGGGTTCGGGGCGTTCACGATGTTCTGGACCGCGCTGACGTTCCTGCTCAGCGGGCCGCCGTTCCACTACCCCGTGGTCGTCATCGGGCTGTTCGGGCTCGCGGGTCTGGCCGGCGCGGTCGCGGCCCAGCGCGGTGGCCGCCTGCACGACCGCGGGTGGAACGTCCCCGCGACGGGCGCACTCTGGGTCCTCGCGCTCGTGGCGTTCGTCGTCGCGGGGCTCGGGGGACGGTCCGTCGTGCTCGTCCTGGTGGCGATCGTCCTGCTCGACATCGCGATCCAGGGGCAGAACATCCTCAACCAGGCGCGGATCTTCGCCGTCTCGCACGAGGCCCGGAGCCGGTTGAACACCGCGTTCGTGACCGGGAACTTCATCGGTGGGGCGATCGGGTCGGCGCTCGCCGGGCTGCTCTGGGACGACTGGGGATGGACCGGGGTGACCGTGGCGGGCGCGGTGCTGGCCGGGTTCGCCCTGACGGTGTGGCTCGTCGGTCGGCGCGGTCCGTTGCGGGTCGGGTGAGGGCATCCCGTCCGTGGTCGCGGCGCGCCGGTCGGTGCGCCGCCTACCCCTGGAGGCCCGCGATGCACCGCCGGAGCAGTGCCGCGAGTTCCTGGGGTTGCCGGTCTGTGAGCTCGGCCGACATGCGGGTCTCGACGGCGCGGACGGCGGCGCTCGCCACGGCCAGGCGCTCGCGGCCGAGCGGTGTCAGCTCGGTCGGGAGTACCCGGCCCGCGGGGGCGACGGCAGGGCGGGAGACGTGTCCGTCGCGCTCGAGTGCCTGCAGCAGGACGTGCATCGCCTGCCGCGACACGAATGCCCCGCGCGCCAGCTCCGAGTTCGACAGGCCCGGCCGCTGGGCCAGCAGTTCGAGGCACGAGTAGTGCGTGATGCTCATGCCGAGGGGCCGCAGGACCGCGTCCATCGCGGCGTGCAGCGCACTCGACGCCTGCTTGAGCAGGTACCCCACCGACGTGTCGAGGTCGATGCCCTCGTCCGCTTGACTCATGTCAGTATTCTGACATAGCGTCATGGTGTCAATTTCCTGACATCGAACGAGGAGAACACATGTCCGTCACCGGCCCCGACTTCATCTCGCTGCAGGTCCGCGACCTCGAACGGTCCGCGGAGTTCTACGAGCAGCACCTCGGACTGACCCGACAGCCCGGGCCGCCGCACGCGGTCGTCTTCGCCACCACGCCGATCGCGTTCGCGGTGCGGGAGCGCGTGCCCGGGTCGGGCGTTGCCGACGCGCCCGAGCCGGGTGTCGGCGTCGCGCTGTGGTTCCACGCGCCCGATGCGCAGGCGATCCACGACGAGCTCGTCGCGGCGGGCGTCCGGATCGTGGACGGACCCGTCGACGGACCGTTCGGTCGTACCTTCACGTTCGAGGACCCCGACGGGTACCGGATCACGCTGCACGACCGGGCGTGACGGGCCTCCCGCGCGGGAGTGCGCGCGTGGACGACGACGCGCGCGCGGACGAGGAACTGCGCGCGTGGACGACGAACTGCGCGCGTGAACGACCGCGCACTTGTCGTCGGCGCGCGCACCCCGGTCGCGGGGAAGGGCCCGCGGCCGGTAACACGGGCGAAACCGACGCTCCCTACACTCGCCGCATGCCCCTGACGACGGCCGACGCCCGCAGCGAGTGGGGTCGGTTCGCCGAGGGGTCCGTCGAGCGGCGCATGCTCGTGGCCCTCGGGGACGACCTGAGGCTGCGCCTCCGGCCGCGGCCGATGCAACTCGACGAGCGCACCCGGGTCGAGGTCGAGGGCATGGACCCCGACGGCACGGTCGTCGTGCAGCTCATCGGCAACCAGGGCACGTACAAGCCCGCCTACCGGAACAAGGTCCTCGCCGACTGCGCGAAGCTCGCGTGGCTGCTCCGGAGCGTGCCCACGGCCGAGCGCGCCGTGCTCGTCGTCACGGGGCTGGTCGTGCAGGCGTTCGGCGGGTGGGTCGCCACGGCCGCGGCGGACCTGGGCATCGAGGTGGTCGTGTTCGACGGCGACCACGTGGTGCCGCTGGCGGAGCACCGAGCTGCGGCTCCGGGGCCCAGCGCGGCGGTGCCGGACCAGCCCGCGGCGGTGCCGGAGCAGCACCGGCCCCCGCGGCCGCCCGAGCGTTAACACGTCCGCAACACCGAGCGCCGCTCCACGAAACACGTGCTCGGTACGGTCGTCGTCGTAGCAGCGGATCTCCGCGTCGCAGACCTCGAACTCGCGACGCACGCTCTCCGCCATCCGAGAACGAGCATCCGTGCTCGGCGACGGCGTGGAGGGACGACATGACGACTGCGGTCGAGCTGCGGGACGCCCGCAAGGTGTACGGACAGGGACCAAGCGGGATGGTGGCGCTCGCGGGCGTGGACCTGACGATCGAGCCGGGGCGGTTCGTGAGCCTCATCGGCCCGAGCGGCTGCGGCAAGTCGACGCTGCTGCGCCTGGTCGCGGGCCTCGAGCCGGCGGACGACGGCGACGTCCTCGTCCACGGCGTGACCCCCGCCGAGGCGTGTGCCGCCAAGCTCATCGGCCTCGTGCCGCAGACCCCGGCGCTGCTGCCGTGGCTGTCGGTGCTCGGGAACGTGTCGCTGCCACAGCGGATCAACACGGGGGCGACCGCGCGGCGGCAGCGGATCGGGGACCTGGGCGACCGGACGACGACGAGCCCGGACGTGCGCGACCTGCTCCGCAAGGCAGGCCTCGAGGACGCGGTCGACAAGCTCCCCTCGCAGCTGTCGGGCGGGATGCAGCAGCGCGCCGCGATCGTCCGGGCGTTCGGGTTGCAGCCGGACGTGCTGCTCATGGACGAGCCGTTCTCGGCGCTCGACGAGTTCACGCGCGAGAACCTGCAGGACCAGCTCCTCGACATGTGGGACGAGCTCCACACGACGGTCCTGTTCGTCACGCACTCGGTGTCCGAGGCCGTGCGGATGTCCGACGAGGTCGTCGTGATGGCACCGCGCCCGGGGCGGATCGTCGACACGATCGAGATCGACCTGCCACGTCCCCGCAACGAGCGCCTGTTCGCCGAGACCCGGTTCCACGAGTACGAGGACCGCATCCGCGCCGCCCTGCACCAGGCATGGCGCACGACGGACGCGGCGTAGGAGGCGCGGGATGAGCACCGAGACCACGGCCGCCACGACGACGAGCGCCGCCGCCGACGCGGCCGCGACCGGAGCAGGGGTCGACGGCACCACGGCCGCCGTCGTGACGCAGCCACCGGGGCCGGGTCGGACCTCCCGGCCGGGCGGACGTGCGGCGGGGTCGCGCCGCACCGCGTGGCTGCACCCCCGCGTGTGGCTGCCGCTCGTCGTCATGCTCGCGGTCCTCGCCGCGCTGTGGCAGTGGGGCGCGGCCGCGATGCCGTACCTGCTGCCGCCGCTGCCGGCGATCGGCGCGTCGCTCGCGACGCAGTTCCCGTACTACGTGCAGAACGCCGGGATCACCCTGCTCGAGGCGGTGATCGGCCTGGCGATCGGGTTCGTCGCCGCGTTCGTGCTCGCGGTCCTGACGAGCGAGCTCCCGGTGGTCCGTCGGGCGGTGATGCCCATCGCCGTCGTCCTCAACGTGACACCGCTCGTCGCGATCGCCCCGGCGCTCGTCGTGGCGTTCGGGTTCGGTCCGGCCCCGAAGCTCGTCATCACGGCGCTCATCTGCTTCTTCCCGATCCTCATCAACACCGCGGTCGGGCTCCGGTCGGTGCCGCAGCCGGTGTTGCAGGTGTACCGGACGATGAACGCGTCGCGGCTCGAACTGCTCGTGCACCTGCGGGTTCCGAACGCCATGCCGTACGTGTTCGCGGCGCTCCGGATCGTGTTCCCGCTGTCGATCATCGGTGCCGTCGTCGCCGAGCTGTCGGCGTCGGGGTCGACCGGTGGCCTCGGCACCGTGATCAGCACGGCGTCGTCGATGAACCAGCTCGCCGTGGTCTACGCCGCGATCGCGATCCTCGCCGTGATCGGGGTCCTGCTCCTGGCGGTCATCACCCTGGTGGAGCGGCGCGCGCTCCGCTGGCACGCCGGGTCGGCCGGCTGACCGCCGCCGACTGACCCCGGCCGGGGACCTCCAGCCGGGAGGCCCAGCCCCCGCCGCATCGCCCCGCACGTCCCACAGCCCCTCCCGCGCTCGACGCGACCGCCCGCACGCCGCACCCTGCGGCGCCGGCCGCGCCGTGCCTCCCGTCCCACCGCACCAGACGCACCGCCGCACCAGACGCACCGCCCGTCCCGTCGCACCATCCCGCACCCACCCCACCCCACCCACGCAAGGAGTGACCCATGCAGCACCGCCGCCTCGTCGCCGGTCTCGCCGCACTCGCCGCCACCGCGTTGAGCCTCGGGCTCGCCGGATGCAGCACGAGCAGCGCCGCCGACACCACGTCGTCCTCGACCTCGGCGATCTCGTCGAAGCGCTGTGCCGAGAACAAGGCCGCCGGACCGATCACCTACCTGTCCGGCTACCAGTACCAGTCCTCGGCATCGATCCTCGAGTACATCGCCGCGAGCAAGCTCGGGTACTTCAAGGACCTGTGCCTCGACGTGCGCCTCAAGCCCGGCAGCGGCGACACCGCCCAGAACACGAAGCTGCTCGCGAGCGGTCAGGCGAGCATCTCCGCGATCGCCGAGCAGGACCTCATCCAGGCGCAGGCGAACGGCATCGACATCACCGGTGTCTCGTCGTACTCGAACGCCGGACTCGACATCCTCATGACGAACAAGGACATCACGAAGCTGACGCAGCTCGACGGCAAGGTCGTCGGCAACAAGGGCTTCGTCCCCGCGGCCGTCGAGGCGATGATGATCAAGGCCGGCGTGGACTGGAAGTCCCTGCAGCAGGTGAAGGAGGGCTACGACCCGACCGTGCTGCCCCGCAAGCAGGGCGGTCTGGAGGCCCTCACCGGCTTCATCTCGAACGAGCCGAACCTGCTCCGGGCAGCGGGCGACCCGGTGACGGTGTGGCAGCCCGTCAAGTACGGCATCCCGTCATGGATCGGCGCCATGGCCGTGAACCCCGCGTTCGCGAAGGCGCACCCGACCGCGGTCGAGGACGTCCTCCGCGCCGCGATCCACGCGTACCAGTACTGCTCGTCGAGCGACGCCCACGTCACGCAGTGCGTCGGGTACGCCGCCGACCTGTCCGGCGCGACGTACGACAAGGCCCAGAACGCCAAGATCTGGAAGACCGAGGTGAAGACCATCGCGGACAACCCGACCCCCGGACAGCCCCTCGGCGGGATCGACCCGGCCAACGTCACGAAGCTCGTCGCGATGCTCCACCAGTACGACATCGTCCCCGGGTCGGTCACGGCCTCGGACGCGAAGGGCTGGTTCGACGACCGGTACGTCGACGCCATCTACCAGGGCGGCAAGCTGGTCTGGCCGGCACCGTAGCCGGTCGCCGCGCACCGATCAGCACCCATCACGCACCGATCAGCACCCACCACGCACCACAGCACGAACGGAAGGCGGTCGCAGCGATGCCCGCGAAAGAGTACGGGATCTTCCTGCCCATCGGGAACGGTGGCTGGATGCTCTCCACCACCGCTCCCCACCCCGAGGCGACCTACGCGTGGAACAAGCGCGCCGCGGTGCACGCCGAGGACATCGGACTCGACTTCGTCATGTCCATGGCGAAGTGGCGCGGCTTCGGCGGCACCACCGACCACTGGGGTCGCTCGCTCGAGTCCATGACGATGATGGCCGCGATCGCCGAGGCCACGAGCCGCGTCGGGATCTGGGCGACCATGCACGCGAACGTCCACAACCCGGCCGTCGCGGCGAAGATGTACGCCACGCTCCAGGACGTCTCGGGCGGTCGGGTGGGCATGAACATCGTGAACGGTGCCTACGCGGACGAGTTCGTGCAGTTCGGCGAGTGGGACCCGTCGCTGAGCCACGCCGACCGGTACCGGATGACCGAGGCGTGGACCGAGGCCGTCACCCGGCTGTGGTCCGAGGACGCCGTGACGATGCACACGCCGTGGTTCGACCTCGACGACTGCAGCTCGCGTCCGCACCCCGTGACGCGGCCCCGGATCATCAGCGCGGGCCGCTCGGCCGACGCGCGGGCGTTCCAGGCGAAGTACGCCGACGGCGCGTTCCTGTCGGCCGACGACCTCGACGAGATGCGCGACCTGTCGCGGGACGTGCACGATCGCGCCGCCGCCGAGGGCCGGACGTGCCGGACCTACTCGATGCTCACGGTCGTGCAGGACGAGACCGACGCGCTCGCCGAGCGGAAGGTGCGGGCCTGGGGCGCCGGCCTCGACCGCGAGGCACTCGCGCGGATGCAGGCGTCCTGGGGCATCCCCGCCGACCAGGCGCGCGCGTGGGCGGACGGTGCCGTCGGCGAGGCGGCGTTCCAGACGCCGTACGTCGCGGGCTCGGCGGCGACCGTCACGGAGCACATCGAGTACGTCGTCGAGCAGGGCGAACTCGACGGCCTCATGCTGATCTTCCCCGAGTACGACCAGGACATGGTGCTGTTCGGCGAGACGGTCCTCCCGGCACTCCGTGCGCACGACGGGGCCCTCGTCTGATGGCCGCCACCGACGCCCGGGCGCGCTCCGGGCCCCTCGACCGCCTCCGGGCACCGGGACAGCGACCGGCCCTCGTCGTCGTCGACGTCCAGCGCGACTTCGGCGACCCGGACCGCATCGGCGCGTACGGCTGCACGCCGCAGACCCTCGCCGCGATCGACGCGACGGTCACGCGGATCGGGGCGCTCGTGGACCGGGCCCGCGCCGTCGGCGTGCCCGTCGTCTGGGTCGAGCTCGGCAGCGATCCGGCACGCCCCTGGCGGGCGAGCACCTGGCTCCGCGGCGGCGACTACGACGGCCCGATGGGGCTCGACGAGCCGTGCGTCATCGGGTCCGAGGGGGCCGCCTGGTACCGGATGGCGCCCGCGCCCGGCGAGGACCGCGTCGTCAAGCGCGGGTACAGCGGGTTCCTCGGCACCGACCTGGAGGCACGGCTCCGCTCCGCCGGGATCGACTGGCTCACCGTCGTCGGCCTGACGAGCGAGTGCTGCGTCGCCGCGACCGCGCAGGACGCGTTCCAGCTCGACTGGCCCGTGGTCGTGCCCGCGGACGCGACGGCCGCCTACGACGACGCCGTGCACGCGGCCGCGCTGGTGCAACTCGGCCTCAACGTGGCCGTCGTCACCGACGTCGACACCGTGACCGCCGTCTGGGACGAGGCCGTGGCGTGAGCGGCATCCACATCGCCTACGACCTGTCGTTCGCCCACACCGAGGGGCGCTGGGCCCGTGCCGGCAGCTGGATCGGGCAGGAGTTCCCCGACGTCCGGATGTACGCCGAACTCGCCCGGACCGCGGAACGCGCCGGTGTGGACATGCTGTTCTTCGGGGACGGCTCGGGCATCCCGAACACCTGGCGGGGCAGCATGGACGCCGCGGTCGAGTGGGGCATCCAGTGGCCGCGGCACGACATGGCGCCGGTCATCGCCGCGATGTCGACCGCGACCGAGCACATCGGCTTCGGGCTGACGTACTCATCGACGTTCATGCACCCGTTCACCGTCGCGCGCCTGCTCAACTCGCTCGACCACGTCACGAACGGCCGGATCGCGTTCAACGTCGTGGCCTCGACCCGCGGTGCCGACGCCGAGAACTACGGGTCCGCGGAGCTCATGGACCACGACCTCCGGTACGAGCGGATGGAGGAGTTCATCGCGGTGTGCCGTGCGCTCTGGGACTCCGTCTCGCCCGACGCGATCGTGCGCGACCGGACGACGGGACGCTTCGCCGACCCCGCCGGGGTGCACCCGATCGACCACGAAGGCCGGTTCTTCCGGGTCCGCGGGCCGCTCGCGAGCGTCCCCAGCCCGCAGGTCCACCCCGTGGTCGTGCAGGCCGGCAACTCCCCGCGGGGCATCGCGGCGTCGGCCTCGTTCGCGGACCTCGTGTTCGGCTTCGGCGGCGGGGTCGCGGGGCAGCGCCGGCACCGCGCGATGCTCGACGACGCCCTGCGCACCCAGGGCCGGGACCCAGCCTCGGTCGGGATCCTGTGGGCGACACAGGTGATCGTCGGGCGCACCCGGCGCGAGGCGACCACGCGACGGGACGAGGTCCTGCGCGCCTGGGACCACGAGGCCGTCGGCGCGTTCCTGTCGCACAACGCCGGGTACGACTTCTCGACCCTGCCGACCACGTTCCGGCTGGGGGAACTCCAGGACGCCATCGTCGCGGCGCAGGCCAGTCCCGGCGGACTCGTCGGCACCCTCGTCGCGGAGCACGGGGCGGACCACACGATGACCCGCGACGAGTTCTTCGACCACGGATGGGCCTCCGCGACCGGACTCGACCACACGCTGCTCGGGGATCCGGCCGAGGTCGCCGACGCCCTCGAGGAGAACCACGCCACGACCGGAGCCCGCGGGGGCTACATGCTCTCGACCCCGCTCGGCATGCCGTCGGGGTTCGCGGAGCTGAGCGAGCTGCTCGTGCCCGAGCTCCGGGCCCGCGGCGCGCTCGCCCCCCGCTATCCCGGTCGCACGCTCCGCGAGAACCTGGCGGTGTGAGGTGACCGCGGTGGCGACGGCGCCGGTCGGGGCGGGCGGGGGTCGGGCCTCCCGTCCGTGGCTCGCGCTCGCCGGCCTGTGCACCGGGTTCTTCGTGCTCATGCTCGACAGCACCGTCACCTCGGTGGCGTTGCCGGCGCTCGTCGACGACCTGCGCGTCGACGCGACGGCCGCGCTCTGGGTGAACAGCGGCTACCTGCTCGCGTTCGCGGTGCCCCTCGTGGTGGCCGGGCGGCTCGGCGACCGGTTCGGCGGCCGCCGGGTGTACCTCGTCGGGCTCGGGGCCTTCGTCGTCGGATCCGTGTTCGCCGCGCTCGCGCCCGCGATCGGCCTGCTCGTCGCCTGGCGGGTGGTGCAGGGCGTCGGGGCAGCGCTCATGACGCCCCAGTGCCTGCCCGCCATCCGCGCGCTGTTCCGGCCACCGCGGCTCGCCGTCGCACTCACCGTCTGGAGCGCCGGCGGCGGCGCGGCCACGGTCGCCGGCCCGCTCGTCGGCGGGTTCCTCGTCGCGGCCTGGGGATGGCCCGCCGTGTTCTGGGTCAACGTGCCGGTCGGGGTCCTGGCGGGCGCCGCCGTGCTCCGGTGGGTCCCGCGGTCGCCGCGGTCGCACGCCCGGGTGCCCGCGTGGGCGATGGGCGGCGTCGCGCTCGGGGTGCTGGCGTTCGTGCTCGGGGTGCAGGGGACGGGGGACGGCGCCGGGTCGGTGGCGGGCCTCCCGCGGTGGGCGCTCGTCGTCGCCGGAGTCGTGCTCGTCGGGGTCGTCCTGCGGCTCCAGCGTCACGACCAGGCGGCCGCGCTGCTGCCCGGGGCGCTGTTCCGTTCGCACTCGTTCCGCGCCGGGGCCTCGGGCGCCGCCGCCGCGTCGTGGTGCGTGGGGTCGGCGCCGATCCCGCTCATGCTCCACCTGCAGGACGACCGCGGGCTCGACGTCGTGTCCGCGGCCCTGACCCTCGTGCCGATGGGCGTCGCCGCGCTCGCCGCCGCACCCGTGGCCGCCAGGGTCACCAACCGGGCGGGAGCACGGACCGGGGCGGTCGTGGGCGCGGCCTGCCTGGTCGTCGCCCTCACCGCGACGGCCGTGCTCGTGGAGGTCGACGCCGGACCCGTGGCGCTCGCCGCGGCGTTCGCGTTGTTCGGCGTCGCGAACGCGTTCGTCTGGGCACCGTTCTCGCTCGCCGCCGTCACGGGCGTGGCACCGGGATCGCTCGGTGCGGCCTCCGGTGCGTTCAACGGCGTCAAGCAGCTCGGTGCGGTGCTCGGGAGCGCGGTGACCGCCGTCGTGCTCGCCGGTGCCGGTGGTGCCGCTGCGGCGCTCGGGGTGCTCGCCGTCGTGGCGGTGGGCGCGGTGGTCGCGGCGTCGCGGCTGCCGGTGGCCCCCGCCGAGGAGGGACGGGGGCCCGAGGACGCCGCCGGGGCCGCGCGGGTGCCGGACGCCGCCGGGGCCCCGCGGGTGCCGGACGCTCCCGGGGCCCCGCAGGTGCCGGACGCTCCCGGGGGCCAGTGGGTGCCGGACGCCGCCGGGGGTCCGCCGCCGCTGACGGGCGTCGTCGTGCACGGTGTGGCGACCGGCCGCGTGCTCGGCTACCCGACGGCGAACCTCGCGCTCGACGACCCCGGCGCCCTGCCACCCGACGGCGTGTACCTCGGCCGGTTCCGTGCCGCGTCGTGGGCGACCCCGCGACCAGCGCTCGTGTCGGTGGGCGGCAACGAGACGTTCCAAGGCCGCGACCACACGGTCGAGGCGCACGTGCTGGACTTCGACGGCGACCTGTACGGCGAGCGGGTCGACCTCGTCGTCGAGCAGCTGCTCCGCCAGCAGCGCGCCTTCCCCGACGTCGACGCACTGGTCGCGGCGATGCGGGACGACGAACGGGAGGCCCGGCACCGGTCCGGCACGCCGGCCTCCGACCGGACCGTCCTGCCCGGGACGGAGGTCACCCGGTGATGCGCCCGGTCGTCGGTTCGGGGGTCAGCCCCGAGGCCGTCCGCGACGCGTTCGCGGAACACCCGAGCGGGGTCGCGGCGATCGGCGCCGTCGCGGGTGAGCTCCCCGTCGTGATGGTCGTGTCGTCGTTCAGCGTCGGGGTGTCGTACGAGCCGCCGATGGTGTCGTTCGCGGTCCAGCACACCTCGACGACGTGGCCCGACCTGCTCGACGCGCCTGTGCTGGGGATCTCGGTGCTCGGGACGGGGCACGTGGAGCGGACGCGGCAACTGGCGTCCCGTGACCGCTCGAGCCGGTTACGGGACCTGCCGTTCACGATCACCACGACCGGAGCACTCCTGCTCGACGGCGCGCCCGTGTGGCTCGAGTGCGTCGTCGCCGACGTGCTGCGGACGGGTGACCACGACCTGGTGGTGCTCCGCGTGCTCGCCGTGGCCGCGGACGACGAGGCCGAGCCGCTCGTGTGGCACCGGCGGACGGCGCGCGTGCTGGCGGATTGAGGGCGGCGTGCGTGAGTGCGCGCGTGGACGACGAAGTGCGCGCCTCAACGACCGCGTAGTTGTCGTTGGCGCGCGCCGCCTCCCGCGCCTCCCGCGCCTCCGGGCCGCGGCCCGGTCAGCGGACGCTGCGCGCCTGCTCCGCGCTCCACGTGAGGGAGTGCCGCGCCTGGGCCGCCGTGATCCGCGTCACGGCACCGCAGTTCGTGCACTCGTTGACGTACGAGGTCGAGATCGGGAACAGCGGCACGAAGAACAGCGTCAGCTTCGTCGAGCGCTTGACCACTCGCTGCTGGGCGTGGACGCCGCAGTACCCGCACACGAACGCCACGAGGTTGAGGACGGCCTGGGTGGTGCGGGAGCCGAGGAGGAGGAACACCCCGCGGATGGTACGCCGGTCCGGCTCGGCGCTGGGGGAGCGCCCGTCGTGCGGTGGGGGAGCGCCCGTCGTGCGGTGGGGGAGCGCCCGTCGTGCGGTGGGGAAGCGCCCGCCGTGCGGTGGGCGAGCACGCGGCGGCGCACCGGTGTGGAGGCCTGATTCCGGATCCCGCGTCGGCGGCGGAGTACGACATCCCGGGAATGCGGTCGCCCGCGCTGCGCCGCGGTACCGTTCCGGCGCTCGGGGCGGTGAGCCCCCGGTCCGGGAGCGCGCACGTGGTCCCGGCACCACGACGTGGAGGGCAGATGGGGCGCCAGGCACAGCGACGACACCGGACGGTACGACGACGGCCCCGGGGACGCCGACGCAGCGCGGTCGGCGCCGCGCTGCTCGTGGGCGCGGTGGCCGCGATCGCGGTGCCGGACGTTGCCGCCGCGGCACCCGTGCCGCTGACGCCCGCGGTCGGGATCGACGACCCGCCGCCCGTGCTGACCGCCGAGGGCGTGGTCGGCGCTCGGCTACTCACGCAGGACGGCGCCGCGGTCCCCGACCGACCGACCAGTGCGATGCCGTCGGGCCACTCCGTGTCCGAGTTCGCGTTCCGGGAGCCCGCCGCGGACCGTCGTGCGGTGCTGCCAAGCGCGGCGACCGGACGGTTCACGATGACGACCGACGGCGCTCCCGACGGGTGGAGCGCGGTCCACACCCCGGCGTCCGGCGGCGTGTTCGACGGCGGCGAGGAACAGCCGCCGACCGGGACGGTCCACTCGGACCTCTGGGTCAGCGCCGCGAACCCGGGCACCTGGACCTGGACGCTCGACTTCTCGTCGCTGCGCGGCGGTGCCCTGCCGACCGGCACGGTGCTGTTCGTCCACGACGTCGACATCTGCGGGAGCGCTGACCGCGAGTCCGTGCGGTTCGCCGGGCCGACGGGGCGGTGGCTCCGCTACGAGGCCGACACCGGTGCGGGCGGTCCGGGGGCGGTCACCGAGGACACCGCGGCCGGACGGTACGACGTCACGGCGACCTGCCCGGCATGGCACACCGGCGTGACGCAGACGTTCCGCACGACGACCCCGGTGGACCACCTGACGGTCACGGCGACGGGTGCGGAGCCCGGCACGACCCCGAACTCGGGGCTGTTCTGGGGCATGCAGCTCCCGGTGGACGGGGCTCGGCCGGCGCTCGACGTCACGACACGCACCGAGGGGCGGGACGTCGACGCGGCGCCGGGTCCGCGGGTGCCCGAAGGGCAGCGACTCCGGCGCGAGACCGTCGTGCGGAACACCGGGAACACGGTGCTGACGGACGTCCGGGTCACGGACGAACACGTCGACCGGCAGGGGCTGGCATGCGCGGGTGGGCCGGCCACCGTCCCCGTGCTCGAACCCGGGGCGTCGGTGGCCTGCACCGGCACCGTCCGGGCCGCCGCGGGGACGACGGCGAGCGGGGTGTCGGCCACGGGGACGCCCGCCCGGACCGACCGGACGCCACTCGTCGGGGTGCCCGCGCCGACCGCCTCCGACCGGACGTGGTGGACCGGGACGACCACGGGCTCCGGCGGTGGTGACGGCGACGGCGGGTCGGGTGCCAGCACCGGCCAGGGCACGGACCCCCGGCCTCTGCCGGCCACGCGCATCGAGACGGGCGGCGCGGTCGCGGGTCAGCCCGGACGGGACCGGGTGAGCACGGCTGGCACGGCGGCGGGTGCCATGGGTCTCGCTGCCGTCCTCGTCGCGGTGACCATCGCCACCTCGGCCGTTCGACGCCGCGGATGACCGCCGGCACGGACGCGCCGCCGCCACCGCCGGTCCCGCCTCGACCGCGGACGATCCTGCCCCTCCGCGTCGTCCTGCCGACGGCATCCGTCATCGTGGCCGGTGGGTGCCTCGCGGCCCTCTTCGGGTCACCCGGCGCGGGTGCCGCAGGTCCGTCCGCATCGAGCTCGGCCTCGGATCCGGCCTCGACCGGGCCGGTCAGCGGGCGGGACCTCGACGGACGGCCGGTCCGCGTGGACCCCGGGGCCTCGCCGCTCCCGGCCGCGTCGGCCGAGGCCTCGATCGGCGTGCGGCTCCGGGTCCCCTCGGTCGGCCTCGACGTGCCCGTCGGCGCCGTGAGCGCGGTGGACGGCGTGGTCGTGCCTCCCGGCTTCCGGTCCGCCTACTGGGTGCGGGACCGGGGGAGGCCCGTCGAGGACGCCGAACGAGGGACGGTCGTGCTCGTCATGCACGCGCTCGGTGGCGGGGGTCGCGCGCCGGGCAACGCGATCGTCCGCCAGGACGGTACCGTGCGCGTGCGCGCCGGTGACGAGGTCCGTGTGGGCGACCACCGGTACCGGGTGGAGGCCTCGCGCACGGTGCGGAAGTCGGGACTCGCCGCCGATGCACTGTGGAGCGACGAGCCCGGGCGGTTGCTCGTCGTCACATGCCTGCCGAGCCCGGACGGGAGCGCCGCGACCCGCAACGTCGTCGTGGCGGCGCGGCTCGTGCCGGACGGCTCCTGACGACGCTCACACGGCGGCGATCCGTCGGAGGACCGGTCGAGACGCCCACAGCCAGCCGCGGAGCAGCAGGCGGAGGGTCCGGCGTCGGAGCCCACCGCGCACGCGAGGCGCCCGGCGGGCGTGCGGGGGCAACGCCTCCGACAGCGTCAGCTGCGCGACGGGGACCACGTGGGCGGCGCGCAGGTCGGTCCGCGCCGGCGGCGTCAGGCCCCGGGTTCGGTACCAGGCGTCGTCGTCCTCTCCTTCGTGCCCGAAGACCGCCGGGTCCACGCCCGTCGAGCGGACCATCGCCCGGTGCCCGGCCTGGTGCAGCGACCGGTACTGGTAGTGGTGCAGGCGGATCCGCGCGCGTGCCGGTCGTCGGAGGTCGAGCGGCCACTCCGACCCGGCGGGCCAGGTCGTGGTGGGGGTGTGTCGGACGAACCGCACCTCGGAGTGGTTGCACGTGAACCACCGGACGTCCCGCCAGGACGCCCCGGCATCGCCGTCGCGGACGAGCCGCGCGTGGTCGTCCTCGGTCAGGTAGTGCTGGAACGACGCGCTCATCACGTGGTCGGCGGTGGGCTCGACGGCACGGAGGAACGTCCGCGGGTCGTCGACGTAGAACTCGTCGGCGTCGAGCCGGCACCACCAGTCGCCCGGCTCGGCGCGCGCCACGGCCTCGGTGTAGAGCCACTGCCGGAGCCAGTCACGGTAGGTGCCGAGGAACCGCCCCCACACGACGACGGGCTCGAGCTCGTCCGCCAGGGCGAGCACGGCCTCCCAGGTGCCGTCCGTGCTGCCGTTGTCCATGACGTGGATCGCGTCGGCCCACGTGGCTGCGGCGCGGAGGACGTCGCCGACGATGTCGACCTCGTCCTTGACGGTCATGAGGGCGATGATCTGCATGGTTCCTCCGGTGGTGCCGGGCGTCGGCCCGGTCATCCCACCGGCACCGCGGCCCGCCCGGGGGCACGCGACCACGGGCGGTGCGCCTCCTGCCGCCTCCGGTTCACCTCCGTCATCGCCCGCAGCGACGGGGTCAGCCGCCGACGGTCGACTCGCGGATCACCAGGGTCGGCTGCACGGCGAGCCGCCGTTCCGGTGTGTCACCGTCGATGAGCGCGAGGAGCGCGCGGCCGGCCTGCCGACCGAGCTCCTCGAGCCGCAGGTTGACGGTGGTCAGGGGCGGGCGGCTCGCGAGGGCCATGACGTCCCAGTCGTCGAAGCCGGTCACCGCGACGTCGTGCGGTACCGAGCGTCCGAGTTCCCGGAGCCGGTCGCACACGCCGCGGGCGATCTGGTCGCTCCCGCAGGCGATCGCGTCGAGGTCGGCGCCACCGTGCACGAGCAGGTCGACGGCCTGACGGCCCCAGCGCTCGGACCACTCGCCGTAGAGCGGTTGTCCGACGAGGCGGTCCCCGAGCCGGGCCTGCGCGGACTCCGCGCGCCGGTGGGCCGCCGAGTGGTGCTGCGGGCCGGTGACGTACGCGACGCGACGGCGGCCGATCGCGACGAGGTGGTCCGCGAGCAGTGCCGCACCCGCGGCGTCGTCGAGGGTGATCGAGACGTCGTCCGGACTGGTCGAGGGCGTGAACGCGTAGACGACGGGCATGTCGACGCGGATCGGGGGTCTGGCCTCGGCGCTCCGGCCGGTGACGATGACACCGTCCACGCGGCGGGACGACAGGGACCGCACGTAGTGGTTCTCGCGGACGATGTCGTCCCGGGTGTCGCACATGAGCACGGCCATCTGCCCGGCGCTCAGGACGTCCTCGGCGCCGAGCATCACCGGGATGCTGAAGCGGCCGAACGAGTCCGTCGTGATCATGCCGACCGTGTAACTCCGGCCCGACGACAGGGCACGGCCGCGGGCGTCGACGACGAACCCGAGTTTCGCGGCGGCGGCTCGCACGCGCTCGCGGGTCTCCTGTCGGAGCTGACCGGTGTCGTTGAGCGCCTTCGAGGCCGTCCCGATCGACACCCCGGCCAGCGCGGCCACGTCGGTGATGCGCACGGTGCCGGCTCCGCTCGCGCGGCTGGTCGTCTCGCTCGTCACGGCGTCGTCCTCTCCGTCCGCACGCCGGGGTCATCCGGTCCCCGGTCGGTCGGAGCGCTCGGCCCCGACCGGATCCTCGTCATCATAGAACCCTCACGGAAACAGGCTTGCGCAGCGCGGCACAACGGTCCTACTGTGACCGCAGAAACCGTTTTCTGGTTTTGCCGAGGCACGATCGCCGCGGTGACACCGGGAAGTTGCCCGGGGCAGCGTCGCCCTCCACGTCGGCGTCGCCTGTCCCTCCACATCGGGGAGTCACGCACCATGACCGCAACCGCACCGTCCGCCGTCGGCACCGCCGGCCAGCCGCGGACCGCCGAACCCGTCCGCCCCTCCAGGGACGCCCGGGTCGCCCTCCGCCCCCTCGCGCCCGACGCGGCGCGGATCACCGGGGGCTTCTGGGCCCTCCGCCAGGACCGCAACGGACGCGACGCGATCCGCTCCGGGTACGAGCAGCTCGAGACCGCCGGGAACTTCCGCAACCTCCGCATCGCCGCCGGCGTCGAGGAGGGCGAGGCCGTCGGACCGATCTTCATGGACTCCGACGTCTACAAGTGGCTCGAGGCCGTCGCCTGGGAGTACGGCCGGCAGCCCGCCGACGACCTCCTCGAGCTCCAGCGGCAGGTGACCGACCTGGTCGCCCGCGCACAGGCGGAGGACGGCTACATCGACTCGGTCCAGCAGGTCCGGTACCACGACCAGGGTCGCTACCACGACCTCCCGTGGAGCCACGAGATGTACTGCGCGGGCCACCTGTTCCAGGCCGCCGTGGCGCAGTCGCGGGCGACCGGTGACACCGCTCTGCTCGACGTCGCGATCAAGCTCGCCGACCACCTCGTCCGCACGTTCGGCGAGGACAAGCGCCACGACGTCGACGGCCACCCGGTCGTCGAGATGGGCCTCGTCGAGCTCTACCGCGAGACGGGCCGCCGCGAGTACCTCGACCTGGCCCACTACTTCGTCGACGCCCGCGGCCACGGCCTCATCGAGCGCTACGGCAAGGAGCCGACGTACTTCTCGGACCGGGTGCCGGTGCGCGAGGCCGAGACGGTCGAGGGCCACGCCGTCCGCGCCGTGTACCTGGCGTCGGGTGCCGTCGACGTCGCGATCGAGACCGGAGACACCGAGCTCATCGAGGCGAGCGAGCGGCAGTTCGCCTCGATGATGGCGACGAAGGCGTACATCACGGGCGGCCTCGGGTCCCGCTGGGACATGGAGGCGTTCGGCGACCCGTACGAGCTCCCCACCGACCGCGGGTACTCCGAGACCTGCGCGGCCATCGGCGGTGTCCAGTGGGCGTGGCGGCTGCTGCTCGCGACCGGCAAGCCCGTGTACGCGGACGCCATCGAGCGCCTCCTGTACAACGCGTTCATCGCCGGGGTCTCGCTCGCCGGGACCGAGTACTTCTACGTCAACCCGCTCCAGCTCCGCGACCGGGCACACCAGGACGAGAACCGGTCCCCGGCGCACGGCCGCCGCGGCTGGTTCGACTGCGCGTGCTGCCCGCCGAACATCATGCGGACGTTCGCGAGCCTGGACGGCTACGTCGCCACCCAGAGCGGTGAGGGCCTCCAGCTGCACCAGTACGCCACGGGCGACTACGCGGGGGAGCGCGGTGCCGTCCACGTCGAGACCACCTCCCCGTGGGACGGCACGGTGACCGTCACGGTGACCGAGAGCACGGGCGAGTGGTCCCTCGACCTGCGCGTGCCGGACTGGTCCGACGCGACGACGGTCACGGTCGGCGGCGAAGCGGTCGAGGGCGTGCAGGCCGGTCAGCCGGTCCGCGTCACCCGGGAGTTCGCGGTCGGCGACGAGGTCACGGTCACGTTCGACATGTCCGTGCACCTCTACGAGGCCGACGCCCGCATCGACGCGAGCCGCGGGCAGGTCGCGATCGAGCGCGGTCCGCTCGTGTTCGCGGTCGAGCAGGCCGACCAGGACGGGTTCCGCGTGGACGACGTGCTCGTCGACGTCGATGCCGCGATCGACGCCGAGTACCGCGCCGACCTCCTCGACGGCATCACCGTCCTGCACCTGCAGGGGCAGGCCCCGGCCGAGCACGCCGAAGCCGCGTGGCCGTACCGGCGAATCGGTGGAGGCGCGACCGCCGTGGCGGAGCCGGCCCCGGCCCTCCAGGCCGTCACCATCACCGCGATCCCGTACTACGCCTGGGCCAACCGCGGCGTCGACGCGATGCGCGTCTGGCTCCCCCAGGCCCGGTGACCCATGGACCGCAGGACGTTCCTGGCGGGGTCGGTGCTCGGCGGCGCGGCGTTCGCGCTCGCCGGGTGCTCCGGATCACTCCCCGCGATCAGCTCCTCGGACGCCGGCTTCGGTGGCAAGGCGACCGGCACCGTGCAGGTGTGGTGCCGTGCCGCCACCCAGGCCGGGCTCACGGCCACGGTCGCCGACTTCAACCGTGACCACCCGGACCTCCATGTCGACCTGACGCCGGTCCCCGACGCGCAGTACGTCACGAAGCTCGCCACCGCCATCCGTGGTGGCGAGCCGCCGGACGTGGTCGACGTGGACGACATCAACTCGATGCTGTTCATCTTCCGCGACGCGTTCGCCGACCTCACCTCGGCGGTCAAGGGGCTCGACTACTTCGACCAGCTGTCGACCGGGCACCTGCACCTGCTCGAGCGTGGCGGCAGGTACTACGGCCTGCCGTACCTGGCGGACAACTCGATGCTGTACCTCAACACCGAGCTGTTCGACCGGGCCGGCCTCGACCCGACCGAGAGCACGAAGGACTTCGACGGGCTCCTCGACGCGGCGAAGAAGATCCGGGCACTCGGCGACGACGTCTACGGGTGGTCGATCGCCGGGAACTCCCCCGGCATCCTCGGCTTCGTCGTCCAGCCGCACATCTGGGCGACGGGCACCGACATGATGCTCGGCGCGGTCGGCAAGCAGCACGGCCACATCACCGGGAACGACGGGCTCGAACAGACGCTCGAGTTCTACCGTCAGCTGTGGAAGGACGGCCTCATGTCCCGCAACGCGTTCTCGGACGCGGGCACGACCTGGGGTGCGGACTTCCGCGCGGGGACCGTGGGCATCATGCCGACGAACTACGGCAGCACCTGGAACGCCTCGACGAAGAGCATGCAGAAGAAGATGGCGACCGCGCTCATCCCCGGGCCGACCGGTGGCCGCGCGTTCTTCGACGGCGGTGACAACATGTGCATCCCGAACGGTGCGTCGAACCCGAACGGCGGGTGGGCGTTCATGCAGTACGCCAACTCGCTCAAGCCGCAGCAGAACCTGCCCACCGGCGGCTACTTCCCCACCCGGGGGGACGCGGCGACCGCCGAGTACCGGCGGAAGTTCCCGCTCGCCTCGCGCCCGCTCGACAACCTCGACAAGGGCTACGCGCCGCAGACCCTGGCGTACAACCTGCTCGTGAACCAGCCCTCGGCACCGTTCTTCACGATGTTCCGCACCGCGGTGTTCGGCGCCGGGGTGCAGCAGGCACTGCGGGCCGCGGCGCCCGAGTACGACCGGATCCTCGACCAGGCCCAGGCCTGACCCCGCACGCCGACACCATCCGTGACCGCCGAGCGGTCGACCCAGGACCGTACAGCGGTCGTCCGACCGCGCCGCGGTCACCAGCACAGAGAGGTGCAACGATGTCGTCACTGACAGGGACCCGACGGGTCCCGGTGTCGCAGCGGACGGAGCGACGGAGTCCCCGTCCCCGGAACTCGCTCACCCATCCACCGGCCGCCGGGCTCGCGCTCGTCACGCCCGCGATGCTGTTCGTCGGCGTGTTCGTGCTCGTCCCGCTCGTCTTCGCGGTTTACATCTCGTTGACGAACTGGCCGCTCATCGGCGCCTACCGGTTCATCGGGCTCGAGAACTACGCCAACCTGTTCCAGGACCCGGCGTTCGTCCACGCGATCGGCTACACGCTGCTGTACACCGCGATCGTGACGGTGCCGATCCTGGCGCTCGGGTACTTCCTCGCGGTGCTCATCCGGGCGCGGCGCAAGGGGTCCACCGTGCTCCGGACGATCTTCTTCCTGCCGTACGTCGTGGGCCTGACCACCCTGAGCTTCATGCTCGTCCTCGAGGCGCAGCCGAACTCGGGCGCCGTCAACCTGGTCCTCAGGGCGCTCCACGTCACCGACGGGACGACCGCCTGGCTCGTCAACGCGCCGCTCGCCACGTTGCTCATCTGCGTGCTCGTCGTCTGGGCGGTGTCCGGGCTGACGATGGTGCTCATCATGTCGGCCATGCAGGGCATCCCCGACGAGGTCTACGAGTCGGCCGCCCTCGAGGGGGCGTCCTGGTGGCAGCAGGAGCGGCTCATCACCATGCCGATGATCCGGTCCACGCTCGCGCTCAGCGTCATCATCTCGGTGATCGGCTCGCTGCTCGCGTTCAACCAGTTCTTCATCCTGACCCAGGGCGGGCCGGGCACCGCGACGACCACGATCGTCAACTACATCTACGACCGCGGGTTCGTGAACCTCCAGCTCGGCGCGGCGACCGCGGAGTCCATCGCGCTCGTCGTCGTGACGGGTGCGGTGACCGCGTTCCAGTTCTGGGCGCTCCGCGAGCGCGACTGAGGAGACGACGACATGAGCACGACGAGCACCAGCCGAGCCGCGGGCCTCGCCCTCGCACCCGAGATCGCCCCGGACGTCGTCCCCGGACGCCGCGGCGGTCGACACCACCAGGGGAGCGTCGCCCACCCCCGCGACACCCGGGTGAAGCGCACGCTGTACGTCATCGCCGGGGTCGGGTCCGCCCTGGTCTTCGGGGTCCCCCTGCTGTGGGCGATCCTCCGGGCGTTCCAACCGGAGACGGTGATCACGGCCCCGCCGACGTGGTCGACCTTCTTCCACCTCGAGATGGCGAACTTCCGGACGATCCTCGGGCCGGGGTCGCACCTGCTCCAGGGCCTCGTGAACTCGCTCGTCGTCGCGATCTCGGCGTCGGTCCTGACGGCCGTAATCGCGACCCTCGCCGGCTACGGCTTCGCGCGGTTCCGGTTCCCCGGCGCCAAGTGGGTGTTCGGCCTCATCCTGCTGACGATGATGGTGCCGTTCCAGGCGATCCTCACCCCGCTGTACCTCGAGCTCAACGCCATGAAGCTCACGAACTCGCTGTTCGGGCTCGTGCTCTTCTACGTCACGGTGAACCTGCCGTTCGGCGTGTTCGTGATGCGCAACGCGTTCGAGGCGATCCCCACCGAGCTCGAGGACTCGGCGTTCGTCGACGGCGCCTCCCGGACCCGGCTCATCCTGTCGGTGCTCCGGCCGCTCCTCATGCCCGGCGCGGCGACCGCGGCGCTGTACACGTTCCTCGTCTCGTGGACCGAGTTCCTCGGTGCACTGACGTTCCTGACCAAGGACTCGCTGTACACGCTGCCGGTCGCGCTGCTCAACCTGCAGACCGGGGCGTACGGACAGGTCGACTACGGCTCGCTCGCCGCGGGTGCCGTCGTCGCGATGATCCCCTGCATCGCCCTGTACATCGGGCTGCAGCGGTTCTACGTCGCCGGCCTGTCGTCCGGCGCGATCAAGGGGTGACGCCGCGGCCGGGAGGCACCGCTCCGGTCGCCGACGTCGGTGACCGGTGGGGTGCCTCCCGGCCGCCGGACCGGGGGTACCTTGATGTCGAGACACCGCGACAGGGCGGGCACGAACGAGGGAGTCGACGCCGGCATGGCCCAGATCATCTACACGCTGACCGACGAGTCCCCGCGGATGGCGACGGCGTCGCTGCTGCCCGTCGTCCAGGCGTTCGCCGGGGTCGCGGGCATCGACGTCACGACCCGCGACATCTCCCTCGCCGGACGCATCCTCGCCCAGTTCCCGGAGCGTCTCACCGCCGAGCAGCGGGTGCCCGACGCGCTCGCCGAGCTCGGGGCCCTGGCCGACCGCCCCGAGGCGAACATCGTCAAGCTGCCGAACATCTCGGCGTCCGTCCCACAGCTCAAGGCCGCGATCCGCGAGCTCCGCGAGCAGGGCCACGACCTGCCGGAGTACCCGGACGCACCGACGACCGACGAGGAGCGCGACGTCCGCGCCCGGTACGACAAGGTCAAGGGCAGTGCCGTGAACCCCGTGCTGCGCCAGGGGAACTCCGACCGCCGGGCACCCGCGTCCGTCAAGCAGTACGCCCGCAACCACCCGCACAGCATGGGAGCCTGGAGCCCCGAGTCCGCCACCGAGGTCGCGACGATGTCCAGCGGGGACTTCCGGTCGAACGAGCAGAGCGTCGTCGTGCCCGCGGCCGACAGCCTCCGCATCGTGTTCACCGGGGACGACGGCTCCGAGCAGGTCCTGCGGGACGCCGTGCGCGTCACCCCAGGCGAGGTCGTCGACGCCACGGTCATGCACGTCGCGGACCTCCGGGCGTTCCTCGCCGGCCAGGTTGCCCGAGCGCAGGAGGCAGGGGTCCTGTTCTCCGTGCACCTCAAGGCGACCATGATGAAGGTCTCGGACCCCATCGTCTTCGGCGAGGTCGTCCGGGTGTTCTTCGCCGACGTGTTCGACCGGTACGGCGACGCGCTCGCGGCCGCGGGCCTCCGCGCCGACGACGGCCTGGCGGCGCTGTTCGCCGGGCTCGAGCAGCTGCCGGACGGCGCGGAGATCCGCGCCGCGTTCGACGCCGCGCTCGCCGCGGGGCCGGCGCTCGCCATGGTCGACAGCGCCAAGGGCGTCACGAACCTGCACGTGCCGAGCGACGTCATCGTCGACGCCTCGATGCCCGCGATGATCCGTGCGTCGGGCCACATGTGGGGTCCGGACGGCGAGCCCCACGACACCCTCGCGGTGATCCCCGACTCGAGCTACGCGGGTGTCTACGCGGCGACCATCGAGGACTGCAAGACGAACGGCGCGCTCGACCCCGCGATCATGGGGTCGGTGCCGAACGTCGGGCTCATGGCGATGGCGGCCGAGGAGTACGGGTCCCACGACAAGACGTTCCGGATCCCGGCCGACGGTGTCGTGCGCGTCCTCGACGGCTCGGGCGCGACGCTGCTCGAACACCCGGTCGGGGCCGGGGACATCTGGCGGGCCTGCCAGACGAAGGACGCCGCGATCCGTGACTGGGTCGGTCTCGCCGTCACCCGCGCGCGAGCGACCGGCACCCCGGCGGTCTTCTGGCTCGACGACACCCGCGCGCACGACCGCGTCCTCATCGACCTCGTCCACCGGTACCTCGCCGACCACGACACCGAGGGGCTGCGGATCGAGGTGATGTCCCCGGTCGACGCCACCCGGTTCTCGCTCGAGCGCATCCGCCGCGGCGAGGACACGATCTCGGTCACCGGCAACGTGCTCCGCGACTACCTGACGGACCTGTTCCCGATCCTCGAGGTCGGCACCTCCGCCAAGATGCTGTCGGTCGTGCCCCTGCTCGCGGGTGGTGGCCTGTTCGAGACGGGTGCCGGCGGCTCCGCCCCCAAGCTCCTGCAGCAGCTCCTGACCGAGGGGTTCCTGAGCTGGGACAGCCTCGGCGAGTTCCTGGCGCTCGCGGTCGCCTTCGAGCAGTTCGCAGCCGTCGCCCAGGAGCCCCGCGCGCAGGTCCTCGCGGACACGCTCGACCGCGCCACCGGCCGGTTCCTCGAGGAGAACCGATCGCCCGGACAGGTCGTGGGTGAGCTCGACACCCGGGGCAGCCACTTCTACCTCGCGGCGTACTGGGCGGACGAGCTCGCGCGGCAGACCGACGATCCCGCCCTCGCCGAGGCGTTCACCGCCCTCGCCGCGACCCTCCGCGACCACGAGTCCGTGATCGTGGGGGAGCTCGCAGCGGTGCAGGGCCGACCGTCGGACCTCGGCGGGTACTACCGGCCCGACCCGGACGCCGCCGCCTCGGTCATGCGCCCGTCGGCGACGTTCACCGCCGCCGTCGACGCGCTCGTCGGCTGACCGACACGGTGCGCGGCGGGTGCAGGCTCGGACCATGACCGACGTCGAACGTCCCGGCGCCCAGGAGTGGGTGCCCGAGCACCCCGACCTGACCGCGCTCCGTGCGGCCGCCCCCGCGTGCCACGGATGTGAGCTCCATCGGGAGGGCACACAGGTGGTGTTCTCCGCAGGGAGTGCGGACGCCCGGATCATGCTGG
This sequence comes from Curtobacterium sp. MCBD17_034, assembly GCF_003234515.1. Classification (NCBI taxonomy): domain Bacteria; kingdom Bacillati; phylum Actinomycetota; class Actinomycetes; order Micrococcales; family Microbacteriaceae; genus Curtobacterium; species Curtobacterium sp. MCBD17_034. The sequence continues at coordinate 17,996 of NZ_QKTN01000016.1, read as the reverse complement.
TCGGGGAGCAGCCCGGCGACCAGGAGGACCGTGCGGGGGAACCGTTCGTCGGGCCGGCCGGGCGCTTGCTCGCGAGTGCGGTCGAGCGCGCCGGGATCGACCGGAGCACCGTGTACGTCACGAACGCGGTGAAGCACTTCCACCACGAGCAGCGGGGGAAGCGCCGGATCCACCAGAAGCCGTCGGTGGCGCACGTCGTCGCGTGTCACCCGTGGCTCGAGGCCGAACTCGCCGTGGTGCGCCCCGAGGTCGTCGTCGCACTCGGGGCGACCGCGGCGCGATCCGTGCTCGGCCGCAGCGTGACCATCGGACGCGAGCGCGGACGCCTCCAGGAACTCGACGACGGCTCGCGCCTCCTCGTGACCACCCATCCGTCGGCCCTGCTCCGCATGCCCGACGAGGACGCCCGCCACGCTGCATTCGACGAGCTCGTCGCCGACCTCCGGACCGCTGCAGGGGCGCTGCGGTGAGCGCGCCGTCGCTCCCCGGGATGCCGTGATGCGTGCCACGTCCGTGGTCGTGGTCGGCGGCGGGGTGCTCGGCGCCTCGACGGCCGCGCACCTCGTCCGCCTCGGCGCCGCCGTCACGCTCGTCACGGAGGCCGGTCCCGCGTCCGGCGCGTCCGGTCGCTCCCTGTCCTGGCTCAACTCGGCGGGAGCGCGGAGCGACGCGTACCAACGGCTGCGCACGATCGGGATCGACCGCTACCGCACCGTCCAGCAGCGGCTGGACCGCCACGACGTCGTGCGGTTCGACGGCGGCCTGACCTGGGCCGCTCCCGGAGAGTCGTACCGGGAGCGTCACGAGCACGAGCTCCGCATCGGTTACGACTCCGTGTGGATGTCGCGCGAGGACGTCGCCCGGCACGTGCCCGGAGTCGATCCGGCGGCCGTGCATCCGGAAGGCGCCGTCCTCAACCCCGGCGAGGGGTGGGTCGACCTCGCGCTCCTCGTCGACCACCTGCTCGCCGAGGTCGTGGCCGCGGGCGGAACGGTGCGCACCGGAGCCGGACGGAGCCTCCCGACCGTCCGCGACGGCCGGGTGACCGGCGTCACCACGGCGAGTGGAGAGCACGTCCCGGCCGACGCCGTCGTGCTCGCGACCGGTCCCTCCGTGCCGCGGGACCTCGCCACGCTCGGCGTCACCATGCCCGACCAGACCCCGATCGCACTCCTCGTCCGGAGCGAACCCGTCGCGACGCCGCTCCGCGTGGTGCTCAACACACCCCGGGTCGCGGTGCGCCCGGCACCCGGCGGCTCCCTCGTGTTCGACGCCGGCTGGAGTGAGCGCGAGGTCCGCGTGCTCGATGACGGCCGGTACGACGTGCGGGACTCGACCGTCGCGGGGTTGGTGGCCGAGGCGCGCGCCGTCCTGGCCGGGCATCCCGTGCTCACCGTCGCCGGCGTGGGGGTGGGCCCCAAGCCGATCCCTGCCGACGGCGACCCGGTGGCCGGTGCCGTCGACGGCATCACGGGCCTGCACGTGCTCTTCACCCACAGTGGCGCCACGCTCGGCCTCGTGCTCGGTGAACTCACGGCCTGGGAGGTCGTGCACGACGCCGCGCATCCGTTGCTCGCGGACTTCCGCCCCTCGCGGTTCCTGACCGCTGGCGGATGACGGGCGTCGGTGCCGTGGGTGTCGGCGGCGGCGAGGCCCGCGTGGCCGCCGGCGACGAGTTCTGCGTGGCCGCAGGTCAGCGGCGCGGGCGGGGCGTCCCCAGCAGCGCCGTGAGGAGCAGCCACACGAGCAGGCCCGCGCCCGTGAGCACCGCGCCGAGGGCCACGAGCGTCCAGTAGCCGCTGAGCACGGTCTGCGGCTGCGTGATCGCCGACGGCCACCAGTCGCTCAGACCCGCGATCTGCGCGGGGAACGGGTCGAGGCCGAACAGCGCCAGACCGGCGAGCAGCAGCAGCACGCCGACCAGGGCGACGGCACCCCGTCGGTACGTCCGGAAGCCCCGGATCGTGGCGGCGACCACCCCGAGGATCCCGACGACGGCGAGCCCGAACGCGATCTGCGGGACGGGCGTCACGGCGAGGGTGAACCATGCGACGACGGCGTACGGCACGACGAGCAGCCCGCCCGCACGCGCCCACTGCTTCGGACGGCGCCATTCCTCGTACACCCGGGGCACCGTAGCGGGCGTGCCAGGACGGTCGCTGGGACCGTGCCCGCAGGGTGCTGCCGGTGCTGCCGGTGCTGCCGGTGCTGCCGGTGCTCCCGATGCCCGGGAACCGGAGCGCGGCTAGCATCGTCCGGTGCACGTGCCAGACGCCGAGATCGACGTGGACGAGGCACTGGTGCGACGACTCCTGCTCGACCAGCACCCCGATCTCGCCGGCCTGCCGCTGCGACCCCTCGCCGAGGGTTGGGACAACGTCGTGCTGCGGCTCGGCGACGAGCTGCTCGTCCGGGTGCCGCGGCGCGAGGCCGCCGCGCACCTCGTCCAGCACGAGCAGCGGTGGCTCCCCGGCATCGCCGCGCGCGTCCGACACGTCGTCGCCGTGCCCGAGCCCGTGCGCATCGGTCGGCCGTCCGCGGTGTTCCCCTGGTCGTGGACGGTCACCCGGTGGGTCGCCGGTCGCCCGGCTGGAGCATCGACGGACCTCCCCCGCGACGCACCGGAGACGCTCGCCGCGTTCCTCCGAGCCCTGCACGTCACCGCGCCGGAGGACGCGCCGCACAACCGAGTGCGCGGTGGCCCGCTCAGCGGACGCACGACGGCGGTGGCGCGACGGCTGCGGTCGGGACGCATCCCGCGCACCGCCGACCTGGAGCGTTCGTGGGCGCAGGTCACCGCCGCCCCCACCTGGCAGGGGCCGGCGCTCTGGCTCCACGGCGATCTGCACCCGTTCAACATCGTGGTCGACGACCATGCGCTCGTCGCGGTGGTGGACTTCGGTGACCTGACCGCAGGGGATCCGGCCACCGACCTCGCGACGGCATGGCTCACGTTCGGCCGGGAGGCCCGGCAGCGGTTCCGCGCTGCCCTCGCGCCCGACGACGACACGTGGACGCGCGCCCGCGGGTGGGCGATGTCGATCGCGACCGCGCTCGCCGCCTCGCCCGACGGCTCGGACCAACGGGCCGCAGGGCTCCGTGCGCTCGAGGCCGTGCTCGACGACTGACGCCGTGCCGGACCCTCGCGAGCCCGGGCCGGACCGACCCGGAGCCGTGCCGGAGCACCGCGGGAAACGGGGGTATCGCCCTCCGAGGAGAACGGGACTACCGTGACCCCACACCGTTCCGTGCCACCGATCCGGAGGGACCGTCATGACCCTCGAGTTCCGCGTCCAGCACGACGTCGACAGCGACGCCTCTCCTGTCCGGGAGACCACCACGCCCCGCCGCTCGGGACTCTTCGGTTGGGTCGATCGACACCACGAACGGCGTGCGGCCGCCCGGGGCCGTCGCGTGGCCGCCCAGCTCGCGGAACTCGCGTCGCTCCAGCACCTGTTGTCCGACGCTCGTGACGTCGTGGACCACGGCTGGATCCAGCATGCGTGGTTCGCGTACCTGGACGACCGGGGCCGCACGCGCAAGGCGTCGAGCGCCGCGGCGCTCGACGTCGCCGGTCGACCGCTCGTCGGGGCGTGCCTCGTGGGCGCGGTCGTGTACGCCGCCGGCGGGCCGCACGCCGTCCACTCGCAGCCGGTCCAACGTGCGCTCGACCTCGTCTGGCACGCGCTCGCCGTCGAGGAGGGCGCCCCCGTCATGTGGTGCCCCGCCCCCGACGTCCGGATGGGCCGCGTCCGCGACCTGACGAGCTGGAACGACGCGCCCTCACGCACTGCCACCGATGTCGCCTCCTTGCTGTTGACCGCCGAGCGGGTCGCCGTCCATGAGTCCGATCGGATCGTGGCACGGGCCGCAGCGCGCGAGGCGGTCCCGGCCTGACGCTGGGGAGGACAGCGCGCGTCCACATGCCGTTGACATCGCACCCAGCAGGTTCGCACCCGGGCCGGGCAGGGCGCCGCTAGCGTTGCGGCATGCCCACTCCCGTGCTCGAGGCCCGCGGCCTCACCCGCACCTACGGCCGCGGTGACGCCCGCTTCGACGCGCTCAAGGGGGTGTCGCTCGCGGTGGACCGGGGCGAGAGCCTCGCGATCGTCGGCAAGAGCGGCTCCGGCAAGTCGACCCTCATGCACCTGCTCGCCCTGCTCGACCGGCCGACGAGCGGTCAGGTGCTCCTCGACGGTCAGGACGCGGCGCGCCTGTCCGCGCGCCAGGTGAACCGGACGCGCAACGACACCTTCGGGTTCGTGTTCCAGCAGTTCTTCCTGACACCCCGGACGAGCGTCCTCGACAACGTCGTGCTGCCGCTGACGATCGCCGGGGTGTCGTCGCGTGATCGCCGCCGCCGCGGGATGGAGGCGCTCGACGCGCTGGGTCTCGCCGACAAGGCACGGAACGACGCCAACGACCTGTCCGGCGGGCAGAAGCAGCGGGTCGTCATCGCCCGCGCGCTGGTCAACGAACCCGCGGTGATCTTCGCGGACGAGCCCACGGGCAACCTCGACACCACGACCGGTGAGCTCGTCGAGGCCATGCTGTTCGGACTGCAGCGGGAACGGGGGATCACGCTCGTCGTCGTCACCCACGACCCCGAACTCGCCGCGCGGTGCGATCGCAGCGTGAACGTCCGCGACGGTCTGATCGTCGACACCACGGAGGCCGCCGCGTGAACCTCGTCGACCTCCTGCGCACCGCGATCGGGAACACGTTCCGGTCCAAGCTCCGCACCACCCTCACGGTGATCGCGATCTTCATCGGCGCGTTCACGATCACCCTGACCTCGGCGATCGGCACGGGGGTGTCGTCCTACATCGACACGCAGGTCGCATCGATCGGCACCACCGACTCGCTCACCGTCACCAAGGCCGCGACGACGTCGAGCTCGGACGACGGGCCGGCCAAGTACGACCCGTCCGAGTCGGGACAGACCTCGCAGCGCGGCCCGGCGTCGGTGTCGTACCTCAGCCCGACGGACATCAGCGCGATCCGGCGGACCACGGGCATCGCGTCGGTGCAGCCGGCCGTGGCGCTGTCACCGAAGTGGCTCGAGTACGGCGACCACGGCAAGTACGTCGTCGGCATCGCCGGCGACGCGGACGCGATCCACGCCGACCTCGCCGCAGGACGCCAGCTGTCGTCGACGTCGTCCGAGCGTCAGCTCCTGCTCCCGACGAACGACCTCAAGGCCCTCGGCCTGGGGAGCGCGCGCAACGCCGTCGGCACGACCGTCACGATCGGCATCGACGACTACCTCGGGCAGGAGCACCAGGTCCGGGCGACGGTCGTCGGTGTGCAGAACGAGTCGCTCTTCGGCGGTGGTGCGGGTGCGAACGCGGCGTTGACCGAGGCGCTCCGCACCGCCCAGGAGACCGCGAAGCCGACCGCGGTCTCGACGGGCTACGCCTCCGCCACGGCGACGGTGGCGTCGGGCGCCGATGTCGCGAAGGTCAAGTCCCGCCTGTCGGCGGCGGGCTACACGGGACAGACCATCGCCGACCAGCTCGGGCAGTTCGAGACGGTCATCAACGGCATCGTCGGCGTCCTCAACGCCTTCGCCGTGATCGCGCTCATCGCCGCCGGGTTCGGGATCATCAACACGCTGCTCATGAGCGTGCAGGAGCGCACCCGCGAGATCGGCCTCATGAAGGCCATGGGCATGGGTGGCGGTCGGGTGTACACGCTGTTCAGCCTCGAGGCCGTGTTCATCGGGTTCCTCGGCAGCGCGATCGGCGCGGGGGTCGCGATCCTGCTCGGCACCGGGATCTCGAACCTCCTGGCCCGCACGGTGCTCAAGGACCTCCCCGGCCTGCACCTGTTGCAGTTCGCGCCCGGCTCGGTCGCGACGATCATCATCGTCGTGATGCTCATCGCGTTCCTCGCGGGCACGTTGCCGGCCCGTCGGGCTGCTCGGCAGAATCCCATCGAGGCCCTGCGGTACGAGTGACGAGCAGCCGCGGTCGAGCGCCCTCCCGACCGCGGCTCGGTATCGTCGAGGACGGTCGCTCCGCGCGGGCGACCACGACGGGGCGGGAGGACGATGGTGGCGGTCTTCGGGAAGCGACCGAAGCACGAGGACGTGCGTGAACGGCCGATCGACCCCGACGAGCTGCGCCGGTCGGTCGACGAGGGCATGCTCATCGCCCGGTCCGCGATCGTCATCGCCGTCGCGAACCGCATCATCCTCAGCGCACTGCAGCAACACGAGTCGTTCGACGCCCGCGTGGTCGCCGAGGCCGCGCGCGAGGAACTCCGTCGGTTCGCCGCGGAGCAGCGCGAGGACGCCGAGCGGATGCGCGAGATCCGAGCGGTCGCGCAGAACGCGCGGGGGCGGTCCCGCCACCAACACGACTACAAGCGCGGGGACGACCTGAAACTCCGCACACGCGAGGCGACCTACACCGAGCTGGCGGAGCGGCTCGAGGCGAGCAGCGAGGATCCGTCCTTCGTGAACGCCATCGTCATCGCCGCGCGGCAGCGGGCCTGGGACGACATCGGTTCGACCGTCGTCGGGCGGCTCGGATGGGCGGCGGGTCCTGCTGACGACTACGAGGTCGGGCTCGAGGACCGCCTGCAGGAGCTCGCGGCGGACATCGACGCACTCCGGCCCGGACACCCGCCCGCGTCCGACTGACCGGGCCAGGGCCGATCCGGCAGCGCGACTCGACGGCGGACCGCTGCCGCGCTTCCGGGGCCCCGGCGTCAGGCGCGGTAGTCGTCCCGGCGCTCGATGCGGTTGCCGTCGGCGTCGTAGCCGGTGCGGGTCGTCGGGGTCGAGCTCGATCCGCGCAGGCCGACGACCAGACTGATCACGAGCAGGATCACGCCGGCCACCATGAGGATGTAACCGATCATGCTCAGGTTGAACCAGGCGACCTGCACGTTGACGGCGAACGCGAGGATCGCGCCGATCACGAGCAGTGCGATGGCGGTGCCGATGCGCATGGGGTGCTCTGCCTTCCTCGAGGGACGCCGACGGTTCCGTCCGGCTCCCGGGACGCTACACCGATGGCTCCCGTGCCGCCCGCGACCGGCAGGGCCGGCCGACCAGCCGTCGAGTCGGCACAGGTCGAGTCGACGCAGTTCGACCTGTGGAGGGGGACCCCATCCACGACGTCGCCTCGCTGTGGGCGCGCGACGAGCCGGACCCGTAGCGTGGGGGTCCAGACGAAGGGAGCGCTCGTGGTCGATGCGGTCGTGGTCGGTGCCGGACCGAACGGGCTGGCCGCAGCCGTGACCCTCGCGCGCGCCGGACTCGCCGTCACCGTGTACGAGCGGAACGACACGATCGGCGGGGGTGCGCGGACCAAGGAGCTCACCGAGCCGGGGTTCCTCCACGACGTCTGCTCGGCCGTGCACCCGATGGCGCTCCAGTCCGAGTTCTTCCGTCGATTCGGCATGGAGGACCGGATCGAGCTCCGCCTGCCCGAGGTCCAGTTCGGGCACCCCCTCGACGCTGGTCGTGCCGGGCTCGCGTACCGGGACATCGACCGGACGGCTGATGGACTCGGGATCGACGGCCGCGCGTACCGCGACCTCATGGGTCCGCTCGCGCGTCACGCCGACGAGGTCTCCGACTTCGCGACGAACGCGCTGCTGCACGTGCCGCGCCACCCGGTGACGGTCCTGCGCTTCGGGCTGCGTGCCCTCGAGCAGGGCACCGCACTGTGGAACCGCCGGTTCCAGGACATCGTGGCGCCCGCGATGATCACCGGCGTCGCCTCGCACTCGATCCAGCGGATGCCGTCGCTTGCCACGGCCGCGGCCGCGTTGTCGCTCGGTGTCTACGCGCACGCCAGGGGGTGGCCGGTGCCGATCGGGGGGAGCCAGGCGATCGTGGACGCGTTGGCGGCCGACCTCGTCGCGCATGGCGGGACGATCGAGGTCGACACCGAGGTCCAGCGCATCGAGGACCTCCCCGACGCCCGCGCCGTGCTGTTCGACACGAGCGCGCAGGGCATGCGTCGGATCGCCGGGTCCCGCCTCCCGTCCTCCTACCAGCGAGCGCTGCGGCGCTTCCGGTTCGGCAACGCGGCCGCCAAGGTCGACTTCGCACTGTCCGACCCCGTGCCGTGGACGAACCCCGGCCTCCGGAAGGCGGGCACCGTCCACATCGGCGGAACCCGCGCCGAGATCGCCGCCGCCGAGCGCGCGGTGTCCCAAGGCCGCCGCCACGACCACCCGTACGTGCTCGGCTCGGAACCGACGGTGGTCGACCCGAGTCGCGCGCCCGAGGGCAAGCACGTGTTCTGGGCCTACGCCCACGTGCCGGCGGGTTCCCAGCACGACGAGACCGAGGCCATCATCCGGCAGATCGAGCGCTTCGCCCCGGGGTTCCGGGACACGATCATCGCCAGCTCCAGCCGGACGGCGGTCGAGATGGAGCAGTACAACCCGAACTACGTCGGCGGCGACATCGCCGCGGGTGCGGCCACCTTCGGGCAACTCGTCCGGCGCCCCACGCTGTCGCCCGATCCCTGGCGCACACCGGCCGACGGCGTGTACCTGTGTTCCGAGTCCGCCGCTCCCGGTCCCGGCGTCCACGGCATGGCCGGCTGGCACGCCGCACGGAGCGCCCTGCGGCACACGTTCCACCTGTCCGAGGACGTCGATCTGTCCCCTCGGCCCTGAGAAGGAGGTCCCCATGGCCCGCAACGTCCGAGTCTTCGAATGCCCGCCGGAGGCCGTGTTCGACGTGTTCCGCGACGGCTGGTTGTTCCCGGTCTGGGTGGTGGGGGCCTCCCGGATGCGTGCGCTCGACCGCAGCTGGCCGGCGGAGGGTGCCCGGATCCACCACTCGTTCGGCTCCTGGCCGTTCCTCATCGACGACACGACGTCCATGCTCGAGTGGGATCCGCCGTACCGCATGCGCATCCAGGCGCGCGGTTGGCCGCTCGGGGAGGCCCAGGTCGAGTTGACCGTCGAACCGCACCGCCGCGGGTGCAAGGTGACGATCCGCGAGAACCCGAGCAAGGGTCCCGGCACCCTCGTACCGGGCTTCGTGATGCAGCCGATGCTGTTCCTCCGGAACATCGAGACCCTGCGTCGGCTCGGTCTCGTGGCGGTCGGCCGATGGGCGCTTCGGACCGGCACTGAGCCCGGGGCCTGAGTGCGGCGGTCAACCCGAGTGTCCGTACCGGACGCACGCAATACGGTTGCACGATGGGGTCGAACAGCGAGGATCTCGGATCGGGATCCGCTCCGGTCGTGCTGTCGCGCCCGGTCCGTGCAGCGATCCGGTTCATCCGCGAGAACGCGCGCTCGCACATCCGCCTGCAGGACATCGCCGCAGCGTCGGTCCTGACCCCGCGCGGCCTGCAGGCAGCGTTCCAGCGCGAGGTCGACGTGTCGCCGATGGAGTACCTGCGCAGCGTCCGGCTCGAGGGCGTGCACCGTGACCTCCGGAACGCCGAGCCGGGTCAGCGGTTGACCGTCGCCGAGGTCGCCCGGCGCTGGCGGTTCAGCAACGTGGGCCGCATGGCGACCGCGTACCGCTCGGTGTACGGCATCGCGCCGAGCACGACGCTCCGCTTCCTGTCCGGCGAGGACATGGACGGCCGTACCGCTCCCGTGGACGTGGCCGGTGTCGCGCATGAGGACCGGCCCCATTTCCGTCTCGTGCTCGACTGCGAGGTCGAGATCGACGACGCCGACGTGATGCGCGCCAGCATCGACGAACAGCTCGACCAGGGCCAGCGCGCATGGCCGGGCTACCGGCCCTCGGGCGGCGTGGACGACCTGGTCGCGTTCGTGCTCGGCCGTGCGCTCCGCCGAGCGGCCTTCGACGTCGAGGGCATCACGTTACGTTCCGTGAACCCCATGGTCCGTGTTCCCGACCCGCAGGGTGACTACCCGTCGGCGGAGCTCCCCTCGTGGGCCGGCGCGGCTCCCGACGAGCACCTCGACGGCGACCACGAGGCGAGCGACCCGCTGGAGGAGACCGCATGAGTGGCGAGTTCGAGCGAACCCTCAGCGCACTCCGGTCCGGGCGTGTACGGGACGCGGACCTCAGCGTCCCGTTCGTGCGGCTGCTCCCCGTCCGCGGGTGCTCCGTCTCGTCGTTCGGGGTCCCGTTCGGCAACGAGACCATCTCGGCGTCGGACATCACGGCGTCCCGGATCGACGAGATCCAGTTCGACCTGCACGAGGGCCCCTGCTGGGAGGCGATCCGGCGTGCGCAGCCGGTCCTCGAGGACGACATCCGACACCGCGCCTCGCGGTCGTGGCCCGCGTTCACCGAAGCAGTCCGGCACGAGGCCGTCGGCGCGCTGTTCGCGTTCCCCGTCATGTTCGGACCGCTCCGACTCGGTGCGGTGGACCTGTACGCGCCGGAGCCGACCCCCCTCGAGCCGGAGCAGGTCGAGCAGGCGAGCCTGCTCTCCACCGCGGTGGGCCGGCGGATCCTCCAGCGGTCCATCGCGTCGATCGGCGTCGGCGGGGCGGTGCTCGACCGCACGCCGTCCTCGCGCCGGATGGTCCACCAGGCGACGGGCGTCGTGCTGGCGCAGCTCGACATCACCGCGGAGGACGCCTACCTGCTCCTCCAGGGGCACGCCTTCGCGCGACGCCGACCGACGCGCGAGATCGCCGAGGACGTCCTCAGCGGGAAACTCCGCTTCGAGCGCCGCGGCGGACTCATCGAGGAGTCGGAGTGAACCCGGATCAGCGCCGGGGCGTGGCGGACTCCGCGCGGCACGGCGCGGTGGCGTCGCCCCGCGTCCGCTGGGACGGGCTTCCGCCGGCGGTCACTCCGCGCGGCTGAAGGCCGACGCGCGCGCCACCTGGTCCGCGGTCAAGGCGACGCCCGTGTACCGCTCGAACTGCCGGGCGGCCTGGAGCGCGATCACCTCGGCGCCCGTGATGAGGTGCCTCCCGGCGACACGGGCGGCGGTGACGAGTGGTGTCTCCGCCGGGAAGGCCACGACGTCGACCACCGTGTGCGCGTCGGCGATGCGCTCCTCGGGGAACGCGAGCTCGCCGGCGGCGTCGCCGTGCATGCCGATCGGCGTGACGTTCACGAGGACGTCGGCGTGTCCGGCCCCGGCGCCGTCGGCGAGCCATCGGTAGCCGTACCGCTCCGCCAGTGCGGTGCCCGTGTCCCGGTTCCGTGCCACGACGGTGAGGTCGTCGAACCCCCTGCCGCGGAACGCCGCGACGACCGCCTTCGCCATCCCACCGGACCCGCGGAGCAGGACCGAGGAGCGGGGGTCCACGCCGTGGTCGGCGAGCAGGGCGGCGACCGCCTCGTGGTCGGTGTTCGACGCCGTCAGCACGCCGTCGTCGTTGACGACGGTGTTGACGGAGTCGATCGCGGCCGCGGACGGTTCGAGCGTGTCGACGAGCGGGATGATCGCCTCCTTGTACGGCATGGACACCGAGCACCCGCGGATGCCGAGCGCGCGGATGCCGCGGACCGCGCCCTCGAGATCGGTCGTCGTGAACGCCTTGTACACGAAGTCGAGGCCGAGCTCGTCGTAGAGGAAGTTGTGGAAGCGGGTCCCGATGTTGCTCGGGCGACCGGCGAGCGACATGCACACCTGCATGTCCTTGTGGAGGATCGGCATGGTCCCAGCATGCCCGGCGCGGAACGAGGGGGCGGGGACCGGTCAGGAAGCCAGGGTGCGGGCCAGGCGCAGGTACTCCGGGTGCTCCGGATCGCGCTCGGTGGGGCGGAAGCCGACTCGCGCGTAGGCCCGCAGCGCGGGTTCGTTGCCCGGGACGACGAACAGGGCGACCTCCTCCATGCCGATCGACCGGGCCGCGTCGAGGGCGAGCTCGAGCATCGGGGTCGACAGGCCCCGGCCGCGCTGCCCGGGTGCCAGGGCGATCCGTGCCAGGCGCCCCGTGGTCGGGGTGACGAGCGCGGTCTCGACGTGGCCGAGCACGGCGTCGGGGGCCTCGACGGCGGTGACGGTCCATGCCTGGCGACTCGGATCGTCGATCGACGCGAGCAGCGCGGCCGCGGTGTACGGCCAGGGCGCACCCGTCCCGGCGAACGCGGAGGCCTGCTCCGGGGTCGTGAACCAGGTCACGAGGACGGCGGCGTCGGCGGGCGTGAACGGGCGGAGCGCGAGGACGGGTTGCGGCGGTGCGGTCATCTCGGACATCGTCTTACAAACGTAACAAATCGGAAAAGAACTGCCCTTACTGTAATCATCACTACGGATCGCGCCGCCTCCGGACGGCACCGGTCCTCCGCACCGCTCCCGAGTCCGAAGACCGGCGTCGTCCGACGTCGGGGAAGTGAAGAGGCACATGAAGCAACGCACCCGCGTCGCGGTCGCCGCCGTCGCCGCCGCAGCGGCGGTCGTCGTCGCCGTCGGCACCGGCGGCGCCACCGCGTCCGCAGCCACCACGAAGGGCGGCACGCTGACGATCGCCCGGTCCGCCGACATCATCTCGATGGACAACACGACCACGTTCGACAACAACTCCATCCACGTGCAGCAGCAGATCATGGAGCCGCTGTTCAACGTCAGCGCGAACGGCAAGAAGCTCACCCCGTGGCTCGCCAAGAGCTACTCGATCTCGTCGGACAAGCTCGACTACACGATCCACCTCCGCAAGGGCGTCGAGTTCTCGAACGGTGACCCGGTCACGGCCAAGGACGTCAAGTTCTCGCTCGACGCGGACACCGCCACGGGCTCGAGCGGCTGGGGGTACATCAACGCCGCGATCGACAACGTCACGGCCGTCGACGACGCGACCATCGACATCCACCTCAAGCACGCATGGGCCCCGCTCATCGCCGACCTCTCGCTGTTCAGCAACGCGATCGTCCCCGACAACTACGGCGGCGAGACGAAGGAGCAGTTCTACACGCACCCGGTCGGCACCGGCCCGTACAAGTGGAGCTCGTGGAAGAAGGGCCAGTCGCTGACCCTCGTCAAGAACACGCACTACTGGCAGAAGGGCAAGCCGCACCTGAAGAAGGTCGTGTTCACGGTGGTCCCCGACGCGAACACCCGGAAGCTGCAGCTCCAGGGCGGTCAGATCGACGTCGACGACACGCCGGACTGGTCGAGCCTGTCCTCGCTCGCGAGCGCGTCGGGCGTGGCCGCCAAGACCTTCAAGTCGACGCAGATCGACTACATCGCCTTCAACGAGAAGCGCAAGCCGTTCGACGACGTGCACGTCCGCCGCGCCATCGCGTACGCCATCGACCGCAAGGCCATGGTCAAGGCGATCCTGTTCGGCCACGGTTCGGTCGCGAACTCGCTGCTCTCGCCCGGGACGCCGTACTACGACAAGAACGCCGACGGCCCGACGTACAACGTGAAGAAGGCCAAGGCCGAACTCAAGCAGTCGTCGCAGCCGAGTGGCTTCACGACGACGCTGCTCATCCGCTCCGGTGACCCGAACGAGACGTCGATCGCGCAGATCATGCAGTCCGAGCTCAAGAAGATCGGCATCACCATGAAGATCAAGCAGCTCGACCCGACCGCGAACAAGCAGGCTCGGCTCGCGGGCGACTTCGACATGGCGTGGTCCGCGTGGACGATGGACATCCCGGACCCCGACGAGTGGACCTCGTTCGCGGTCGACCCCAACGGTGGCTCGAACTCGGCGTTCACGAACTACGACAACGCCGCGGTGGTCAAGCTCAACAGCCAGGCCCAGCAGTCGGTCGTGTCGAGCAAGCGCAAGGCGCTGTACGCCCAGCTGCAGCAGCAGACCGGCGACGACGCGTTCCTCGCGTACCTGTACTACTCGCCGTACGTCTACGGGATCTCGGACAAGGTGTCCGGATTCCACGTGACGCCCCTCGGGAACTTCCAGCTCGAGAACGTCAAGAAGCAGTCCTGACGGACTGACCGACGGCCGGGAGGGACGGGTCGAGCCCGACCCGTCCCTCCCATCCATCACCACCCGCCCCCTGCGGAAGGCACCCCATGCTCCACCGCCTGCGCTTCATCCCCGGACGCCTCATCCAGGCGATCCCGGTCGCGTTCGGCGTGACGATCATCGTCTTCTTCCTGTCGCACCTCCTGCCCGGGAACGCCGCACTGGCGCTCCTCGGCGAGCGCGCGACGAAGGCGAGCGTCGCCGCCCTGACCCAGCAGCTCGGCCTCGACCAGCCGCTGTGGAAGCAGTACTTCCTGTTCCTCGGACAGATCCTGCACGGGAACCTCGGCTCGAGCCTCACCTACCAGCTCCCCGTCACGCAGCTCGTCATGCAGGCCGTGCCCGTGACGCTCTCGCTGCTCGGCCTCGCACTCCTCATGGCGCTCGCGATCAGCATCCCGCTCGCGTCGCTGGCGGCCTCGCGGCCCAACGGCGGCCGTGACCTCGCCGCCCGCGCGGTCACCCTGCTCGGGCAGGGCATGCCGCAGTTCTGGGTCGGCATCATGCTCATCCTGCTGCTCGCGGTCGACGTCAAGGCGTTCCCGGTGGGTGGCTACGGCAACGGCGCCGGCGGTCACCTGTACTCCCTGTTCCTCCCCGCGCTGACGCTCGCGATCGCGATGTCACCGACGATCATCCGGAGCCTCCGCTCGTCGATGATCGGCGTGCTCGAGTCGGAGTACGTCGGCACCGCCAAGTCGAAGGGCGCGTACGGGGTCCCGCTCTTCCGCGACCACGTGATCCGCAACGCGGCGATCCCGACGGTGTCGATCATCGGCGTCAACCTCGGGTACCTCGTCGGCGGATCGCTCGTCATCGAGAAGGTGTTCGCGCTCCCCGGCCTCGGGTCGCTCATGGTGAACGCGATCTTCGCCCGTGACTTCCCGACGATCCAGGGCGTCACGCTCTTCGTCGCCATCTTCGTCGTCGTGGTCGGGATCCTGACCGACGTCGTCTACACGATGCTCGACCCGCGGGTCGACCTGGCCGGAGGGAACGCCGCATGACCACCCCCACGGCGACGTTGGTCGGCTTCAAGAACCGGCGCCGCGCCTCCCGGACACGCTCGCTCAAGGCCTGGTACCGGAACGGCTCGCTCATGGCGGGCATCGTCATCGTCGGGCTGCTCGTGGTGGTGGCGGTCGCCGCGCCCGTCATCGCGCCCTACGACCCCGTCAAGCAGCACCTGGAGGCGGCGCTCGAGTCGCCGAGTTCGGCGCACTGGCTCGGGACCGACAAGTACGGCCGCGACGTCCTGTCCCGCCTCATCTGGGGCGCGCGGGTCGACCTGCGGGTCGGGTTCCTCGCGGTGCTCATCCCGTTCGTCGTCGGCAGCGTCGTCGGCGCGATCGCCGGGTACGTGGGCGGCATCGTCGACACGATCCTCATGCGCATCGTCGACGTGTTCTTCGCGTTCCCCTTCTACGTCATGGTCATCGTGCTGGTGTTCGTCCTCGGGGCGGGCGAGGCGAGCATCTACCTGGCGATCGCCGCCGTGTCGTGGGTGTCCTACGCCAAGATCGTCCGCGGCGAGGTCCTGGTGGCCAAGCAGCAGGACTACGTCGTCGCGGCCCGACTCGGGGGCATGTCCCACGTGCGGCTGCTCGTCCGGCACATCGCCCCGAACGTCATGACGCAGGCGATCATCTACGCGATGAGCGACATCGTCATGGACATCATGGCGATCGTCACGCTCGGGTACCTCGGCCTCGGCATCGAACCGCCGACCGCCGAGTGGGGCTCGATGATCGTCGACGGCCAGGAGTTCATCACGACCCAGTGGCAGCAGACGACGATCCCCGGGCTCGTCGTGGTCGTCACGAGCCTCGGCCTGTCCTGGCTCGGCGACGGCATCAGCGACCTGCTCAGCCCGGACCGGAGGCGCTGACATGGAGGGACGACACGACATGCCGACGACGGCCACGACCGCGGCGACGAACGCGAGCACCACGACGACCGCACCGCTGCTCGAGGTCGAGGGCCTCACCATCGGTATCCGACGCCGGGGGCGCCCCGACGTCCGGATCGTCGAGGACCTGGGGTTCAGCATCGCCGAGGGCGAGCGGTTCGGGATCGTCGGCGAGTCCGGCTCGGGCAAGTCCCTGACGCTCCGGGCGATCGCGGGGCTGCTGCCGAAGGGCGTCACGGTCCTCTCGGGTGCGATCCGCTACCGCGGGCGGGACCTCGCGGGCCTCGGCGCGAAGGAACGGCGCCGCCTCATGGGCCCCGAGATCGCCATGGTGTTCCAGGAGCCGATGACCGCGCTCAACCCGGTGCTCCGCGTGGGCGACCAGATCGCCGAGGGGCCGCGTCGGTACCTCGGGCTCTCGCGCGCCGCGGCGCACGACCTGGCCGTCGAGATGATGCGCCGGACGGGCATCCCGGATCCCGAGCGCCGCGCCGCGGCCTACCCGCACGAGCTGTCGGGCGGGCTCCGGCAGCGCGTCATGATCGCGATGGCGCTGTCGTGCTCACCGAAGCTCGTGCTCTGCGACGAGCCGACCACCGCGCTCGACGTGACGGTCCAGCACCAGGTGCTCCAGCTGCTCGAAGAGCTCTGCGACGCCACGGGCGCCGCGCTCGCGTTCGTCACGCACGACCTCGCCGTCGTCAACCAGACGTGCAGCCGGGTCGCGGTGATGTACGCCGGCCACCGGGTGGAGACGGGCCCGGTCAAGGCCGTCTTCGCCGACCCGCGGCACCCGTACACGAAGGGCCTGCTCGACTCGGCGCCGGACTTCGACGACCCCGACCGTGCACTCGTGCCGATCCCCGGGTTCCCGCCGAACCTGGCCGCCCGGCCGTCCGGCTGCCCGTTCGCACCGCGCTGCCCGTTCGTCGTCGAGGCGTGCACGACCGCCATGCCGCCGCAGGAGGACGTCGGGCCCGGCCGCACCGCCGCCTGCATCCGCACGCACGAGGTGTTCGAGGGAGTCCCCGCATGACCACGACCGCGCCCACGGTGCCCGACACCGGCGCCGTCCTCAGCGCCACGGGCGTCACGAAGCGGTACGCCCTGCCCGTGACCGTCGTCGACCGCGTCCGACGCACCGAGCGTCCGGCGCTCAAGGCCCTCGACGGCATCGACCTCGACCTCCGGCGCGGCGAGGTCCTCGCGCTCGTCGGCGAGTCCGGATCGGGCAAGTCGACGCTCGCCAAGATCCTCGTCGGCAGCGTCACCGCGACGACGGGTCGGGTCGACGCCGACGGTGCCGCGCTGCCGGTCCACCGCGACCGCGAGGCCTCACGCCGCATCCAGATGGTGTTCCAGGACCCGTACTCGTCGCTCAACCCCCGGATGAGCGTCGGCTCGATGCTCCGCGAGCTCCTGCTCCTGCACCGCATCGTGCCGCGGAACGAGGTGCGGGCCGAGAGCATCCGGGTCCTCGGGCTCGTCGGCCTGGACGAGGACGCGCTCGACGCCTACCCGAGCCAGTTCTCGGGCGGCCAGCGGCAGCGCATCGCGATCGCCCGCGCCATCGCCGTGCGGCCGGACGTGCTCATCGCCGACGAGCCGGTGTCAGCGCTCGACGTGTCGGTGCAGGCGACGATCCTCGAACTGTTCGCCCGCCTCCAGCGCGAGCTCGGCCTGAGCATCCTGTTCGTCGCCCACAACCTCGCGGTCGTGCAGCACCTGAGCCAGCGCGTCGCGGTCATGTACCTCGGCCGCATCGTCGAGGTCGCCGACACCGCCGAGCTGTTCCGGAACCCCCGGCACCCGTACACGCGGGCGCTCATCGACTCGATCCCGCGCATGGGCACCGAGGACGCCATGAGCCGCCTCGCGCTGCAGGGCGACCCGCCCAGCCCGTTCGACATCCCGAGCGGCTGCCGGTTCCACCCCCGCTGCCCGTACGCGGTCGACGCCTGCCGCACCGTCGACCCCGCGCTCGAGCCGGTGCCGGTCGTCATCGGCGCACGTCCGACGTCCGCCGGCGGCCTGCCGGGAGGCGACGCAACGTCCGCCGCGCACGTCGCCGCCTGCATCCGGTCGGCCGAGCTCGGCGACGTCGACCCGCTCCGCGAACCGGCGATCGAACTCGACGACCCCGCACTCACGGAACCCGAGGTCCTGCTCGATCCCGACGCGCTCGTCGAGGGCGATCCCGTCGACCGCCCCCAGACCGCCACCCCGGCCC
>NZ_QKTN01000015.1:0-43458 GCF_003234515.1 Curtobacterium sp. MCBD17_034 | reverse complement strand
GCCGGAACGCCCTCCCGGCATGGCTGCATCACTACAATCACCACCGGCCCCACACCGCCATCGGGAACCGGTCACCGATCACTCGGTTGACCAACCTCCCTGGGCAGTACACCTAGCCATGACGTAGAAGAGCGCACGCGCCGATACTGCACGATGCCGGCCATAATCATCGGTCGATTCGTACGACAGCGCCGATCAGCGCTCCTTACGATGCGGTCCTCACTCCTCAGCTGGCGCCAGCACTTCGCGCAACCGGCGAATCGCGAAGTCGCGACGCTCATCGACCGTGAGGTTCGGTTCGGCGAGGTCGTCGTGGTCGTAATTCGGCCTTTCGGATACTGGATTCATTGAACCGGGAGACGGAGGACGTCGACCTTGACGCCGGTTTCCGCACGGTCTCACCGACGCGGACCACCCGCACGGATGCGTTGCCGCCGGCCAGTGGAACGTCGCTGTCAGCCATCAGTGGATCATCACACACTGACCTGTGCCGGGTTTCCCGGACACCTGAGTTGGGGCGATGATCGTCCCGGAGAAGGAGTCCGTGATGCCTGCTGCGAAGCCTGAGGAGTTCCGTCGCCGCGCTGTGGCGCTTGCCCGGCAGGGTGGGAAACCGGTCCGTGAGATCGCGAAGGATCTCGGGATCAGCGAGTCGGGCCTGCGCCGCTGGATGAGCGAAGCGGCCGTCGAAGAGGGCCGCGCCGAAGGGATGACCCGGGACGAACGGGCCGAGCTGGTTCGGTTGCGTCGGGAGAACCGGGTGCAAGCGATGGTGATCGAGATCCTGAAGCGGGCCAGCGCATACTTCGCGCGGGAGAACGTGCTCCCAATATAGGGTTCCGGCTCGTCCGCGAGCTCGCCGATGACGGGGTGCCCGTCGCGGTGACGTGCCGGGTCCTGCAAGTCTCCCCGTCGAGCTACTACGAGTGGCGATCCCGCCGTGCCTCGGACCGCGACATAGACGACGCGTACCTGATCGACCAGATTCGGGAGATACATGTTCGCTCTCGCGGCACCTACGGGGTCCGTCGGGTGCACGCGGAGCTGGTTCTCGGGCAGCGGCGCCGGATCGGGCACGGCCGGGTCGAAAAGCTGATGCGCCTCGCCGGATTGCAGGGCGTGCACCACCGGAAGTGGCGCACCGGCGGGACGGGTCGATTGCCGGCGGTGTTCCAGGACCGGGCGAAACGCGTGTTCGTCGCGGACGCTCCCGACAAGCTCTGGGTCACCGACATCACCCAGCACCGAACTGACGAAGGGTGGGTGTACTGCGCGGCCGTGATCGACGTGTTCTCCCGCCGCTGCGTGGGATGGTCGATCGCGGATCACCTCCGCACCGAGCTCGTCGTCGACGCGATCCAAATGGCCACCTGGTGCCGCCAGCCCACGGGAACCATCGTCCACTCGGATCGTGGAGCGCAATTCACGTCATGGTTATTCGGCAGCCGGCTCCGCGAAGCCGGGCTCCTCGGCTCAATGGGACAGGTCGCGTCCCCGTATGACAACGCGCTGATGGAATCGTTCTTCGGCTCGATGCAGATCGAGCTCCTGGACCGCTGCGACTGGCCCACCCGCGCGGAACTGGCGTCGGCGATGTTCGAGTGGATCGAAGCGTTCTACAACCCCACCCGACGCCACTCCGCGCTCGCCTACTACTCGCCCATCGAATTCGAAAACCTCTACGCCGCCGCCGAAACCGCGGCATGATCAACACAAAGAGAGCGTCCGGGAAACCCGGGACAGGTCACCTGACACGAATCAGCGGTTGGCAATTCACGATGCCCTCTCACGAAGCGTGGGTGAGCTGGAATGGTGCCACCACCTGGACAAACCTCTTCCACAGCACTGCCACCCACCTCTACTGCCTGCTTGCCGGCATTTACGACCTACCCATCGTGATTCTCAAGGGTGACCCGCCGAGCACCAACCCGACAGTGTGCGCGCAAGTCATCTCCGCCCAGGTGAATCGTTCTACGGACGAGTGGGTTACGGTCGCCGGCCAGTTCGGCCTCACCAAAAGCGGCAAGTTGTGGGGCTCGGGCAACGCATCACTCCTCGGGGCCTATGCGAACGGCAGCAGCTCCTGTACGGTCAACGATTTCGTGAACCCTTATAAGATCCACGGGGTGAATGACCCCGCGCTGCACGCACAGCAGACCGGGTACGTCCTGAACGGGGACGGTTCGTTGATCACCTGGACGAATGGCAACGGGCCCGAGACGATCCCGGGAACGTGGAGAAGTTTCGATCTTGATGGCAGTACCGCGGTCGGGATCGCCGGTAGCGGCGACATTCAGGTGTGGGGTCGCAATCCAGACTTCGTCAACAGATCGTATAGCGCCGACCCGTCCTACATTCAGAGCCCGACGCCGATCAGTTCCGGCATCAACTTCACGCAGGTCGCGATAGACCAAGGCGCCATCATCGGTCTGGACAGTGACGGCAACGTCTGGCGTCGGGTGAACGACCCCGATAATCCGCCGAACGACGGCCGCTACTACCACTACACCTGGCAGCAGTACGACACGGGCGGCGTGAAGTTTGACCAGGTCGCTCAGAGCGCGGGCTACGCCTGGGGACTCACCGGGGACACTATCTGGTCCTTCGACGACGACCTCTGGGACGCGGCCGACAACGATGCGAGCGCCGACACCACTCTCGACGGCATCACGAGCCTCAGCATGGATCGCAGCATCGGCACCATCACCGCCCATCAGGGGACCCTGATGACCGCCTGGGGGGCCCCCGAGGATCTCACGGACGGAAACTCGGGATCCCTCGCTGCGCCCGACATGGCGGGTACTCGGGTGGACTTCCTGGACTTTGTCGCGACGGACGGAGACTGGTATCAGATCGACGAGAATACCGGGGCATGGGTCAATCGCGGAGCGCCGCCGACGGTCTCGCTGTCACCGGAAGACGCGTCTTACACTTGTAGGTACGCCTCATAACTGCATGGAATAACATATTAGTGAGGGTGTGCACGGCATCAAAATGCCGGGCACACCCTCACTAATTGTTAGGCGTCACGGACCGGTCACTCCAAAGGAATGCAATCCGCTTGTGACGAGCATTCCAATCGGGAAAGATAGCACCATGACTAGACCGATGCATATTGCAAGCCCATTCGCCCACTCTAGCCGTAGCCCGCGGACATATAGAATGAGCAGGAGTAACGCCGCAATTGTTCCTACTGGGACTGCTATAGCTGAAATCAAAGCCCAGTTCGTGTCGCTCAGCGGCGAATAACCAATCGGGAGAACGGCGACATCGTTCAGCGCAAAGAGTGCGGAGACTGCGAGTGCCCAAGTTGCCTTGGTGGCAGCGTGAGGGACTGGGACCGACTGGTGCGCGGAAGACTCCGCCTGAAAGTCCGCCGGATACCTTGGTCTGCGACCCGCCCAGGCTGACCCGTCCCAGTACCGCACATACCACGGGTCCGGATCGTCGTACCAGCCCGGTTCCTGGTTCATGCACGTAGCATAGAGCCACTTGCTGTGGCGACCACTACGAGGCGCCAAAGCAGCGGCGGAGGCTCGGTTAGCGTATTTTGCGGTTCGATCCGAGCGCCCGACGATTCCGAAAGAGGCCTTGTAGATCCGACCAAAAGCTCCTACCTGCCGTTCCTGCAGGTCATTGTGCAACGCGCAGCCGCCGATGTCGGTCGGTGAGCACGGCTGGGGCCACAAGCGGGCCAGCGCGGCACCGTTTCGCACCATCTGAATGCCGTACGGCCCGGTGTCACCGCTCGCGGCCCTCATCGCCGCGATCGCGGCCACGGTCGTCCTGCTGCTGCTCGCGCTGCCCGGCTGCGCGCTCCTTCGCCTCAGGAGACACGCCGGCGTCCGGGTCGACACCGGCGGCGCGTATCGTGTCGCGCTCCCACTCGGCACGCGTCCGGCCGGCCGCCTTCGTGACCTCGTTGGTGGCCGCCTTCGCCACACGACCGATCGCCCGGCCGACGTGACCGAACGCCTCTTCCCCTGCGTCGCTCATCGCGGCTCCTCGCTGTGTGACCCGCGGGCTCGCGGCAGTCGTCATGCCCTGCTTTGCGGCGCGAACGTCAGCGGCTGCCTGCGAGGCCCGCTGGGCCTCGCGCTGCCGGTCCTCTACCGTGGCCGGTGGCCGCGTCGTCAGCTTCGCGGCCTTCCCCGTAGCCGTGACCCGGGCGGCGAGCTGCCGATCTTCTGCTCACGGATGGCTGCGGGGATCGCCTGGGTCTCGGCCGCGTCCACGCGGTACCGAGCCCGGAAGGTGTTCACCTCCGCAGCGAGACGGGTCCACTCGCCGCGGCGCTCGACGTCGGCGGGGGCGTCCCCGAGCTGCCGTGCGTCAGACAGCAACAAGGACGACCCAAGCTGGGTCGCCGCAACGTCACTCGAAGAGGAACGTCTCGTTCCTGACGAAGCGAGACATGCCGCTGATCGGATACGCATCGGCTCAGTTCACCATGCACCGCCTCGATCCGTTAGGCGTCCCGGTAGCCGATCGGCTAACGGACGTAGGAGCGACGCTTGCGGAGCGCGACCCAGCCGGTATCCGCTCGGCCGCTGCGCGTCGGGACCCCGTCAGAGACGTCACTTCATCAGCGACTGCACGGCGTTCCACAGATCAAACTGTTTGCCAGCGGCGAACAGCGCCCCGGCCTTTTTGAACTGGTAGTTCGTGGCACCGGGCATGCCCGCGCCGAGCAGACGAACATGACCGACCGTCCGGCCATCATCCGCGCTCGTCACGCTCCAATCGGATGGAGAGCCGACAGGTGGGCCCTTGCAGATGACGATGTACCGGTGACCCGTGTCAGTCTCGACTTCGAAGTGCTGCACGTGATCGAGGTCCGCGTCCCGGGATTGGGTCTGGCCCTGCACCGTCACTGTCCGGATGTTCGCTTGCACGCTCTCAAGCCTTCTCGTGCTAACCACCCCCTTGTCCGGCGGGGATCACTACCGGTCGCACTCTCGAGCGCGAGTTAGCGTCAGGCTGCTGCGCGGTAGTCGATACTTTGCCGTACGCCCTCGTACGCTGTCCCGGTGTTGAGCGCGATCATCCTCGTCATGGCCGAGTACATGGTCGACGATTCCCCCTTGTGGTACCGCGGATCGCGGTCGAGTGAACACTTCGGCGTCGCCCAGGCCACAGACCTCGGACTGAGCACGTCCCTCCGGCTCGACCTGCAGGCGTGGAACGCCGTCTTCGAGCAGGCGTCGAACGCCGTCTTCGATGACCGTGACGAGTCTCACCCCGTCCCGTCGCCTTCGGTGTCCCCTGGGGTGTTGGCCGCTCACAGGGTCGAGGCATTCACCCTCGCGAGCCGCGTCCAGCTCGAGCTCGGTGACGACATGCACGTCTGGTGCGGCGCAGGCGAAGGCATCGACATGGTGACCGAGTCGGGGACGGCCGTCGTATTGCCGAGCAGGCGAACAGGGACGGATGTCGAATTCTGGCGTAACGGGAAGCGCGACTTCAGATCGGCGCGTGCTGCAGGCGCCCGTGAGGGAACTGTTCCGCCCCGGGTCTGATGGAGGCTCTCAATCCACGGGAGGATGAGAGTCATGGGAGCACCGAGGAAGTACCCGGGGGAGCTTCGGGAGCGGGCGGTCCGGCTCGCGGTGGATGCTCGCCGCGACCCGAGCACCAGGGCTGGCGCGTTGCGTCGGATCGGTGAGCAGCTCGGGCCGTATTCAACCGGTCGTCGCAACACCAAACTTCGGAGGTGTTCGATGCGGGTTCGAGATCGACAACGGCAGGTTCAGGCGTATCGGGGACAGGTTCCCTCTCCTGGCCGTCCGACGGTGGCATGGCGGGAGGACAGGGTCGCGTTCTGGGCTGCGATCGCGCCGGGGGTGAAGACGCGAGAGGCCGGGGTCGTCGCGGGTGTGTCCGAGCCGGTCGCGCATCGGTGGTTCCGGCACGCTGGCGGCGTGAACCCGAGGCTCGCTCCAACGCTGTCCGGACGCTATCTGTCCTCGAGCGAGTGCGAGGACATCGCGCTCATGCGGGCCCGCGGCGACGGCGTGCGCGAGATCGCGGCCAGTCTGAACCGCAGCCCGTCAACGATTTCCAGAGAGCTGCGACCCGCAGGGCCGGCGGAGTGGTGCGCGTCGGTGTCGGACCCGAGGAGTCGTACGACCGCTCGAGGGCCGATGAGCTGTGGGACGCCAGCGTCGCACTGACGCAGGAGCCGTCGGTCCTGGGCTGAGCGGGAGCGTTCGGGGTGCGGAGGACCGACCGACGGGCGCGTCGTGCTACTCGTGGTCGACAGCGTTCGAGGCGGCAGCCCTCAGGCATTCCGCCACCTCGAGCACGACGCTCCTGACCGACTCGAGTTCCTCGTCGGAGCGACTCCCGAGCACCACGTTGAGTTGCGCGGCGAGCGGCTGGTGGAACTCCGCGGCTGCGGCATGCACGGTAGCGGTCGTTCGGAGGGTGACGATACGTCCGTCGTCGTGCTCACGAGTGCGGACGACGTGGCCGGCGCTCTCCAGGCGCTTCAGCAGGGTCGACGTCGCACCGGTCGTGAGCATCACCAGCTCGGCCAGCCGCGCGGGCGTGAGTGGTCGACCAGATTCTTCCGCTTGCAGGATCTCCACGATCGCCGCGGCGTCGGTGTGGTGCATCCGCTCGCGGGCGGCGAAGGCCCGACCGAATTCCGAGTTCGCTCGAGCGAACGATCGCAGTGCGTCCAGCACGAGCTGCCCGCGGTCGTCGTGCTGTCCCATCGCACCTCCGTCGGATGTCGCAACTCTATCCGAGCTGGAGTATCTTCGCCGCGTAACTACTTCGCGGTGTAACCGGTTGGAGAACGGATGACGTACCTGGTGATCGGTGCGCGCGGCAGCATCGGCGGAGCCGTGCTCCGGGCATTGATGGCGAGCGCAGCCCGTGTCCGCGCCTCCAGCCGCTCCCCCCGGCTGGGCGAGTTCCCGCCTGGCGTCGACGTCGTCCGAGCGGACCTGACCGACCCGTCGACGTTCCCCCGGTTGCTCGCGGGCGTCGAGAAGGTGTTCCTCGGTGCCGAACCCACCACGATCGCCGTGTTCGTCGAGCCGATCATCGCGTCAGTCGGCTCGGTGCCGCAGGGTCCCGTCGATCTCAGGGTCGACTCGGTCCAGGAGGTCGTCGGTCGTCCTCCCGTGTCGTTCGCGACCTGGGCCCACGAGGATCGGGACGATCTCCGATGAGGGCGGGGACCTCCCGCATCGGAACCGACGTCGTCACGCGGTCGGTCACGTCGGCCGACGGCACGGCGATCGGGTTCCTCTCGCAGGGCAGTGGCCCCGGGGTCATCCTCGTGCAGGGCGCCATGGCCGACGTGCAGGCCTACCGACGCTTCGCGGCAGCGCTGTCGACGGCGTACACGGTCCACTCGGTCGACCGGCGCGGGCGCGGCCTGAGCCCTCGCCCCTACGGCGCCGACCACGACATCGCCCGCGACGTCGAGGACGTCGACGCGGTCCTCGCCGCGACCGGCGCGACGGCCGTGTTCGGTCTGAGTTCCGGAGCCGTGATCACCCTCGAAGCGGCCCGCACCCTGCCCAGGGTCCGTGCGGCGGCGGTCTACGAGCCGCCCTTCTACCAGGACGGGATCGACCGCGCCGGGGTCCGCCGGCTCGCCGGGGAGATCGAGCGCGGCGACCTGGCCAGCGCACTCATCGACTCCCTCCTCGTCGCCGAGACCGCGCCGGCCGTCATCCGCCGGATGCCCCGCGTCATCGCCCGCGTCGTGGCGCGGCTCGTCATCGCGATCGACGCCGTCGTCCGGCGAGGCGGTCCGACGTTCCGGTCGCTGCTGCCCGGCGTCCGGTACGACTTCCACGACGTCGCGCAGGTGGACGGACGCCTCGACGAGTACGTGACGGTCCGGAAGCCCGTGCTGGTGGTCTCCGGGACCGCCAGCCCCGCGTTCTTGCGCGCGGCGGCCCGCAGGCTCGCCACGGTCCTCCCGGACGCACAGCACGTCGAGCTCGACGGGCTCGGCCACGACGGCCCGTGGAACCACGGCGGACCCGAGCGGGTCGCCGCTGTGGTGTCGACGTTCCTGATGTCCGTGTGAACGGCGACGCCCGCCGGCGCCATGCGCCGCGGCCAGGACGCCCTGAGGGTCGAGCGCGGACACCCGCGATGCGCCCGCGGGTGTCAGCCCTGGTCCGTGTGGGGGTTCGTCAGCGCGCGCACGCCCGCGAGGAAGATGTCCACACCGGCGAGGAACTGCTCCTGGTCGTCGTGATCTCCGAGACGCGCGGCGATGTCCTGAACGAGGGCGTCATCATCCTCGTCCGCCCATCGGGCTGCGAGTTCGTCGAGGTACCGCTGCCGCGCAGTCATGTCCTCCGCCTGCCCGGGCCCTGCTGCGTACTGGGCTGCGGCGCCGAGGACGTAGTTGACCAGCGCAGATCCGGCGTCCGAGAGCCGGCTCTCCGGAACCCCGAGTCGGAGGAGATGGTGCCCGATCGCCTTCCACATCCGGAGGACCGCTGGCTGCGACGGGTTCCGGGCGAGTTGTGTCCCCACCCAGGGGCGAGCGGCGATGGTCCGGAACACGCCGAGCGTGATCGACCGGATCGCGGACGCCGCGTCGGGGTCCTCCGCCGTGACGACCGGCCCGAGGACGTGGTCGGCTGCGGTCCCCACCACCTCGTCGATGCTCGAGACGTAGTGGTAGATGGCTCCGCGACCGGTCGCCAGCGACTCGGACAGCGCTCGCACCGTGAGCGCGGGCGTCCCTCCATCATCGAGTAGCTGCACCGCGGCGAGCACCACCTGATCGCGAGAGAGCGCGTTCGCGCGCCGTGGGGGGCGGTCTTCGGATGCGGACACAACTCCATCTTGACATGAGTTGGACCAACGGTCCACAGTGGCACTGATCGATGGACCGTTGGTCCAAAGTGCTTGCTCGAAAGGAACATCCCATGACCCCTCGCATCGCCATCGTCGGCGCCGGCCTCGGCGGCCTCATGCTGGCCCGAGTCCTCCACCTGCACGGCATCTCGTCCACGGTGTACGAAGGTGATCGGTCCGCTGACGCGCGAGGGCAGGGCGGACAACTCGACCTCCACGAGCACAACGGGCAGCTCGCTCTGCACATCGCCGGCCTCGACGAGCAGTTCCGGTCGATCGTGCACCACGGGGGTGCCGCGCAGCGGGTCATGGACCGACACGGCATCGTCCTGGGCGAGGTGCCTGACGACGGTTCGATGGCCAAGCCGGAAGCGCTCCGAGGTGACATCCGTCGGATCCTGCTGGAGTCCCTCCCGGGAGGAACGGTCCGGTGGGACAAGAAGGTGACCAGCGTGACGGCGCACGGCGACGGTCGCCACGAACTCGTCTTCGCCGACGGATCGAGCGCCGTCAGCGATCTCCTGGTCGGTGCCGACGGCACCTGGTCCAGAGTCCGGCACCTCGTCTCGGACCAGCGACCCACGTACGCGGGGATGAGCTACATCGACACGGCACTCCACGACGTCGACATCCGGCACCCCGGAACAGCCGCCGCGGTCGGGGCGGGCGCCCTCTACGCACTCGAGCCCGGAACGGGCTTCCTCGCACACCGGGAGGCCGGGAACGTCATCCACACCTACGTGATCTTGTCCCACCCGCTGGCATGGTTCGACTGCATCGACTTCGCCGACGCCGACGTCACTCGCGCCCGCATCGCTGCCGAGTTCGATGGATGGGCACCGGAACTCACCGCGCTCGTCACGGACAGCGACACGGCGCCCGTCCTCCGCAGCATCCACGAGCTCCCCGACCGGCACCGTTGGGTCCGGGTCCCGGGCGTGACACTCCTCGGTGACGCCGCGCACGTCACGGTGCCCGGTGGCGAGGGCGCGAACATCGCCATGCTCGACGGGGCGGAGCTCGGCGAGGCCATCGCCGCACAGCCGGACGATCTGGAGGCAGCGCTGGCCTCGTACGAGGCAGTCATGTTCGAGCGCAGCGAAGCCGAGGCTGTCGCCGCGCATGAGACGGTGGATCTGGTGTTCGGCACCGGGGCTCCCCACGCACTGGCATCGCTGTTCGCTGGCGGCGACCCGGTCGGTGACGACGTGACGCAGTCGCGGTGAAGCGTCACGGCGCCCCCATCGGCGCCCGGACTCACGGCCGCGGCGGGAGCGCCCGGATGACGTCGAGCCCGGGGGAGAGCTCGACCTCGCCCACGGCGAACGGCACGAGCACCGTGTCACCCGCGGCGAGCGGGAGCGTGCCCGACCCGGACGCCATCGTCCCGCTGCCGCCGACGACGACGACGACCGCGAACGCCGCCGACAGGCGCACGGGTTCCGTCGTGCGGATCCGTTCGGCGCGGAAGAACGGGTCCGCGGCGGGCGGGAACACGGAGGCGGTGGTGTCGTCCGGTGCGGCGGGGTCGCCGACCAGCCGGGCGACGTCCTCCGCGGTCCACGCGCGACGGTCGAGTGCCTGGAGCGATTCGTGCAGGTCGTTCCCCATGAGCGCCGTGGACGCGTCCAGTCCCGGGTAGCCGTCGTACTCGAGCAGGATCGACAGGTCCGCCGGCTGCTGCAGCTCCACGAGCGTGATGCCGGGGCCGATCGCGTGCGGCACCCCCGCGGGCACGAGCAACACGGACCCGGGCTGCAGCGGCACGCGGTGCATCGCGGCGAGCATCGCGCCGGCGTCCTGCTCCGCGAACCAGGCTGCGGCGTCGGCCTCGGAGACCTCGCGGGTGAACCCGAGGGACGCGTAGCCGTCGACGCCGTCCGCCACCGCGAGCACGATCCACGCCTCGGTCTTGCCGCGGGGCTCGCCGAGGTGGGTGCGGGCGTGGTCGTCGTCCGGGTGGAAGTGCACGAACAGGCGCTCCGCCGTGTCGAGCAGCTTGACGAGGAGCATGGTCTCGGCACCGAACCGGGCGACGTGCTCCGGGCCGAGGAACCCCTGGGGGTCGGCCCGGACGGCGTCGCGGAGCGTCAGTCCCGGCGCGAGTTCGGTGAGGCCCACATGATCGGACCCGTGCACGGTCGTGACCGAGGCCACGAAGTCCTCGGGTGTGTACGGGTCCACCTCGGACTCAGGCAGGCCGCGGAACCGCGCGATGCCGGCGCCGCCCCGGTACGGGCGAGCGGGCGGCTGGTTCGCGGCGAGGCGGATGGGGGCAGCGGACCAGTCGGCTCGTGCAGCGTCGTCCGCTGCGTCGTGCGGCTCGGGTCGGTCAGGCAAGGTGCACCACCGCGTAGAGGTCGAGGGTCGGGATGGTCACACGCGCGACGCCGTCGGCGAGGTCCACGGGCGCCGTCTCGGGGGCGAGGCCCGGCCGGTGGACGGTCGCGGTCGTGATCGCGCGATCCGTGCGGACGCCGATCTCGAAGTCGAGCCGGCGCTGGACGGCGTCGTCGGCCTCCTGGTAGTCGAAGTTCACGACGTGGACGGCAAGCGTGTCGTCGGGCAGCTGGTGGACGTTGACGGCCATCGCCTCATCGAACTCGCCGAGGACGTCCTGCGGTACCAGGTCGGGGATCGCGCGCACGTCGTCGAGGTGGGTCGTCCCGGCGTGGGTGAGCAGGGCCTCCCGGTCGGCGGCCGGCAACTCGGTGCCGTAGGCGCCGTTCACCACGACGCGTCCACCCTGGCCGAGATAGCCGAGGAGCGCCTCGTGCTGGCGGGCGCTCATGTTCCACGCGTCCGGTACGACGACGGTCGCGTACGGGGCGAAGGTCGCTGCCACCGTGTCGTCCTGGCGGAGACCCTCGTCCGGCAGGACGATCGCGTCGAAGGTGCGGCCGGACCGGCTGAGGCACTCGATGGTCTCCCAGTACGAGGAGGCGCGTGCGTCGACCGCCTCGACGGGCTCGAACCAGCGGCCGTCGTCGCTGAACATGTCCGAGTCCATCATCGCCCGCATGACGCTGGGGACGGAGTAGACGACGGCGGTGCTGTGCACGGATACGTTCGACGTGACGGCGTCGAGACCGACGAGCGCCTGACCGGTCTCGACCGCCAGGTCCTTCGGCACCCAGTAGGAGTCCTTCACCTCGGTTCCGAGCCACGAGCCGTACGGCAGGGACATGTTCGCGCCCATCGCGTTCGCCTCGAAGATCGACAGGCGGAACAGGTCGTGGGCTCGTCCTCGCTGGATGCGGCGGAGCAGGTCCTCGGTGATGCCGCCGTACGGGTTCTCGACCGCGACGAGCGGACGTCCGCGGCTCATCCCGACGCCGTGGCGGAAGTACCAGGGCTGCTGGTACTTCGTCTCGCGCATCTCGGTGACGAGCACGTCGACGTCGTCGACCATCGCCTCGTAGAACGGCGCGCAGTCGTAGAAGTTGCCGGCGACGCGGACCTGCTTCCCCTGCGACGCCGCGTACTCCTTCACGTACGAGGCGACCTCGTGGAACGTGTCCGTGATCGCGATCTGCAGGAAGCGGCAGTACTCGGCGTACAGCGGGTACGTCTGCGGGGCGGTGCCCGTCCGGTACCCCTGGTCGAGCAGCCACTGCCGGTAGTCGAACGTGGCGAGGTCGACCCCGGCGAGTTCCGTCGGGGGTGTGTCGAGGGTCTGCAGGTACGCCCGGAACCCCTTGACGCAGTCCTTGCAGAAGCAGCCGCCGTAGCGCAGGGCGAGCAGCGGCACGTCGGTCTCGTCGAGCTGGACCCCGGGCGCCCCGGCGTCGATCTGGATGCGGATGACCGCCTTGAGGTACTCGCGCCAGACCGGGTTGTTCCGGTCGGCGAGGTAGCAGGACTGGCCCGTGCCGTCGACCTCCACCCAGTGGGCGTGCAGGGGGCGGCCCTCGAGGTCGCGGGACACGACCTCCTCCCACAGGTCGGTGACCTGCTCGCCGTCGCTGTTCACGAGGCCGTCGGGGAAGTAGTGGCGGAACGGCTTCCAGTCGGCCGGTCCGGTGTCGGTCGAGAACTCGCGGAGGCCCATCGTCGTGCGCGTGCCGACGTCCCGCAGCTGGTTCTGGGCCAGCACGCGACCGTCCTCGACCTCGGCGGGGAACTCCCACGCCTGCGCCTCGAACACGATGCCGAACAGGTCGACGCCGCGCTCCTTCGTGTACGCGATGAACTCCGACTCGTTGACGTAGCCGTGCTGGCGGAACCGCTGCGGGATCGGCCCGAACGCCTCGTCCTCCAGGTACGGGAGGCTGATCACGCCGCCGCCGAGGCCGGCCCAGACGAGCATCGTCCCACCCATCTCGACGACGTCGTCCGCCATCGTGAGCCGCCGCGGGGGCATGCTCGGGTGGTAGCAGTGCTCGTTCGGGTACCAGCCGTCGAAGTAGATACCGCGTTCCATGTGTCGCTCTTCCTCCCACAGCGTCGTGGGCACGTGACGGGTCCGACCCGTCGGTCAGCTCCCGATGACGGGAGTGTCCATGAACCGGGCAGCGGCGCTGCGCCGGATGACCACGTCGACCGGGACCACCTGGGACCGCGTGTCGTCGTCGAGTGTGAGCACCATCCGCGCCGCCGACTGGCCCATGCCCCAGGCCGGCTGCGCCGCGACGGTGATCGCCGGGTCGACGAGGCGCGCCCACGGCACGTCGTCGAACATGACCAGCGAGAGGTCCTCGGGCACGCGGAGACCGCGGTCGCGGACCGCGGCCAGCACCGCCTCGCCGAGGATGTTGTTCGAGGCGAGGAGCGCGGTCGGCGGCACCGCCGAGTCGAGGAGGCGGATCGCGCTCGCGTAGGCGGTGTCCCGGGTGAACCGGGTGCGCACGACGAGCTCGTCGATCACGGGGACGCCCGCCTGCTCGTGGGCGAGCCGGTACCCCGCCTCGCGCTGGCTGCCCGTCGTGAGTTGGGAAGGCCCACCGAGGTACCCGATCCGCTCGTGCCCCAGGGCGAGGAGGTACTCCGTCAGTCGGCGGGCGCCCCCGAGGTTGTCCGCCAGGATGGACGGCACGTCGAGGTCGGCCATCGTCCGGTCGGCGAACAGCACGTTGATGCCGATCGCCCGCGCGGTCTCCCACGCGTCGAGGTTGCTCCCCGTGGGGAAGGCGATGATCCCGTCCACGCGTTGCTCGACGAGCAGGTCGATGTACTCCCGCTCGGTCGCCGGGTCCTCGCCGCTCGCGCAGAGGATCACGTGGCGTCCGAGCTCCTTGGCGCTCGCGAGGACCCCCTGGGCGAACTCCCCGTAGAAGTTGTTCGAGATGTCGGTGACGATGAGGCCGATGTTGTTCGTCGTCCGTCGTTTCAGGTCGCGACCGAGCGCGCTCGGACGGTAATGCAGGTCCTTGGCCGCCGCCTCCACCCGCTGGCGCGTCGCCGGGGCGACCGCTCCGACGTTCGAGAAGACCCGCGACACCGTGCCCATGCCGACGCCGGCCGCCTCGGCGACCTCGCGCATCGTGACCTGGCCCCGCTTGGGGCGTTGCGTGCTGTCGGTCATCCGTCGCTCCTCCCTGACGCGGCGCTCGCCGCGTGCCCTGCATAGCGCAGAGCGACAGGGACGACGTCCCGAGCGGGGGCAGCGGCGTTGCGTGGCATCGCGTCCCTCCTCGGGCAGGCAACAGAAAGTGGAACCGTTTCCACATCGAACAGTAGGAGGAACGCGCCGGCGCTGTCAATGGTGGGGGCTCGGAGGCCCATTTCCGCCATATTTCTTGGCAAGAGGAGTTGACAACCCTCGACGCGCGTGCGCATTGTTGGAACCGTTACCACTCAGCACCGATGCTGTGAGGGTCCGAGGAGCCGCGATGGCGCGGCCGGAGAGGTCCACATGACTGCACCATCCGCCTCCGTCGCGGAGCACATGCGGGCGAGCGTCCTGCACGCCCCGGGCGACGTCCGTGTCGACACCGTGCCGGTGCCCCGACTCGATCCCGACCAGGTCCTGGTCCGGATCGCCGCCGTCGGCGTCTGCGGCTCGGATGTCCACTACTTCCACGAGGGCCGCATCGGCTCGTTCGTCGTCGAGCAGCCGATGATCCTCGGCCACGAGTCGGCGGGCACGATCGTCGCTGTCGGGGCCGCGGTCTCGCCGGACCGCGTGGGTGAGCGCGTGTCGATCGAGCCGCAGCGCGCCTGCCGACACTGCGACCAGTGCAAGCACGGCCGCTACAACCTCTGCACCTCGATGGAGTTCTACGCGACGCCGCCGATCGACGGCGCGTTCGCGGAGTACGCCGCCATCCAGACCGATTACGCCCATCCGATCCCGGACACGATGTCGATCGAGGCCGCGGCGCTCTGCGAGCCGCTCAGCGTCGGCATCTGGGCCAACCAGAAGGCGCAGACCACGCCCGGGAGCTCGGTGTTCATCGCCGGGGCCGGGCCGATCGGTGTCATCGCCGGGCAGGTCGCCCGCGCGTTCGGCGCGACGCGGATCATCGTGAGCGACCCGGTGGCCGAACGCCGGGAGGTCGCACTCCGCTTCGGCGCGACGGAGGTCGTCGACCCGATGGTCGTCGACGTCGCCACCGCCGACTACGAGGTCGACGCCTTCATCGACGCGTCCGGCGCCGAACCCGCCGTCCGCGCCGGCATCCACGCCGTCGCTCCCGCGGGTCGTGTCGTCCTCGTCGGCATGGGCGCCGACGAGATCCGGCTCCCGGTGTCCCGCATCCAGAACCGCGAGCTCGTCGTCACCGGGGTGTTCCGGTACGCGAACACGTGGCCGATCGCCATCCGGCTCATCGCAGCCGGGCTCGTCGACGTGGACGCACTCGTCACCGGTCGGTTCGGCCTCGACGAGGTCGAGGCCGCGCTCGACGCGGCGACGCGCCCCGACACGCTCAAGGCCGTCGTCGTCCCCTGATCTCCCGTCGCCCGTTTCGTGGCCTCGGCCCGTCCATCCGGACGTCCCCGCAACACACCATCCCGAGACTCCTGAGGAGTACCCCCATGAAGATCCCCGCATCGTCGCGGCCGATCACCCGCGGACGACTGATCCGCCGGACCGCCGCCACCGTCGCCGCGGCAGCCGTCGCGATCTCCCTCGCCGCGTGCAGCGCCGGCGGCAGCGGCTCGTCCAGCAGCGCCATCACGGCCTGGAGCACCACCGCCGACAAGCCGAACATCCAGCCGTCCATCGCGACGTGGAACAAGGCGCACCCCGACCAGAAGATCACCGACTCGTACTTCGGCACGAACGACTTCAAGGACAAGATCCGCACCGCGATCAACTCGCCGCAGGCACCCACGCTCGTCTACAACTGGGGCGGCGGCACGCTCAAGTCGTACGTCAAGGCCGGGCTCGTCAAGGACCTCAGCAGCGACCTCAAGTCGGACACGTCCTTCACCGACAAGATCGTCCCCTCGATCGCGGACACCGGCAAGGTGAACGGCAAGACCTACGCGATCCCCGCGAGTTCCACCGCGCCCGTGGTCCTGTACATGAACAAGGACGTGCTGCAGAAGGCCGGCATCAGCGAGGCTCCGGCCACCTGGGACGACCTGCTCAAGGACGTCAAGAAGCTCCGCGCGGCCGGGGTGGCCCCGATCTCGCTCGGTGGTCAGAGCAAGTGGCCGTACCTCATGTACATCGAGTACCTCGTGGACCGGATCGGCGGCCCTGCTCCGTTCCAGGCGATCCTCGACAACAAGCCGAACGCCTGGTCCGACCCCGCCGTGATCCAGGCCACGACGATGATCCAGCAGCTCATCAAGGCCGGGGGCTTCGCGGACGGGTTCGCGTCGGTGTCCGCCGACACGAACGCCGACCTCGCGCTCATGGTGACGGGCCGCGCGGGCTTCCTCCTCCAGGGCACGTGGGCCTACTCGGGTATCTCGTCGATCGATCCGAACTTCGTCAAGAGCGGCAAGCTCGAGGTCGCGCCGTTCCCCGCGGTCTCCGGCGGCAAGGGCGACCCGGAGGACATCGCGGGCAACCCCTCGGTCTACTGGTCGGTGTCGTCCAAGGCGTCCGCCGCCCAGACGAAGGCCGCGCTGCAGTACGTGACCAAGAGCGTCTGGAACGACTCGTACGTGAACACGATGATCGGGCAGGGGCAGATCCCGCCGGTCACCGGGGTGTCGTCGAAGCTCAAGGGCGACTTCGCCAAGCAGGCGGAGCAGATGATCACGGACGCGCCGCACTTCCAGCAGTCCTGGGACCTCGCGCTCAGCCCCGCCGCCTCGACGGAGTTCTGGACCCAGCTCGACCTGCTCTTCAACCAGTCGGAGACGCCGAAGCAGTTCTCCGACCACATGAACACGACCATCGGCAAGTAGGCATGCGCACACGGAACGGTGGGGCCGTCATCGACGGATCGGCCCCGAGCAGTTGGTTCGTCATCCCCGCACTCGCGATGTTCCTGGCGTTCGCGATCATCCCGCTGGTGATCGCGCTGGGACTCAGCTTCACGAGTTGGGACGGCCTCACCGCTCCCGTGTTCAACGGGATCCGCAACTGGATCACCCAGCTCGGCGATCCACTGACCTACCACGCGCTGTGGCTCACGCTGCAGGTGATCGTGATCTCGTGGGTGATCCAGACGCCGATGAGCATCCTCGTCGGGGTCTTCGTGTCGGGCAAGCAGCGGTACCGCGCCGTCCTCGCCGCGCTGTACTTCCTGCCCCTGATCCTGTCGTCGGCCGCGATCGCGATCGCGTTCAAGGCGCTGCTCGACCCGAACTACGGCGTCGGTCACGCGTTCGGGTTGCCCGCGCTGTCGAAGGACTGGCTCGGCAGCCCCGCCACGGCGCTGTACGTGGTGATCTTCGTCATCGCGTGGCAGTTCATCCCGTTCCACTCGCTGCTGTACCAGGCCGGCGCGCGCCAGATCCCGGCGTCCCTCTACGAGGCGTCGCAGATCGACGGGGCCGGACGGGTCCGCCAGTTCTTCAGCATCACGCTGCCGCAGCTCCGGAACACGATCATCACGTCCTCGACGCTCATGATCGTCGGGTCCCTGACCTACTTCGACATCGTGTACGTCCTCACGCAGGGCGGCCCCGGGTACGCGACCCGGATCCTCCCACTCGACATGTACCTGACCGGCTTCTCCGCCAGCGACCTCGGCGACGCGAGCGTGCTCGCCGTCATCCTCGTCGTCATCGGATTGGTCATCGCGCTCGCACTCACCCGGTTCAGCGGGTTCAACCGCATGACCAGCGAGCAGGAAGGCGCCTGATGGCGATCGCAAGCGTCCGGGACACCGCCGTGGGCGGATCCACCACGACCCGCACGAACGGCGCCGGCCGGCCACGGCGCACACGGGCCAACCGGAACGTCGTCGGCGCGGTCGCGGCCTGGGTCTGGCTCGCCGTCGTGCTCCTGCCGATCTACTACGTCGTGATCACGAGCATCACCGCGCAGGGCTCGTACTACACGCGGAACCCCCTCACGCCGCCGACGCACCCGACCCTGGCGAGCTACGCGCTCGTGCTGCAGTCCGGCTTCGGCGTCTACTTCGCGAACAGCGTGATCGTCTCGCTCGTCACCGTCGTCGTGACGACCGCCGTCTGCCTGCTCGCGGCCTACGCGATCGTGCGGTCGCGGCGGTGGATCGTCCGGAGCACCTACTCGCTGTTCCTCCTGGGCCTCGCGATCCCGCTGCAGGCGACCGTCATCCCGCTGTTCTTCGTGCTCGGCCGCGTCGGCCTGTACGACACGCTCGCCGCGGTGATCCTGCCGTCGATCGCCTTCGCGATCCCGATCACGGTCCTCATCCTCGTCAACTTCATCCGCGACATCCCGGGGGAGCTGTTCGAGGCGATGCGGGTCGACGGTGCGGGGCAGTGGGCCATCCTGTGGCGCCTCGTGCTCCCGCTCTCGCGGTCCTCCATCGCGACGGTCGCGATCTACGACGCGCTCCAGGTCTGGAACGGGTTCCTGCTGCCCCTCGTGCTGACGCAGAGCGACGACAAGCGCGTCCTGCCGCTCGCGCTGTGGAACTTCCAGGGGCAGTTCAGCATCAACGTGCCGGCGACGCTCGCGGCGGTCGTGCTCTCGGCGCTGCCGATCCTGGTGCTGTACCTGCTCGCGCGGCGACAGCTCGTCGCCGGGCTCACCATGGGCGCGGGCAAATGAGCGCGCGCTGACCGCAGTGGCCGCGCGCGCTGACCGCAGCGTCCGCGTCAGGGCGCGGCCTGGTCGAACAGGCGCCCGGTGACGGTCGTCGGTTCGATGACCACCGTCGCGATCTTCGGCGTGGGCAGCATCGACCGGAGTCGCCCCGCCGTGCCGTCGTTCGCCTGGGTCGTGTGGGCTGGCCCGCGGACGACGACGCTCCAGGCGGTCCACCCGTCGTGGTGGTCGACCTCGAAGACGAGTTCACGTCGGTCGGCCACGGCGGCGAGGATCGCGTGGCTCGAGGTCGCGAAGACGATCTGGCGGTCGTCGGAGAGGTGGTTGACGGGCAGGATCTCGATGCTCTCGTCGGTACGGAACGCCACCCGCCCGGTGCTCGCGTCGCGCAGTCGGGTCCAGCACTGGTCCGGATCGAGGACCAGGACGAGCTCCTCGACCGGTGCGGTCGACGCGTGGGCGCCGGGCCGGTCGGAGGTGCGGGTCGGGACGGGCTCGGGGTCGTTCCGGTGCTCGCTCACTCGTTGTCACCACCCGTGGCAGCAGTGGCCGAGGCGGTGTCGACACCGACGTTCGCCGAACGGACCGCGGCGGCGTCGTGGTGCGCGTCACCGTCGTCGGTCCAGGTCCAGTCGGCGACCTCGGGGATGTCCTCCCCGTGCTCCCGGGTCCAGGCGCGGGCAGCCATGCGGGCGTCCTGCATGCGCTGACGGAGTCCGGCTGAGCGGGACGCGAGCCCGGGAACGCGGTCGAGCACGTCGATGACGAGGTGGTACCGGTCCATGTCGTTGAGCATGACCATGTCGAAGGGCGTCGTCGTCGTGCCCTCCTCCGTGTAGCCGCGGACGTGCAGGTTGCCGCTGCCATGTCGGCGGTACGTCAGTCGGTGGATGAGCCACGGGTACCCGTGGTAGGCGAAGACGACCGGCTTGTCGGGGGTGAACACGGCGTCGAACTCGGCGTCGGACAACCCGTGCGGGTGCTCGCCCTCGCTCACCAACCGCATGAGGTCGACGACGTTGACGACCCGGACCCGGAGCGACGGGACCTCGCGGCGGAGGATCGACGCGGCCGCCAGGGTCTCGAGCGTCGGGACGTCGCCGGCGCACGCGAGGACCACGTCGGGCTCCTCGCCGTCGACCTCGGTGCCGGCCCAGTCGAAGATGCCGAGGCCGCGGGTCATGTGCGCGATCGCCTCGTCCATGGGGAGCCAGTTGAACGTCGGCTGCTTGCCCGCCACGACGACGTTGACGTAGTCGACGCTCCGGAGGCAGTGGTCGTACGTCGAGAGCAACGTGTTGGCGTCGAACGGCAGGTACACCCGAACGATGTCTGGCTTCTTGTTGACGACGTGGTCGATGAAACCCGGGTCCTGGTGCGACAGCCCGTTGTGGTCCTGGCGCCACACGTGCGACGACAGCAGATAGTTGAGCGACGCGATCGGCCGCCGCCACGGGATGGTCTTGCTCACCTTGAGCCACTTCGCGTGCTGGTTGAGCATCGAGTCGACGATGTGGATGAAGGCCTCGTAGCTGGTGAACAGTCCGTGCCGTCCGGTCAGCAGGTAGCCCTCGAGCCACCCCTGGCACTGGTGCTCGCTCAGCATCTCCATGACGCGGCCCGCGCGCGCCAGGTGCTCGTCCGACGGCACCACCTCGGCGTCCCACTGCTTGTCGGTCACGTCGAGCACGGCGTTCAGGCGGTTCGACGCGGTCTCGTCGGGGCCGAAGATCCGGAACGTGTCCGGATTCGCGAGGACGACGTCGGCGAGCCACCGACCGAGGACCCGGGTGGACTCGTCGATGGAGCCGCCGTGCGTGGGGACGTCGACCGCGTAGTCGCGGAAGTCGGGCAACACGAGGTCCCGCTTGAGCAGCCCGCCGTTCGCGACGGGGTTGGCGCTCATCCGCCGGTCGCCGGTCGGGGCGAGCGCCGTCGCGAGTGCGACGGGCCGGCCCTCGTCGTCGAACAGCTCCTCGGGTCGGTAGGAGCGGAGCCAGCCCTCGAGCACCTGCAGGTGTTCCTCGGTGTCCCGGGCGCTCGCGAGCGGCACCTGGTGGGCACGCCAGCTGCCCTCGGCGGGCTTGCCGTCGATCTCGGCGGGGCACGTCCAGCCCTTCGGTGTGCGCAGGACGATCATCGGCCAGGCGGGGCGGCCCTCCAGGGTGCCCGCGGCGGCTGCGGCCTTGATCTCGGCGACGTGGTCGAGGACCCGGTCGAGGGTCTCCGCCATCCGGCGGTGGACCGCCCGCGGGTCCTCGCCGTCGAACCCGCCGGACACGACGTAGGGGGTGTGGCCGTACCCGCGCATGAGCGACAGCAGCTCCTCCTCGGGGATCCGGGCGAGCACGGTCGGATTCGCGATCTTGTACCCGTTGAGGTGCAGGATCGGGAGCACGACGCCGTCGTGGAGCGGGTCGATGAACTTGTTGGAGTGCCAGCTGGTCGCCAGGGGGCCGGTCTCGGCCTCGCCGTCGCCGACGACCGCGGCGACGAGGAGGTCCGGGTTGTCGAAGGCGGCGCCGTACGCGTGTGACAGGGCGTAGCCGAGTTCCCCGCCCTCGTGGATCGAGCCCGGGGTCTCGGGTGCCGCGTGGCTCGGGATGCCGCCGGGGAAGGAGAACTGACGGAACAGGCGCCGGACGCCGTCCTCGTCCTGCCCGATCCGTGGGTAGACCTCGGTGTAGGTGCCGTCGAGGTAGGCGTTCGCCACCATGCCCGGGCCGCCGTGCCCCGGCCCCGTGACGTACAGCGTGTCGAGATCGCGTTCCTGGATGGCCCGGTTCAGGTGGGCGTAGACGAAGTTGAGTCCGGGGGTCGTTCCCCAGTGACCGAGGAGGCGCGGTTTGACGTCGTCACGGGTGAGCGGCCGTCGGAGCAGCGGGTTGTCGAGCAGGTAGATCTGCCCGACGGAGAGGTAGTTGGCGGTCCGCCACCACGCGTCGAGGCGGTCGATCGTGGGCTCGTCCACCTCCGCTCCGTTGCCGCGCCGGAAGGCGACCTCGGTCGCCGTGGTGTCGGTCCTGCTGATGGTCGTGTCGGTCATGCGTTCTCCTCGATGGGGTCCGGTCGAGTGGCCGCACCACTCGCTGCCGCGGTCGCGACGAGGTCGCGGTGGCGGGTCACGAGCACGGGTGCGGTCAGGTTGATGAGCACGTCGTGGAGCACCGCGCCGACGTACCCGGCCCGCGCCTGGGCCGGATGGCGCGCGCCGATGACGAGGAGCGCGTGCCCCAGCGCGACATCGAGCAGCATGGGCGCCGCTGGACGGGAAGCGGTGCGCGCGGACACCTCGAGGAGCGGGTGGGCGTCCTGGACGCGTCCGCCGGTGGTGCCGAGCGGGGTGCCGTCGTCGCCGGACCCGTCGGGTTCGAGCGCCCGGACGAGCACGAGTTCCTCCTCACGGTGTTCGGCCTCCCTGGCCGCGGTCTCGCACACGTGCGCCGCCCCTGCACCGCCGCCGACGCCCGCGACGACACCGCGACGGAACCGCAGGTCCGTGTCCGGGACGACGACGACCGAACAGCGCGCGCCAGCCGCGAGGGCGAGTGCCCGCGTGCCGAGCGCCCGGCCGTGCAGGTGACCCGTCTTGTGCGTGCCCACCACGAGGAGGTCCTCGTCCTCGGCTACCCCGAGCAGGGCGGCCACGACGTCGTCCCCGTCGATCCGCAGCAGCGACACCCCGACATCGCGACGGCGGGTGCGAGCACGGGTGACCGCGGCCTCCAGGTCCGGGTCGGAGGGTGGGCCGTCCGGAACCGTGCGGACGTGGGCGAGCACGACGGACCCGTGGTCTCGCGCGGCGCGGTCGAGCGCCCAGTCCAGTGCGCGTCGACTCGGCCGCGAGTCGTCGAACCCGACGATGTACCGCTCACCCATGTGCCGCCTCCTCCTCGATGGTCCGTGCTGCGGCAGACCGGACCCAGAGACCAAGGTCCCGGCTCCCGCGGCTGCGCCGCCCCATAGGGTGAAGGGGGGGGCGAGCGAGAGGACCGGCGTGGGGCAGGAGCAGGACCGACTCGAGTTCCCGAACGCGCCGCGGACGGCACTCGAGCGCACCATCGGCGACCTCGTCGATCGCGCGAACGAGGTCCTCGCGACCCAGGGGCGTCTCCGGCAGCTCCTCCGCGCGAACCGGCTCGTGGTCGAGGAGCTCGACCTGCCCGTCGTGCTCCGGCGCATCGTCGAGGCCGCGGTCGAACTCGCCGGCGCCCGCTACGGCGCGCTCGGGGTGATCGCCCCCGACGGCACCCTCGAGCAGTTCGTCCACGTCGGGATGTCCGACGCGGAGGTCGCCGCGATCGGGGACCTCCCCCGCGGCCGGGGGCTGCTCGGCGCGATCCTGACCACCACGACCCCGACCCGGCTCGAGCACCTCGCAGCGGATCCCCGAGCAGCCGGGTTCCCCGAGCACCACCCGCCGATGGAGGCGTTCCTCGGGGTGCCGATCCGCGTGCGGGACGAGCTGTTCGGCAACCTGTACCTGACGCGGGAGTCCGGCGTGTTCAGCGAGGAGGACGAGGAACTCGTGGCCTCCCTGGCCGCCACCGCCGGCGCGGCCATCGACCACGCGCGCCTCTTCGACGAGTCCCGACGCCGCCAGCGGTGGTCGGTGGCGCTCGCCGACGTGACGACCGCGCTGCTGTCGTCCGATGCCGTCGACGGCCTCGGCGTCGTCGTGGACCGCGTCGCCCCGCTGGTCGACGCCGATCTCGCCTGCGTGCTGGTCCCGGACAACACGGGCTTCCGCGTCGACGGCGCCCGCGGGGTCGACGCACACGATCTCGGAGCGGTGATCGAGGACGCCGACGACACGATCGCCGGCCGGTCCATCGAGAGCGGGCACGTCACCACGGGCGACCTCCGCGAGGACTCCGTCGACTGGCCGGACGGACTCCGATGGGCCGCCGCGGTGCCGTTCGCCGCGACGGCCGCCCCGCACGGAACGCTCCTGCTCGCGCGTCGAGCAGGACGCCCGCCGTTCGCCAGCTCCGAACTCGACCTGGCGTCGGAGTTCGCGGCACAGGCCAGCGTGGCGCTCGAGCTCGCCCGCGGACGGCTCGACCGGCAGGAGCTCCAGCGCATCGAGGACCGGAGTCGGATCGCGCGTGACCTCCACGACCACGTCATCCAGCGGCTGTTCGCGGCGGGCCTGACGCTCCAGAGCCTCGAGCCCGCGGTCCCCGCGACCGTCCGTCAGGAGTTCGCGGACCAGATCGACGCCATCGACACCGCGATCGCCGAGATCCGCACGGCGGTGTTCGCGCTGAAGACACCGCCCCGCACGGCCCCGACCACCATCCGGCACCGCGTCCTCGACACGATCGCCGAGGTCACGCCCATGCTCGCCGGGCCGCCGAGCGTCACCTTCGGTGGGCCGGTGGACGCGCTCGTCCCGGACGAACTCGCCGACGACGTCGTCGCGGTCGTCCGGGAATCGCTGACGAACGTCGGGCGCCACGCGCGCGCCTCCACGACTGACGTCCGCGTGCTGCTCGAGGACGACCACCTGACCGTGCTCGTCGAGGACGACGGCCGCGGGCTCGGCCGCCCGGGCCGGGCGAGCGGCACCGCGAACCTCGCCGCACGGGCTGCCGCCCGCGGCGGCCACTACGCGCTCGACGGCCGCGACGGAGGCGGCACCACGATGACCTGGCGGGTCCCGGTGACCGAGGGGGAGGCAGCATGACGATCCGCGTGTTCCTCGTCGACGACCACGAACTCGTCCGGCAGGGCGTGGCGCGGATCATCGACGCGCAGCCCGACCTCGAGGTGGTGGGCGAGGCCGAGACCATCGGCCGGGCCGTCCCGCGTATCGCCGCGACCCGGCCGGACATCGCCGTGCTCGACGTCCGCCTGCCGGACGGCAGCGGCATCGACCTGTGCCGGACGGTGCGCTCGGCCAATCCGGACCTCCCGTGCCTCATGCTCACCGCCTACGACGACGACGAGGCGACGACGGCCGCGGTCCTCGCCGGAGCGAGCGGGTCCGTTCTCAAGGACATCCGTGGCAACAAACTCGTCGAGGCGATCCGCCGTGCCGCCTCGGGTGAGACCCTCTTCCCGGCCGACGCGGGACGGCGCGTGCGCTCCGCGGTCGTCCCCGCGAGCCCCGGCTCCGACGCGGGACTCACCCGGCGTGAGCAGCAGATCCTCGACCTCATCGTCGAGGGCCTGACGAACCGGCAGATCGGCGAACGACTCCACATCGCCGAGAAGACCGTGAAGAACAACGTGACCGTCCTGCTCGGCAAACTGCATCTCGAGAGTCGGACGCAAGCGGCCGTCTACGGCGTCCGGCGCGGCTGACCGTCCCGGGCCTCCCGGTCGTCCCGACGCGGTCGGGACCAAGTGCCCTCCTGCACCAGCCGGTCCTGGCGGGACCCTGGTTCCATGCCCGAGCGCGACGAGGTCCGACGACTCCCCACCGATGAGTGGGAGCGCCTGAAGCGCGACGCGCGCGAGCGCGCGGAGCACCGGCTGGCGGCCCAGCGTCGCGGCGGCAGTGACAGCGGGCAGCACACCGACGGAAGGCAGGAACCGTGAACCGCACCGTACTCGACCGACTCCTCTCCGCGAGCGGCGCGGTCATCGCCCTCGTCCTGCTCCTTGCGGGTGTCCTCATGACCTGGGCGCACGTGTACGTGCACGACCAGGTGCGGGACCAGCTCGTCGCCGAGAAGATCCAGTTCCCGGCGAAGGGCAGCGACGCGCTGAAGAGCAAGGACATCGGTCCGTACCTCAACCGCTACGCCGGACAGCAGCTCGAGACCGGCGCACAGGCGAAGGCCTGGGCCGACCACTACATCGCAGTCCACCTGCGGGAGATGACCGGCGGGAAGACGTACTCCGAACTGTCCGCCGAGGCGCAGGCGCACCCGAAGGACGCCGCACTCGCCGCCGAGGTCGACACCGTGTTCCGCGGCGAGACCCTCCGCGGCCTGCTCCTCAACGCGTACGCGTTCGACACCATGGCCACGCTCGCGCTCATCGGCGCGGTCGTCGCGTACTCCGGCGCCGTCGTGATGGCGGTGCTGGCACTGCTCGGACTCCGTCACGCCCGCCGGTACGCCGACGCCGCGGCGAGGCGCCCATCGGCCGAGAGCCGGGCGGCGGCCGTCTGAGCGGTTGCTGGCTCCGCTGCGTGCCGCATCGAACACCCCTGTCCGCACACAACAGGACGCTGCGGTGCCGGCCGGGCGTCGGAGCCCCGACGCCGTAGCCTCGACCCATGTCTGAGATCGTCCACGTCGTCCTCGTCCAGTGGAGCGGGGACCACGCGTCATCCGAACAGCGCGCCGCGGAGCTCGTCCGGCAGCACCTCCCCGGCATCGACGGGGTGACGTCGGTCGATGCCGGACCCAGCGTGAGCAGCGAAGGGCTCGAGGGGCGGTTCGACTGGATGCTCGTCGTCGGGTTCCGGGACCGCGCCGCGCTCGACGGCTACCTGCCGCACCCCGACCACCAGCCGGTCGCCGCGTTCCTCGGCGGGGCGAGCGCCGACCTGGTCGTGTTCGACATCGAAGCGGGGTCCTGACCCCGGCCGGAGCACCGCACCCGCCGCACACCGGGACCGCGCCGCATCCGCCGCGCACCGGGACCGCACCGCACCCGCCGCGGACCCGGTCCCCATCGCGCCGCGCTCGTCCGGACCGCACCCCACCGACGGAATACCATCCGCCGTATGGTTTCCCGTCCCCTCCCGCCGATCGTGCCCCTGGCCGTCATCGTCGGCATCTCGCCGTTCGCGACGGACATGTACATCCCCGCGCTGCCTGCGCTCGCGAGGGACTTCGGGACCTCCA
The DNA here is from genome assembly GCF_003234515.1 of Curtobacterium sp. MCBD17_034. Classification (NCBI taxonomy): domain Bacteria; kingdom Bacillati; phylum Actinomycetota; class Actinomycetes; order Micrococcales; family Microbacteriaceae; genus Curtobacterium; species Curtobacterium sp. MCBD17_034. The sequence continues at coordinate 16,710 of NZ_QKTN01000015.1, read as the reverse complement.
CGAGTGCCGTGCAGGTGTCGCTCACGGCGTTCCTGGTCGCGTTCGCGGTCGGTCAGATCCTCGTGGGACCGCTCAGCGACTCGGTGGGGCGCCGGTCCATCCTCCTGGGCGGGACCGCCCTGTTCGCGGTGGCGTCGTTCGCCTGCGCCGTCGCCCCGGACAACGCCGTGTTCGTGATCGCGCGCGTGGTCGAGGGCCTGGGTGGTGCCGCCGGTGCGGTCGCGGGGCGCGCGGTGGTCACCGACGCCGCGCCTCCTGCCGACCGTCCACGCATCTACGCGGCGCTCGCCGCGATCAACGCCGTCGGACCGGTCGTCGCGCCCCTGGCCGGTGGCGCACTCCTGCTCGTCGGTGACTGGCGGATCATGTTCGTCGCGCTCGGGGTGCTCGGCCTCGTCCTCTTCGCGATCGTGCTCGTCCGCATCCCCGAGACCCTCGCGCCGCAGGACCGGTCGTCGGGAATCGGTCTCGGCGCGAACCTCCGCCGGATGGGCACGTTGCTGGCCATCCCGCGCTTCGACTGGTACCTCGTGTCCTCGTGCGTCGCGACGATCGGCTTCTTCGCCTACATCTCCACGAGCTCGTTCGTGTTCCAGTCCGAGTTCGGGTTCAGCGAGACCGGGTACACCGTCGTCTTCGCCGTCGACGCCAGCTGCATGATCCTCACCACCCTGGCGTTCCGGCGGCTCGTCCGACGCTGCAGCGAGGACGCGCTCCTGACGACGGGACTCGTGGTCGGTGCCCTCGGCGCGGTCGGTGTGCTCGTCAGTGCACTCGCAGGCCTCGGGCCGATCGCGGTCTGGGTCTGCCTGGCGGTGGTGACGGGTGCCTGGGGCTTCGTGATCACCGGGTCCACGACGCGGACGCAGGCCCTCGGTGCGGCCTTGCCCGGTACCGCCGCGGCGCTGCAGGGTGGCATCAGCTTCGGGCTCGGCGGCCTCGGCACACCGCTGGCCGGGTGGTTCGGGGGGACGGCGGTCGCGATGGGGGCCGTGATGGCGACGGGGATCGTCATCGCCGCGGTCGTGCAGGTGGCTGCATCGGCCCGTGCCGGAGCGTCCGGGACCCGACTGGGCTGACCGCAACGACACCACCGCAGAGGAACCACCGCAAAGAAACCATTGCAAAGAGCACTTTGCAAAGGTATCTTCGGAGTCATGGCGACGAACACCCCCGAGCCCCGCGTCCTGCGGGTCGAGGCCCTCAAGGCCCTCGCGCACCCCGTGCGGACCCGGCTGCTCAACGAGCTCGCCTCGCACGGCCCGGCCACGGCCACCGCGCTCGGTGCCCGGATCGGCGAGTCCTCCGGGTCCACGAGCTACCACCTGCGCCAGCTCGCCAAGCACGGCATCGTCGAGGAGGCTCCCGAACTCGGCAGCGGCCGTGACCGCTGGTGGCGGCGCTACGCCGGCCCGCTCGAGTTCGGCGACCACGGAACCGACCAGAGCCGGGCGGAGCGCACGGCCACCGTGCTCGCGAGCATGAGCTTCCAGGACACGACGGCCGAGTTCATCCGCGACGCCCTCGCCTCGTCGGACGACCTGCCCGAGGCCTGGCGCGACGTCAGTGACTTCTCGACCGCCTGGCTCCTCATGACCCCGGACGAACTCGCCGAGCTCGACCGGGGGATCAACGACCTCATCGGTCGGTACCTCCGCGCCAACGACCCGGCCTCGCGCCACCCCGACCCGGCTGCGCGTCGGGTGTTCGTCAACTACAACCTGTTCCCCGTCCTCGACGTCCCCAAGGAGTGACCATGAACGCGACCGTGCCCGTCACGTCCGTCCACCCGGTCGAACGAGCCGCCCACCGCATCGGGCTCGGGCTCGTCCACTGGAGCACCGCCCGCGCGGATCGCCGCGCACGCCGTCTCGCACGCGTCGCCGTGACGACCCCCGCACCTCGGGTCCTCCACGAACGCGCCGCCGTCCTGCACCACGCGTCGCTCGACCGGGAGGCCCGGGAGCGGTCCTGGGAGCGGCTCGCGTCGGCGCTGCCCCGGATGCGCTGAGCCCGGACGCGGTCGTGACCGCAACCGCGTCCGCGTCCGCGTCCGTGACCGCGACCGCGACCGCGAACGCGGCCGAGGCCCGCGCGGCATGATCGATCACGGGGCGGGCCGACCGCCCACCGAGGAGGACGAGCATGACCGACAACCACCCGTTCCGACGCCTGCCCGAGGTGCCCGCGTTCACCGTCACGAGTGACGACGTGCAGGACGGCCAGGAGTTCCGGCCCCCGCAGTGGTCGGGGATGATGGGCGTCCCCGGCGGCGAGGACGTCTCGCCCCAGCTCACGTGGAGTGGCGCTCCCGAGGGCACGAAGAGCTTCGCGGTGACCATGTACGACCCGGACGCCCCGACCATGTCCGGCTTCTGGCACTGGGCCGTGGCGAACATCCCGGCCGACGTGACCACGCTGCCGACCGGAGCGGGGGCTGCGGGCGGGGCGGGCCTCCCGGACGGCGCGATCCAACTGCAGAACGACGCCCGGGCGCCCCGGTTCGTCGGGGCGGCGCCGCCCGCGGGCCACGGTCCGCACCGGTACTTCATCGTCGTGCACGCGCTCGACGTCGCGGACATCGGAGTGCCGGCCGACGCCACGCCCGCCTACCTCGGGTTCACCATGTCGTCGCACATCCTCGGCCGGGCGACGCTCGTGGCGAGCGCGGAGACGCCGGGCGAGGCGTAGGCGCGACCCCGCCGCCGTCTTGGTGGATCCTGGGGGCGGCGGGTCGACCGTCGAGGTGACGGAAGGAGCGGTCCCGTGGGCGTGTGGTGGTCGTCGGTGCACGAGGTGCTGGTCGATCGGCTCACGCTCGGCACCGACGGGGTCCGGGGCCGGGTGTCCGGCCGATGCGACCAGGACCCGGATCGCCTCGCCTCGCGGCGGTCCGCCGTCCGCATCGGGCTCCAGGTCGCCGTCGTGTCGGCGGCGCTCGTGGCGTCCATCATCCTGCTCGTCGTCGTGTACGTGGTCTGGCAGCTGACCCCGCAGCAGCAGCACGAGTACCACGGCCCCGAGGACGTGCACGTCTACCTCGACACGATCGACCTGACGATCGCGGTGGTCGGCGTCGGCGGGTTCGCGGTCGTGCTCGCCGGGATCGCGACGTGGATCATCGCCCGGCGGGCGGTCCGTCCCATCACGGAGGCGTCGCGGATGCAGCGCACGTTCGTCGCCGACGCGAGCCACGAGCTCCGAACGCCGTTGACCGTGCTCAACGCGCGTGTGCAGCAGCTCGAGCTCCGCATGGACGCGGACGATCCGCGTCACGGGATCGTCGAGGAGCTCCAGGCGGACACCCGCGTGCTCATCGACATCGTCAACGACCTGCTCGAGGTCGCGGCCGGGAGGCCCGGGGAACACCCGATGACACCGCTCGGACCCGAGTTGGCCGGTGCCGCGAACGACATGGGTGTGCTCGCCGACGCGCGGGGTGTGCGCCTCGACGTCGGCGACAGCGACGCGGTCGTGTCCCTGCCGTCGACGCAGCTCCGGCGCTGCATCGTCGCGCTCGTCGACAACGCGATCGGGCACACGCCGACGGGCGGGACCGTGACCGTCACGACGGAGCGTGCCGAGCGCTGGGTCGCCATCCGGGTCCGCGACGAGGGTCCGGGGATCACGGGGATAGCCCCGCGGCGGGTCTTCGACCGGTTCGCCCACGGCAACGCGGCCCGTGCGGCCGGCTCGCGGCCGACCGGTACGACCCGGTCGGGCTACGGCATCGGCCTCGCGCTCGTGCGGGACATCGCGGTCCGGGCGGGCGGCGAGGTGCGGGTGGAGCACACGGGCGCGGACGGCACGGTGTTCCTCCTGCGGTTGCCGCTGGCTCAGCGCACGGCGCGGACGTAGCGGACGACCTCGGTGCTCGCCCGGACCCAGGTGCCGTCGACGCGGTAGCCCTCGGGGGCCAGGGCAGCCGAGACGGTGCTCCGCTCGTCGTGGGCCGTGCCCGTCAGCAACCAGACGACCCGTGCGCCGTCCGCGGTCCGGCCGATGTCGGCGATCGGACGCTGCGTCTCCCACAGCCCCGCCGATGCGGAGGCCGGGCGGACGAGCAACGGGTCCCGGAGGCCGCGGAACGCCCTCGGGTACGTCTCGGCGATGATCCGCGACGTCGCGAGGGGGTGTCGATCGACCGGCCCGTAGACGACGGCGTCGACCTGCCCGGCCGGTTCGTGGGCCCGCTCCGAGCGGACGAGCCGGGCGACCTGGTTCCACGCCGAGTCGTCCTTCGCGGTGACCGTCCGCTGCTGGACCCACGTCGGGGCGGTCAGCGCGACCGCGAGGAGGAGGACGCCCGCGGTGACCCGGGCGAAGAACCGGTCCGGGAGCGCGGCGACCGGGAGCGCCATGCACAGCGCCACCGCCGGAGCGCCGAAGGACACGTAGCGCGGGGAGTACAGCGGGTTCGTCACGAGCGACGCGGCGATGAGCCCGACCGTCGGCACCGCCGCCCACGGCAGCGCGACCGCGAGCAGGGATCGGCCGCGCGCGGAGGTCAGCCCGACCGCGACGCCGGCCACCGCCAGCAGCCAGCCGAACACCGTGAACGCGGGGTTGAGTGTGAACCACTGGGTGACCACGACCTCCTCGACCGTGTGGCGGCTGATGTGCTGGATCCAGTCGATCTGCGCCGACTGCGTCGCGGAGGCCCGGGCCAGCGGCACGAGGGCCACGACCGTCACCGCAGCGGCGAGGAGCCAGCAGCGCAGCGCGCGCTGCGCCCCGCGGGTCCGGGCGGTCCGGCGGGCCAGCGGGACCGCCGCCGTGACGCCGTGCCCGACGGTCACGAGCACGAGGTAGAGGAACACCGCCCCGCCGAGCAGCGACACCGCGACGTACCCGACCCACCACGGCCAGGAACGGAGGCCCGTGACGCTCCGCCGGTGCGCGGCGAGGAACAGGATGGTCGCCGCCACCGCGAGCAGCGTGCCGAGGGCGAACGAGCGCCCCTCGGTGCCCATCCACGTGACCCGCGGGAGCAGTGCGAAGAGAGCGCCCGCAACCACGCCGGTCCTGAGGTCGACGAGCATCCGGCCGAGCACGACGAGGAGGGCCGCCGCCGCACCGACCGCGACCGCGGACGGCAGCCGGAGCGTGAACGGAGCGTATCCCGCGACGACGAACCACAGGTGCATGAGGCCGTAGAAGGTGGCGTGCACGACGTCGACGTGCTGGACCTCGCGCGCGAGCGCCGGCCAGGGACGGGTCGCGGACACCACGGTCGCGGCTTCGTCGTACCAGACGGACGGGACCCAGTCGAACGCGACGGCGATCACCGTGGCGGTGAGCCCGACCACGACCGGCGGCAGCCAGGCGCGGTGGCGAGGGTCGAGTCGGATCGTGTGGGCGTCGATGGACCCGCCACGGAGCGGCACTGTGGACATGAAGACCTCCGGACGTCAGGCTGCGCCGCGCCCTCCAAGGAAGGACCCAGCAAGCCGGACGCCTGCTGGGAGTTCCCTGAGCCCTCTTGGCGCTTTCTGGGCAGCGGGTCTCGATGCTGGAGTCATGGACAGCACGCGAACGGGACGAGGCCGGATCCTCGATGTGGTGTTCCTCGTCGGGATCGCCCTGAAGGGCATCGACGGAGCGGCCGAGCTGCTCCTGGGCCTGCCGCTGCTGTTCCTCCGCCCGGCACAGATCAGTGCCGTCGCCCACCTGCTCACCGCGCGCGAGCTCGCACAGGACCCGCACGACCTCATCGCGCACCTGATCCTGCACGGTGCCGCGGCACTCGGCGCCGACGCTGCCCTCTACGCCGCCGTCTACCTCGTCGTGCACGGCCTCGTGAAGGTGGTCGTCGTCATCGCGCTGGTCCGCGGCTCCGAGCGCGTGCACCCCTGGGCGATCGCTGCGCTCGCCGCGTTCCTGGTCGCCCAGCTCGTCGAGATGGTCGTGCACCCGTCACTCGGGGTCGGGGTGCTCTCGGCGTTCGACGCGGCGATCATCGTGCTCACCTGGCGCGAGTGGCGGCAGCACCGGACCCTCCGCGACGCCCTGTACGGAGCCGTGCCCGCACTCGCACGCCGTCGCACCCGTCGTCGTGCAAGCGGGATGGAACCCGTGGTGCGGGCGCGCTAGCGTCGCTCCATCGGGTGTTCACCCCCCGGCGGAGGTCTGGGCCTGGGCGCCCGACCTCGACGCCCGGCCGACCGGGTTCGCGAACGTCGCGCGCGTGGCGCAGGAGGACGGGCACGCCGGTGTCGTCATCAACCCCGCCGGCGACCCCGCGCCGCTCCGGCTGCAGGCCTTCGCTGATCGCTTCCCCCTGTCCTGAGGTCCGCCCTCGGACCGGCCGGGCTGTCGGTCCCGGCTCCGCCCGGTGACGCTCAGGGTGTGCCGATGCGGTACCCCACCCCACGAACGGTGGCGATGAGGTCCCGGTCGGTCTTCCGGCGCACGTAGTGGACGTACGTGTCGACCGTGCCGAGCTGCTCGCCCTTGTCGAACACGGCCGTCAGGATGTGCGCCCGCGAGAACGTGCGCGTCGGCTCCCGGGCCAGCAGGCGGACGAGCGCGGTCTCGCGTTCGGTGAGCCCGATCCTCCCGGCGTACGGCGAGGTGATGGTGCCGGTCTCCGGGTGGAGGGTCCACCCGCCGATCGCGATCGCCTCGCCCTCGGGCGCGTAGTCGCGCGTGAGGGCGCGGAGCCGGGCTCCGAGTTCCGCGAACTCGAACGGCTTGACGAGGTAGTCGTTCGCCCCGGCGTCGAGGCCGGACACGCGGTCGTCGAGCGAACCGAGCGCGGTGAGCATGAGGATCGGCGTGCTGATGCGGCGTCGGCGGATCTCCTCGACCACGGCCACGCCGTCCATGCCCGGCAACCTGCGGTCCACGACCATGACGTCGAAGTACCGCTCGACGGCGGCCGTGACCGCCTGCTCGCCGTCGGTCACGAGGGTGACGTCCCAGTCCGCACCGAGCACGTCGGCGACGATCGGACCGAGGCGCGCGTCGTCCTCCACGAGCAGGAGGCGCGGTGCCGGCTCCGTCATGCCCCGATCCTGGCCGTCGGCGTCACCGGCGCACCGCACGCCGCGCCGCACTCCGCTTCCGGAGCACCCCGATGACGACGGGGAGGACCGAGACGACCACCACCACGACCATGAGCGCGTCGATGTTGTGCGCCACGAACGGGATGCCGCCGAGGAGCACCCCGACGACCGTCAACACCGCCACCCAGCCCACGCCGCCGATGGTGTTCCAGACGATGAACCGTCGGTAGTGCATGGCCGCGGCGCCGGCGGCGAGCGGCACGTACGTCCGGACCACGGGGACGAATCGCCCGAGCACGAGCGACAGGCCGCCGTACCGGACGAAGAACGCCTCGGCCTCGCGCAGGCGCGCACGTTTGAGCACTCGCGCGTCCTCGCGGAACAGCCGACGCCCGAACCGACGCCCGAGGACGTAGCCGACCTGGTCGCCCGCGATCGCGGCGAGGGACCCGACGACCGCGACCTGCCACGGGGTGATGCCGAGCGCCGAGGCCAGGATGGTCGCGGTCAGGATGAGCGAGTCGCCGGGGAGGAACGGGAACAGCACCCCCGACTCCACGAACACGAGCACCGCGAGGCCGACGAGCACCCACGGCCCGAACGCGTGCAGGATGGAGGCGGCGTCGAACAGGTGGATCGCGAGGGGCACCGGCCCATCCTCCGGATGCGGCTCCCAGGAACGGCCAAGACCGACGCTCCCTTGGTGGCTTCTTGGACCGGGCGTGTGATCGTCACGGCATGCTGCGGAACAAGGTGCCCGAGATCACCCTGCTGTTCTGGGTGACGAAGATCCTGACGACCGGCATGGGGGAGACCCTGTCGGACTTCCTCGTCGGACACGTCGACCCCGTCGGCGCCGTGCTCGCGACCGCCGTCCTGTTCGCCGCCGCGATCGTGGCCCAGTTCACCGTCCGCCGGTACGTGCCGTGGCTGTACTGGCTCGTCGTCGTGCTCGTCGGCGTGCTCGGGACGATGATCGCCGACTTCACCCACGTCGTCGCCGGCGTCCCGTACCTGGTGTCGACGTCGGTGTTCCTCGTGCTCCTCGTCGCCGTGTTCGTCACGTGGCGGGTCGTCGAGGGCACCGTCGACGTCCACGCGATCGACACCCGCCGCCGCGAGGCCTTCTACTGGGCGGCGGTCGTCGCCACGTTCGCCCTCGGGACCGCCGCTGGCGACCTCGTCGCGTCGCGGTTCCACCTCGGGTACCTGCTCGGCGGGGCGGTGTTCGTCGCGGCGATGTGCGTGCCGATCGCGCTGTACCTCGGGCGGGCGCTCGCCGCCGTGCCCGCCTTCTGGGTCGCGTACGTCCTGACCCGGCCCGTCGGGGCGTCCTTCGCCGACTGGGGCGCCGTGTCGTCCGCGCGCGGCGGTCTCGGGTTCGGCACCGGACCCATCAGCGCGGTGCTCGCCGTGCTCATCGTCGTGTGCGTCGCGGTGCTCAGCGTGCGTCAGAGCCGACGGGCCGACCTCGACACCCGGGAGTGGCCGGCCGACAGCCTCGCGCCGTGACCCACGTCGGCAGCCACGCACGCTACGGTCCCAGGTCATGACCTGGTCCTCGGACATCGGCCCGAGTCTCCTCGGCGTCGGGGTGCTCGTGGTTGTCGCGACCGTCGTGCTGCTCCTCGTCCGGGCCCCGAGTCCCGTCGCGCCGGCGCTCGCCGTCCTGCGTGGCGCGCTCCAGCTCGCCGTCATCAGCGTCGTCCTGAGCGGGGTCATCCACGACGTCCGGTGGGTCGCGGCCGCCCTGGTCGTGATGTTCACGGTCGCCGTGAGCACGGCCTCCCGACGGCTCGGCCCGCTGCGACGGACGGCGCCGATGGTGGCGTCCGCGATGGGCGCCGGGATCCTGCTGTCCCTCGCCGTCGTGTTCGTGACGGGCGCGATCGCGTTCGACGCGCGGTACGCCCTGGCGATCGGCGGGATCGTGGTCGGCAACGCGATGACCGTTGCCACGCTCGCCGGACGCCGGTTCCTCGAGCTCGTCGACGACCGGTGGGAGGAGGTCGAGGGCTGGCTCGCGCTCGGTGCACCGCCCCGGACGGCCACCCGGGACCTCGCCCGTCGGGCGGTGCACGCGGCGCTCATACCCTCCACCGACCAGACGCGGACGACCGGACTCGTGACGCTGCCCGGCGCGTTCGTCGGGGCCATCTTCGGCGGGGTCTCGCCGGTCGAGGCCGGGCGGTTCCAGATCGTCGTCCTCGCGGCGATCATCGCGACCGGGGCCGTGACCGCGGCGATCGTCGTGCGGTGGCTCGGGCCCGTGCGGACGCGCCCGGCGGCGCCGCGCTGACGCGGTCGCCCGGCGTGGGTCAGCGGAACGCCGACGCGGGGATGACCTGCAGCTGCGAGTCCGCGTACCCGCCGACGTACAGGTCGCCGGTCGCCGGGTCCCGATCGAACGACACCGGCTGGCGGACCGTCGGCACCGTCCGCACGAGCTGCGGTGCGCCGTCGGCACGGACGCGGAGCTGCGCGATCTCGTCGGTGTTCGCGAGCGCGGTGTAGATCGTCCCCGTCGCGGCGTCGGCGCGGATCCAGAAGGCGCGGCCGGGGACGGCCGCGCGACCGAGCGCCCGGGGTGTCCCACCGATGTCGTACGTGAGCACCGCGTTGCCGCGCACGTCGCAGACGGCCACCCGGTCCCCGCCGACCGGCACGACGTGGCTCGGGCCCGCGCCGGCGGGCAGGGCGGCGACGAGCCGCAGCGTCGTCGCGTCGTAGACGAACAGCAGGTTCGCCGCGACGTCGACCACCGCGACCCGGTTCCCGACGGCTGTGATGCCACCGGGTTGGACGGGCTGCGTGAAGTGCGCGACCGTCCGTCCGTTCCGCAGGGCCCGGACGCCATGCCCGAACTCCTCGGTGACGAACGTGGTGCTGTTCACCCGCACCGCCTGGTGCGGGTGCCGGCCCGTCGACGCCGAGCTGACGAGGTGGAGTGACGGCAGCGCCAGCGTGTAGAGACGATCGCGGTCCTCCGCGGGGAGCAACAGGGGACCGTCGGGATCGGCGAGGTCGATCATCCGAGCGGAGCCGGGCACGGCCTTGGTCGTGACCGCGCCGGTGTCCATGTCGTAGCGGACGAGGCGGTCCTGCTTCCGCTCGGCCAGGTACACGGTGTGCACGGAGTCGGCCACCGCGACGCCCCAGGGATGGGCGGTGGCGGGAAGTCGGACGACCCGACCGGCCGGCGTGACGGGCGGTGGCGGCGCGTCCCCCGGTTCCGCCGCCTTCGTGACCGCGTGGCCCCGGTAGCCGGTGCGGGCGTGCGTGGCGGACGCGGACGGAGCGGTCGACCCGGAACAGGCGGCGAGCACGGCCACGAGTCCGCACGAGACGAGCACCGCCAGCGCGGCGCCGGGTCGACGACCACGGCGTCGCGGACGCCGGTCGCGCGAGGGCCCCGGTGTTCGCCCGGACGGTCGGCTCGAGGCGGCGCTCGCGGTGTCCATCGCTCCACCCTGCCCGCCTCGGCCGCACGTCCGCCGAACGAGGGCGGCGGGCCACCGCCGTCCCACGCCGGCCGCACGACCGCTCGTCGACCCCGCCCACGTCTGACCACGCGGCCCACGCCGGGAGCCCGACGGGGCCAGACGCACCCGGGCACCGGAGCGCGCTGTACTCGGGGCGGTCCCGCTCCTACCGTGAGGGGCATGACGATCGCGACCACGGTCCTCCCGGCGCTGAACGGGTTGGGCACCGGACTCGCGCTCATCGTCGCCATCGGCGCGCAGAACGCGTTCCTGCTCCGCCTGGCCGTGACCGCACCCCGACGCGTCGTCGCAGCAGCCGTGGGGATCTGCGCGGGGTCCGACGCCGTCCTCATCCTGGCGGGGGTGCTCGGCGTCGGCGCGGTCGTCGAGCGGGCGCCGGTCGCTCTCGTCGTGGTGCGGTTCGTCGGCGCGGCGTTCCTCCTGACCTACGGGGTGCTGGCGGCACGCCGGGCGATCCGGCCGGCGGGGGACGCCCTCGACGTCCGCGCGGTCGGCACCGACGACGGGACCACCGCGGGGACCGCTCGGCGCGCGGTCCTGACGATGCTGGCGTTCACGTGGCTCAACCCCCACGTGTACCTCGACACACTCGTGTTCCTCGGGTCCGTCGCGAACGAGCAGGGCGTCGACGAACGGTGGTGGTGGGTCGGCGGCGCGGTGGCCGCGAGCTGCTGCTGGTTCTCGGCGCTCGGGTTCGGGTCCCGGATGCTCCGCCCGGTGTTCGCCCGACCGGGGGCGTGGCGCGTGTTCGACGCGTGCATCGCGGTCGTGATGGTCGCGTTCGGGGTGCGGTTGCTGCTCGGGGCGTGATCCGGCGCGCGGGCGTCGGACGACGGCTCAGCCGAGCAGCCACCCGTTGTCCGCCGCGATCCGCAGCGCCTCGGTGGCGTTCCGCGCCGCGGTCTTGCCGATCGCAGCGCTGAGGTGGTTCCGCACCGTGCCCTCGGACAGGTGCAGCTCCGCGGCCACGCCCGCGACGGTCGGCGCCGTGCGGAAGGCGATGAGGACCTCCGTCTCGCGTGCGGTCAACGGCGAGGGGCCGGCGGCGAGCGACTCCGCCGCGAGCACCGGATCGACGACGCGGAACCCGGCGGCCACCCGGCGGACGGCGTCGGCGAGCTGTTCCGCGGGCGTGTCCTTGACGACGAACCCCGACGCGCCGGCCTCGAGCGCGCGGCGCAGGTAGCCCGGTCGGCCGAACGTGGTGACGATGAGCGAGCGGCAGGACGGGAGGGCCGTGGCCAGGTCGCGTGCCGCCCGCAGCCCGTCGGCCCCCGGCATCTCGACGTCGAGCAGGGCGACGTCCGCGCCCGACGCCCGCGCCGCATCGACGACCTCGTCCCCACGGCCGACCTGGGCGACGACGCTGATGTCCGACTCGAGCGACAGCAGGGACGCGAGCGCGCCGCGGACCAGGGCCTGGTCGTCGGCGAGGAGGACCCGGATCGTCGACGAGCCGGGCATCGCCGCCGACGCCGTCACGCCGGGCGTCTCCGCGGCGCTCACCGACGCCCCCGCCCGACGCGGAGGAGGAACCCGCCGAGGTCGCTCGTCCCGGTCGTCATGGTCGCACCGACCGCGTCCGCACGCTCGCGGAGTCCACGAAGCCCGTTGCCGCCGAGCGGTGCGCCGACGGGCGCGATCCCGTCGGCCAGGTCGTCCGACGCACCGGCGCCGTCGTCCTCGACGGTGATCGCGCTGCGGGTCAGGGTGACCCGAGCGCGCGTGGCGGCGGCGTGCCGGACGACGTTCGTCACGCCCTCGCGGAGCACCCACGCGAAGAGCGACCTGCTGTCGGCCACGACGGCGTGGGCGTTCGCGGGGAGGTCGGCGTCGATCCCGGCGGCCTGGAGCGCTGCCCGGGCGGACACGAGCTCGGCGTCGAGGTCGGCCTCGCGGTACCCGCTCACCGCCTGCCGGAGACCCTGCAGGGCCTCGCGGGCGAGCCGTTCGACGTCGGCCATCTCACTGCGCGCGGCGGCGGGGTCGCGGTCCACGAGCCGCCCGGCCAGCTCCGACTTGATCGCGACCACGGTCAGGGAGTGGCCGAGCACGTCGTGGAGGTCCCGCGAGAACCGGGCGCGTTCCTCCACGACGGCGAGGCGCGTGATCTCGTCCTGCGCGACGCCGAGTTCCTGCTCGGCGGCCCGCTGGCGCCCGAAGAAGGTCATCGACGCGCCGATGGACACGGTCACGAGCGGCGCGAACAGCAGGCCGTCGTTCGAGCTCACGTCCCATCCGGCGATGCCGCAGATCACGACCTGCGCGGCAGCGATCGCCAGGATGGCCACCGCGGCCACCCACATCCGCACCGCGACGAACCCGACCAGTGACGCGAGCAGGAACCACGTCCACATGGCGACGGCGCCGAGCGGCACGAGGGGCAGGACGCTCAGCAGGGCGAACGTGCTGAGGACGACGATGCGGCCGGGCAGCCGTCGTCGCCACATGAGCTCCGGCGCGACGAGGTACGCCACGTAGACCACGGCGAGCACGACGCTGTCGACCACGTGCTTGCGGACCGAGCCGCCGTCCGTGAACACCGCGAGGACGAGGAGCGCCTGCCACGCCAGCCCGAAGAACGCCCCCGGGTACCAGCGTCGACGGGCCGTCCGGAGGTCGCCCTCCGCCATGCCCGGCGCGCCGGACCACGGGAACGACCGGGAGGTGCGGCGTACGTCCTCCGTGCGCCGCACCTGGGTCGTCTGGGTCGCGTCCGTCACGCGATCCAGCGTAGGTCCGGTCACTGCCGTGCGGCGTCGCGGCGGTAGCGCCAGACGACGACCGCGGCGAGACCGAACGCCCAGGCCGCCAGCACCAGGGCGGGTTCGAGCATGCTCCCGTCCGCGCCGGCGCCCATCTGGCCCATCCGGTCGAGCCAGTACGACGGGACCCCGTGCGCGAGGGTGCTCATCCACGACGGCATGATCGACAGCGGGACCCACAGGCCGCCGAGGATCGCGAGCCCCATGAACACGACCATGAACAGCGGCTGTGCGAACGAGGGGCGGGCGAACTGCCCGATGAGGATCGCGATGAGGGCGAACGGCACCACCCCGGCCCACACGCCGACGCCGGCGACGAGCCAGCGGCCGGGTGCGAGGTCGGCGTGCAGCGCGAACACGGACACGAGCGTCACGACGACGATGCCGAGCGCGGCGACCGCCATCGCGGCGATGACCTTCGACACGAGGAACCCGACCCCGGACAGCGGGGTGATCCGCAGCTGCCGGTTCCATCCGATGGACCGTTCCGTGACGATCGTGAACGCCTGCCCGAGTGCCGCCATCATGGCGCCGTACGACGCCATCTGCAGCGTGGTGACGACGAGCCACGGCAGCTTCGTCGCGGGGTCGACCTGACCGCTCGACCCGTAGGCGGACCCGAACGCCAGGAGCATCACCACGGGCACCGCGATCGTGAACACGAGCGACCGGACGTTGCGGAGCTGCCGCTTGGCCTCGAGGGCGACGTACCGGATCGGCAGGCGACCCCGGGTCCGGAGCGGGACGGGAGCGGTCAGGGCGTCGTCGGTGGGCGAGGTCGCCGCGGTGTCGGTGACCCGAACCGGCGTGGAGGGGATGGACGTGCTCATGATCGGGCTCCGGTCGTCTCGGCGGACGACGGCTCGTCCGTGGTGCGGGTGAGGGCGAGGAAGGCGTCGTCCATCGTGGACGGCACCACCTCGATGTCGTGCGCGGCGGGGAACGCCGCGAGCAGGGCGCGCAGGGTCGTGTCGGATCGGTCGGTGACGAGCGTGACGGTGCCGTGCCGTTCCTCCAGATCGCTGACGCCGGGCAGACCGCGGAGCGCGTCGTGGTCCGCGGGGCCGACCCCGGTGAACCGGATCGTCCGGGCGGCGGCGATCGCCTTGATCTCGGCGGGGGTGCCGTCGGCGACGATCCGTCCGTCGCGCATGATCACGATCCGGTCGGCGAACGTGTCGGCCTCGTCGAGGTAGTGCGTCGCGAACACGACGGTGCGGCCGGTGTCCGTGAACTCGCGCATCGAGGACCAGAAGGTGTGCCGGGCCTCGACGTCCATCGCCGCGGTCGGCTCGTCGAGCACGAGCAGGTCCGGGTCGGACACGACGGCCACCGCGAACCGCGCGCGCTGGAGCTGCCCGCCGGACAGCTTGTTCACGCGGCGGCCCGCGATCTCGGTGCAGCGCGCGCGGCGGAGTGCCTCGTCGACGGACATCGGGGCCCGGTGGGCGCTCGCGACCAGGGCGACGGAGTCCCGGACGGTGAGGTCGGGCAGGAGCGCACCGCCCTGGAGCATCGCACCGACGCGGCCGTCGACGATCGCGTCACGCGCCGCGCCGCCGAAGAGCCGCACACTGCCCGCCGTCGGGGTGGCGAGCCCGAGCGCGAGGTCGACCGTGGTCGTCTTGCCGGCCCCGTTCGGGCCGAGGAGGGCGACGACCTCGCCCCGGTGGATCGTCAGGTCGACACCGTCGACCGCGGTCACCGCACCGAACCGCTTGTGCAGTCCGGCCAGCTGGATGATCGGCGTTTCGTTCATGCGGCCAGCGTGGCGGAACCGCGGGCGCGGGACGTCTGCGGTCCGTCATGGATCCGGCGTGACATTCGTCATGGTGCGGAGGCGGTCGGGTCGAGGCCGGGGCGGTGTGCATCTTGCACCGGTTCACACCCCGGTAACGACATGTTGCACATGGTCGGCCGGTGTCCGGACTCCTAGCGTTGGCGCAACCCCGCGCCGGCGACGCACTCCGCGTTCCGGGCCCGTCCGACCCGAGGAGCCACAGATGGCCAGCGACACCGCAGCTTCGGCACCACCCGTCTCGTCATCGTCGGCGACGGTCGCCGTCGACGACTACTCCCTCCGCCGTGTGCCGCAGTCCGCCCGCTACGGGTGGTTCCAGGTGGCGGTGCAGCGGTTCGGGCAGATCTCGGCCCTGTCGCAGTTCCTGCTCGGGGCGACGCTCGGCTTCGGCATGAGCTTCTGGGCCGCGTTCTGGGCGATCACGCTCGGCGCGGTGATCCTCGAGATCGTGTCGGTCTTCGTCGGCGTGATCGGGGTCCGCGAAGGCCTCAACACCTCCGTGATCGCGCGGTGGACCGGGTTCGGCAAGGGCGGCTCCGCGCTCGTCGGGCTCGCGATCGGCATGAGCCTCATCGGGTGGTTCGGGATCCAGTCGGGCGTCTCGGCGTCCGGGCTCGTCGCGATCCTGCCGATCCTGCCGGCGTGGGCGTGGGCGCTCGTGTTCGGCCTGCTCGTCACGGCGATCGTGCTCCGCGGGTTCCACTCGATGCAGTGGCTGGCGAACATCACCGTGCCGCTGTTCCTGGTCCTCGTCGGGTGGGCGATCACCGTCGAGCTGAGCAAGCACTCGATCGCGGAGCTCGCCGCCAAGGCCCCGGCCGGTCCGCACATGGGCTTCGTGGCGGGCACGACGCTCGTCGCCGGCGGGTTCATCGTCGGGGCCGTGATCACCCCCGACATGACCCGGTTCAACAAGAGCACCGGCGACGTCGTCAAGCAGACGCTCCTCGGCGTGACGCTCGGCGAGTACGTGATCGGCCTGGCGGGCGTCCTGCTCGCCCACGCGGTCGGGTCCTCGGACATCACGCGCGTGATCACGTCGTCGGTCGGCTGGGTCGGCGTGCTCGTGATCCTGCTCGGCACGTTCAAGATCAACGACTGGAACATCTACAGCTCGAGCCTCGGCGTCACGAACTTCATCGACGCCGTGTTCGGTCGACAGGTGAACCGGGGCGTGGTCACGCTCGTCATGGGCGTCGTCGGCTCGGTGCTCGCGGCGGTCGGGTTCCTGGGCGCGTTCACGCCGTTCCTCACCGTCCTCGGCGTCGTGTTCCCGCCGATCGCCGGGATCATGGTCGCCGAGTACTTCGTCGTGAAGACCTGGCGCCGCGAGCTGAGCGCCGCCGCGGACGTCCCGGCGACCTCACCGACGTGGGTGCCGATGACGCTCGTCGTGTGGGCCATCGCGGCCCTGATCGGGTACTTCGTCACGATCGGCATCCCCTCGATCAACTCGGTCGTCATCGCGTTCGTCCTCTACGTGATCGCCGGCAAGGCCGGCCTGGTCCGCGGCGTCGGGGTCAGCCACACGGAGACCGCACCGGTCCCGGCCCGCTGAGCCCGGGCCTCCCGGCCGGGAGGCCCGCCCCCGGCGCCGCGGACCAGGCCGGCCTTGCCGGCGATCACGTAGAGGA
>NZ_QKTN01000014.1:38861-46619 GCF_003234515.1 Curtobacterium sp. MCBD17_034 | reverse complement strand
CCCCCGCCGTCCCCACCGCCCCCACCCACCTGACCGTCGACGGCCTCAGCGCACCGATGGACGTCGACCCGAGCGTGCCCGTCCGGTTCTCCTGGCAGCCGGCCGTGCTCGAGCGTGCCGCCGCGGGCCTCCCGGCGGGCGCGCCCGACCAGCGGTCCTACCGCATCGTCGTCGCCGGCTCGAGCGCCGCCGCCGCAGCGGGGACCGGCGACATCTGGGACAGCGGGGTGGTGACGTCCGGCGCGAGCCAGAACGTGTCCTACGCCGGACCGACCCTCACCGCGGGGAGCCGCTCGTGGTTCTCGGTGCAGGTCGTCGACGGCGCGGGCGCGACCTCGCCGTGGGCGACGCCGGCGACGTTCGGCACCGCGCTCGGCGGCGACTGGGGTGGAGCCCGGGCGATCTGGTCCGAGACCCCGTCGAACACCTGGTCGAACTACACGCTGTCCGGGCACTTCACGATCACGGCGAGCGCCGCGACGGTCCTCCTCCGCGGGACCGACGCGAGCGACTACTACCTCTGGCAGTTCCAGGCAGCGAGCGACCGCCTGGTCGCCGAGGTCCGGCGGGCGGGCGCCTACCGGGTGCTCGGCACGGTCGACCTGCACGCAGAGGGCGTCGACCTGGCGGTGGGCCGGGACACCGCGTTCACCGTGTCGCTCGGCGGCGACACGATCACGACGACCATCGGCGGCACGACCGTGGACACCCGGACCGACGGGACGTTCGCGAGCGGGTGGATCGGCGTGCAGACCGGCACCCACGAGTCGGCCACCTTCCGATCGCTCGCCGTCGCGGACCGCACGGGCGCGACCCTCTGGTCGCAGTCGTCGTCGAGCACCGTCGCCGACCTCGGCTGCGGACGGGAGTCGCACGGCGTCCTCACCGTGTCGACCTCGCGCTCGTGCCTGTTCGACCCGTGGAGCAACTACACGTTCACCGAGACCTACGTCGCGACGGCGCAGCCGACCGGCGTCGTGTTCCGGGCGAAGGACGCGAAGAACGGCTACCTCTGGCAGTTCGACACCGCCACGTCGAGCCTCGTCCCGCAGGTGCAGGTGGCCGGCAAGTACAGCAAGCTCACGACGAAGAAGATCCCGCTCGGCATCAAGGTCACCTCGGGGCACGCGTACGCGATCAAGGTCCAGGTGTCCGGTTCGACCATCCGGACGTGGTTCGCCGGCCGACTGGTCGACACCCGCACCTCGCACACGGACACACGCGGCGTCATCGGCTACCGGAACGGCTCGAAGGAGAAGACGACGTTCTCGGGCCTGACCGTGACGAGCCCGGGCTCGAGCGTCCTGTACCGGAACACGTTCACGAGCAACGCCGACGTCCCCTGCGGCACGGTGTCCGGCGGCAAGGCGACGTTCCCGACCTCGGCGGCCTGCCTGATCCGCTCCGGTGCCGTGTCGGACTGGCTGTTCGCCCGCGACGAGGTGACGCTGCCGGCCCGGACGATCGCGTGGGCGACCCTCTCGGCGACCGCGACCTCCCCCGCGCCGTCCCGCCAGTACGTGTACAAGATCAGCGTCAACGGGAGCTTCGTCGGAGCCGGTCCGACCCAGTCGGTCAAGGAGGTCCGCTACGACAGCTACGACGTGACGTCCCTGCTGCACGCGGGGGCGACCAACGCGATCGGGGCCCTGCTGTACACGACGTCGGACCACCGGTTCCTCGCGGAGCTCGTCGTGCACTACACCGACGGCACCGAGACCCGCGTCGGCACCGGTCCCACCTGGCGGGTGCGCACCGGCACGGGCGTGTTCCCCGCCGCCGGCTCGGTGGGTACGTCCTACTACGCCGCTCCCGTCGAGGACATCGACGCACGCCAGTACCCGTCGGGCTTCGACACCGTCGGGTTCGACGACCACGCGTGGACGCTCGCCCAGGCACGCAGCGCGTTCGCGACCAGCACGCTCACCCCGACGCCGACCGCGACGATGCTCCAGGAGGACGACGCCCCGACGACGATCACGCGGCTCGGCACCGGGCACTACCTGCTCGACTTCGGCCAGACGCGGATCGGCGGGCTCCGGCTCGCGATGACGAGCCCGGACACGCGGACGGTGGACATCCGCTACGGCGAGGTCCTCGCCAGCGGTGGTGGGTCCGTCCAGTACCAGACCACCGCCGGCAACAAGTGGGAGGACCGCTGGACCCTCAAGACCGGCTCCCAGACCCTGCGCTCCTGGGGGATCCGGGTGTTCCGGTACGTCGAGGTGTCGAACGTGCCGCAGGCGGTGACGGCGCACGACCTGCAGGCCGAGGTGCTCCGCTACCCGATCGACGCGACGGCCGCGACGTTCTCGTCGTCGTCGAGCAAGCTCGACGCGGTGTGGCAGCTGTCGCGGAACACGATCATCGACGACACGCTGGACCTGTACGTCGACTCCTGGGAGCGCGAGCGTGGCGCGTACGAGGCCGACGCGTACATCGAGCAGACCGCGCAGGAGGCCCTGTCCGCGGACGGAGCGCTCGGCACCTACTCGGTGGACTACCTGCTCGCCCACCCGACCTGGCCGACCGAGTGGCGCCTGTACGACGTCCTCGCGGTGCACGATGCGTGGGAGGCCAGCGGCGACACGACCCAGATCCGCGCCGACTACGCCACGCTCCGCACCATCCCGCTGACCGGGTCGATCAGCCACGCGACGGGACTCGTCGACCACGCGGACGCCGACGACATCGTCGACTGGCCTGCCGGTGAGCGGGACGGCTACCAGCTGACCGACACCGACACGGTCGTGAACGCGCTGACCTACCGGGACCTCGTCGACCTCGCCGAGATGGCGGCCGCGATCGGGAAGACCGCGGACGCGGCGAGCTACCGGACCCAGGCGGCGTCCCTCCGGACCGCGATCAACGCCCGGCTCTGGGACGGCACGAAGGGTGCCTACCGCGACGGCCTGACCACGGGGACGAACAAGCCGATCGCGCACGAGGCCGTGCAAGCGACCGCGTTCGCCCTGGCGTTCGGCGTCGTCGATCCCGCGAACGTCCCGCGGGCGGCGTCGTACGTGACGGGGAAGGGCATGGCCTGCAGCGTCTACTGCGCCGCGTTCCTGCTCCCGGGTCTCTACTCGGCCGGCGCCGGATCGGCCGCGGACGCGCTGCTCACGGCGACGGACAAGACGAGCTGGATGAACATGGTGCGCGTCGGCGCGGGCTCGACGATGGAGGCGTGGGACAAGTCCCTCAAGGCCAACACGACCTACTCGCACCCGTGGGCCGCGTCGCCGGTCTCCGACGTCACGACCGGCCTGTTCGGCATCGTGCCCACCGCGCCCGGGTACGCGTCGTTCTCGGTGGCGCCGCAGCCCGGCGCCGTCGACCACGCCTCGGTCACCGAGCCCACGGTGCGCGGCACCATCGCCGCGGCCTACCAGCAACGGTCGGGAGGCGCGGTCGACCTGGCCCTGCGCGTCCCGTCCACGACGACCAGCGCGGTCACCCTGCCCGTCGGGGTGGGGTCCGGGACGACGGTCTGGGTCGACGGCGTCGCGACCACGGCGACCCGCTCGGGTTCCGCGCTCGTCGTGTCCGGGCTGCCGTCCGGCTGCCACCTGGTCTCGACCGTGTCCGCGACGAGCGCGGGGTCGGACGCGACCCTGGCCGGCCTCTGCTGACCCAGGCCCGCCGCGCTCCCCGGCCGGGCTCCCTCCGCCTGTTCTCGACATGACCGCTGTCGAACGACAACGGCGCCGTCGCCCTCGGACGCGTCACCGCCAGGGCAGCACGGACCAGGACAGCGGCCGCAGGACACCGCTGGCTCCGGCCGCCGGCCGGGAGACCCGGGGCGGCCCGCACCGCCCCTCCCGCCGTCAGATGGTCGGCGTGAGCGGCGGTGCCTCGTCGGTGAGGATCGTGAGGAGCGTCGCGATGCGTCCCTCCTGGACGGTGATGACGTCGATGCCGCGGGCGACCGGGGCATCGGCGGGTCCGAACGCCCAGGCGAGCGCGCCCGCGGTCCCGCTGACGTAGCGCGGGCCGTCCTCGGCGAACACGAACTCGGCGGGTGCTTCGTCGAGCAGTCCCGCGGCCTTGCCGAGCAGGGCGTCGCGACCGGTGACCGAGCCCTCGGGGTCGGTGAACACGACGTCGTCGGCGTAGGCGTCCTGGGCGGCGGCAGCGCGGGCGGACGCATCGCGCTGGCCGAACACGGCGTGCAGGTTGGCGGTGAGCAGCTCGTCGACGCTGGCCATGGGGGTCCTCCGGTCGGTGATCGGTGTCCGGTCAGTCTGGCGCGGAACCGGGGTGCACGCACCTGGGAAGGAGCAGTGCCCGTCCCCCGGGACTTTGGTCGATCGGGCTGGACCAACCGGCGGAAGGACGCGCGGAAGGGCATCTCGACTGGGACGACGCGGTCGTGGCCCCGCGCCAGCTCGACCTGCACCTCATCGTGTTCAGCGTGCTGTTCACCCCGCTGACCGACGAGCAGGCCGCCGCCTTCCGGCACGGCTACGGGCTGGTCGAGCTCCACGAGACCCGGCTCGTCCGGTACGCGTGCGTGCGGGCGCTCGAGGACCTCGTGGCGACCGCGCACGGCCTCGATATCGAGCTCGTCGAGGTGGCAGAACGTGGTGAGGTCGGGCAGCGCGAAGGTAGCGTGGGACACGTCGAGGTCTTCCGGACGGGCAGCTTGAGAACTTCCATCATCGGGGGACCTCGACCCCGCTCCAGCCCCACAGCTCACACCACGGCTACACCCTCGTCTGCGAAGAGCCGGAAAACGGATGCGGCAGAAGAGCGCCCGGTGCACCCGGGCGCTCTTCCGAGCCTGTCAGAGACTAGTGATCGTCAAGTCCGCAATAGCGAAGGGACTGATTGCATGTTTATTCGCCCAGTGACTGACGGACATAGTACGAGACAAGGTTCGCGCTACCGGTTGTGGATAGTGGAGTGGGGGCTGAATCGCAGATCCTCCGACCAGTCGTCGACTACTTGGAGTGGACTCAAGGTCGCTTACTGCCCCTACCGCAAGTAACTAGGGCCTCATACTTTCCCGCTTTCGCCCGCTTCACGGCGGTCGCGCTCATCCGAGCCATGCGCACGACCGCAACCGTGACCTGACGAGCGTCCTTCACTGGAACCGACGTCGAGCAGATCGCAACTATGATGTACGGACTTGAGAGCCCATCCTCGCGGCGCCTCAGTTCACCTGGTATATGCACGACTTGCCTGGCTATCGTTTGAGGCGAATTGCGTCCACCCAGGGAGGAGAGAGGCTGCCCGAGGTACTCGTCGAGCGATTTTTGCGTGGCGCACCCTGAAGTTCCCACCGCGATCGCGATGAGCACGGCGACTGCTGCCAGTACTCTACGCACCGTAAGGCATCCCAGTATCGATCTCGCAGGCCAACGCGGTGGAGCCGGGCTTGAATGCCGAGAGCACTCCACTAGTTTGCGTGACCGCCTTGTACTTCTTCTGTCGATCCTGCGTCGTCGACTGGATTTTGTACGTCCAGTAGTTCCCGATTCCAAATCCGTACAGGCACACCCGGCCCGTCGCGGGCACGAACTGCCCGCCGGTCCCGATGTCATTCAACGCGTGCGCCGGTGCGGACACCAGCACCGACCCGAGCAACGCAACCAACAACGACAGCACCACGGTGACCCACCGCGCACGCGAACGGCGAAGCGACATGAACGATCACAACAGCTCCCCCAACTCAATCCAGCCGCACAACCCCACCGGCTGTGATGACGCTGAACGTAGCTGAGTGGAATAGCGGAGTGCCACTGTTTCGTACCGGTACTGCTCGTTACTCCGTGTTGATGTGTACCTCGAACAGGGGCGGCAAGAATGCAAGAGCCCCGATGGTTCCCGGTATTCGAGCTGGTTTGCCCATCCGGATCAAAGCGCTGAAGATCCACTCAGCCATCCGGTCGCAGCCAGAGCGGGTCAGGACCATCGCCGTCAGCGACGGCGCCTCCCGTCCTCCCCGGCTCCGCTCCCGCTCACGTCGCGCGTCGCTGCAACCGCCGCCCCGCCCGCTCCTCGAGCCACCGCGCCCCGAGCAGCTCCCCGAGCGCCGGCCCGTACCGCGCGAGCGCCGCGCGCTGCACGTCCGCCGAGGCGTCGAGCACCGGCATCGGGACCCCGCCCTCGCGCCCGAGCCCCGCGACGGTATCCAGCTCCTCGACGACCCGGTCGACGCCGAACGTGGTCATGTCGTCCCCGTCGAGCAGGCGGTCGAGGTGCCGGTCCATGAACACGCTGCCCCCGGCGCTCGTGCGGAGCAGGGCGTGCAGGTGCTCGGGTTCGAGCCCCATCGCCTGCCCGACGAGCATGGCCTCGGTCGCCGCGGACGCGTGGGCGAACCACAGCGCGTTGGCGAGCAGCTTGACGACCTGCCCGTCCTCGGACCGGTCACCAGCGTGCCGGACGGTACCGCGGACGGTGAGGGCGTCGAGGACGGGACGGGCGCGCTCGACCGCTGCGGGCCTCCCACTCGCGAACAGGGTGAGGGCTGCCGCCGTCGCGTCGGCGACGGACCCACCCATCGGCGCGCACACGACATCGACGCCGTGGCCCGCCGCGACGGCGGCGAGCACCCGCGTCGTCCGTGGATCAGCTGACGTCAGGTCCAGCCACAATGCACCGGCCGGGAGGCCCGGCAGCGCCTCCGCCATGACGGCACCGAGCTCGGGTGGTCCGGGGAGCACCGTGACGAGGACGTCCACGCGGGCGAGGAGCTCGGCGAGCGTCGGTGCCCAGCGCGCCCCGGCGGCGAGGACGTCCGGCTCGCGGGCGGGGTCGATGTCGTGGGCGAGGACCGGCCCGAGCGCGACCAGGTGCGGCAGGAGCGCCGCGCCCATCCGACCGATCCCGACGACCCCGAGCGACGTCGAGGTCGTGGGCGGGGGCGTGGGCTCGGGCTGGCGCTCGTCGTGCACGCGATCACCTTCGCACGCGCCGGCCCTGAGCATGCCCCGCCGCGTGTCGAACACTCCGCTGCCGGTTGAACACCTCGATCGGGGTGTTCAACCGGAAGTGGGGTGTTCGACCGACGCGGGGTGTTCGACCGACGGCAGGAGGGTGCTCGGAGCGGCCGGACGACCTCAGGTCCGCGACCGCGCCAGGAGCCACACGAAGTACGGCGTCCCGATCACGGCAGTGAGCAGCCCCGCCCCGATCTGCGCCGGAGCGATCACGGTCCGCCCGAGCAGGTCCGCCAGGCACACGAGCACCGCGCCGAGCAGGACCGCGACCGGGACCACGCGGGCGTGCCGCCGACCGACCAGGGCCCGGGCCGCGTGCGGGGCGACGAGTCCGACGAACCCGATGGTGCCGACGGCGGCGACGGCGGTCGCGGTGAGCACGACACTCGTCACGAGGAACAGCAGCCGGGTCGCGGGCAGCCGGAGCCCGAGCAGACGCGGGGTGTCCTCGTCGAGCGAGACGAGGTCGAGCGCCCGGTGCCGCAGGCCGACCACCACGAGTCCGAGTGCGAGCGCGACGACGACCGGGACGACGTCGGGCATCGTCCGCCCGTAGGTCGATCCGGACAGCCAGGTCAGGGCCTTCGTCGCGTTGAACGGGTCGGTCAGGGCGATGAGCAGCCCGATGAGCGCCGTGGTCGCCGCCGAGGCCCCGATGCCGATGAGCACGAGCCGGTCCTGCCGGAAGCCCCCGCGCGCGGCGAGCCCGAACACGACCGCCGCGACCACCCCGGCCCCGGCGAGGAGCGCGGCGAGCACCCTCGGCACGCGCGTGTCCAGAACGTACGACACGATCGGCCCGGCACGCCCG
>NZ_QKTN01000014.1:0-38851 GCF_003234515.1 Curtobacterium sp. MCBD17_034 | reverse complement strand
GAGCCGGACGGTGCCCGACCCGAGGCCGGAGAGCGCGAGCACGACGCCCGCCGCGACGAGCCCGCCGACGAACGCGACGCCCCACGACCCCGCGACCGGCACGGTGGTGAGCAGGAGGACCGCACCGAGCCCGGCACCCCCGGAGACGCCGAGGATCCCCGGTTCCGCCAGGGGGTTCCGCGTCACGGCCTGCACGGCGGTGCCGGCGAGCGCGAGGGCCGCCCCGGCGAGGAGCGCGGCGAGCACCCTCGGCACGCGCGTGTCGAGCACGTACGACACGATCGGCCCGGCTCGCCCGGTGGCCCAGTTGACGACGTCGCCGAGCAGGAGCTTCGCGTCGCCGAGCAGCACCGCGGCGACGACGGTCCCGACGAGCACCGCGGCGAGCACGACCACGGTGAGCACGAACACGACGGTGCTCGGGATCCGGAGTCGGTCCCCCGCGGTCGTGGTGTCCCCGGCGGAGCGGGCGCGGAAGGCGAGGCCGACGAGGAACACCGCGCCGACGAACGTGGTGACGGTGCCGGTGGGGACCGCGACGGCGGCGTCCCCACCGACCACCGCGCGGAGCAGCACGTCCGACCCGAGGACGACGACCGCGCCGACGAGCCCGGCGAGCGGCAGTGCGACGACCGACCGCGCGAGCCCGGGGACGCGTCGGGTCAGTGGCCTGGCGAGCGCGGGCGCGCAGAGTCCGACGAACCCGATCGGCCCCGCGAGCGTGACCGCCGCCGCGGCGAGCAGCACCGCGAGCACGACGCTGACGACGCGGGTCCGGCGGACGCCGACGCCGAGGCCCCGTGCGGCGTCGTCCCCGAGTCCGAGCACGTCGATGCGCCGTCCGACGACGAGCAGGCCGAGGATGCCCACCGCGACGACGGGTGCCATCTGCGCGACACCGCCCATGCCGTTCTGCGCGATGCTCCCCTGGCTCCACTGGTACAGCCCCTCGGTCCGTTCGGGGAACAGCAGCACGAGGGTGGAGGTCACCGAGCCGACGCCGAGCGCCAAGGCGCTGCCGGCCAGGACGAGCCGGACGGTGCCCGACCCGAGGCCGGAGAGCGCGAGCACGACGCCCGCCGCGACGAGCCCGCCGACGAACGCGACGCCCGAGGAGGCCAGGAGCGGCAGGTGCAGCCCCGTCACCCCGACGACGGTGAGCGCGACGTACGCGCCGGCGTCGACGGCGAGCGTGTCGGGTGCGGCGAGCGGGTTCCGGCTGATGGCCTGGAGGGCCGACCCGGCCACCCCGAGCGCGGCGCCCACCAGGATCCCCGCGACCGCCCGCGGGAGGCGCGACGCGACCACGACGGACGCGTCGCCCTGGTCCGCATGACCGGTGACGGCCCTCCAGACCGCCGCCGGCCCGACGGCCGCCGAGCCCTGCGTGACGTCCACGACGGCGAGCGCGGCCACGAGGACCGCGCCGGCCAGGAGCACCGCGGTGACCGTGACCGGCCGCCGCGGCGCCAGGAGCGTCACTTCCTGAGCGCCGCCACGACGGCGTGCACGTACGCGGTCATGGAGGCCGGGCCACCGAACAGCCAGATGCCGTCGTGGAGCCGGTGCACGTGACCCGCGGCGACGAACGGCAGGGACTTCCACACGGCGTTCGACCCGAGCGTGCTCGTGAACACGTCGCCGCCGTCCGCGTCGTTCGCGAGGTAGAGGAACTGCACGTCGGACGGCAGCTTCGTCAGCCCCTCGACGTCGGTGCTGCCGAGCCCGTAGCTCCCGTCGCCGGTGACGTCCCAGGCGTTGTGGAGTCCCAGCTCCTCGGTGACGTCGCCGATGAGGGAGCCGTCGGCGTAGGGCCGGATGGTGACCTGGTTCGAGACCTCGTAGTCGTCGGCGAACGCGAAGTCGTCGCCCGCGAGCCCCGCCTTCGTGATCGCCTCCTTGCCCGCGGCGACGGCGTCGTGGAACCGGTCCATGACCTTCGCCGCCTGCTGCTGCCGCCCGGTGGCCGTCGCGATCATGTCGAGGTCGGTCGTCATCTGCTCGATCTGGTGCGAGGCGTCGGCGGACCGCACGGCCACGACGGGCGCGATCGCCCGGAGCTGCTCCAGGGTCGCGGCCGACAGGTCCGTCGTGGCGACGATGAGGTCGGGCGCGAGGGACGCGATGGTGTCGGTGCTCGGCTCGCCGCGGGTCCCGATGTCCTTCGGTGAGCCCGTCAGCGGCGCGGCGGTGTCCCAGTTCCCGTAGCCCTTCGGGTCCGCGACGCCGACCGGCTGCACGCCGAGCGCGACGAGGTCCTCGACGACGTTCCACTCGGTGCCGACGACCTTCGTGGCCGGTCCGTCGAGCTGGACCTTCGTGCCGGTCGCGTCGGTGATCGTGATCGCGCCCGCGGTGGACGAGGACGTGCTCGAGGTCGCCTCGGTGGTCCCGCATCCGGTCAGGACGACGGCGGCGGTGACGGCGAGGGCCGCGGCGGTGATGATGCGCTTCATGGGGTGGGGTGGAGCCTTCCGGATCGGTCGTGGTGTCGGCCGACGGCCCGGGTGCGGACGGTACCCGTTGCCGGGTCGACGTCCACCTCGATCCGGATGCCGTAGACGGCGCTGAGGGTGGTCGCGGTGAGGACGTCCGCCGGGGTGCCCGTGGCGACGACGCGGCCGTCGGCGAGCAGGACGACCTCGTCCGCCACGGCCGCGGCCTGGTCGAGGTCGTGCAGGACGATGCCGACGGCGATCCGGTGCTCGTCGGCGAGGTCGCGGACGAGGTCGAGCAGCTCCACCTGGTAGCGCAGGTCCAGGTACGTCGTCGGCTCGTCGAGCAGGAGGGCCCCGGTCTCCTGCGCGAGGCAGCTCGCGAGCCACACGCGCTGGAGTTGGCCACCCGAGAGCTGGTCGACGGGGCGCTCTGCCAGCTCGGCCACGCCGGTGACGGTCATGGCGTGCGCGACGGCGGCCGGGCCTCCCGGATCGCTGCGTGTCCACCGGGTCCGGTGCGGGTGCCGGCCGAACGCGACGACCTCGTGGACGCGGAGGCCCCCGGGGGTCGGGCGGCCCTGGGTCAGGAGCGCGACGCGGCGGGCGAACTGGGCCGGTGCCAGGGCGAGGGCGTCGACCTGGTCGGGGTCGCTCGCGCGGTCGGTGCGGTCGGTGCGGTCGGTGCGGTCGGTCTGGTCAGCGCGGTCGGCGCCGAGCGTGATGCTGCCCGTGCGGGCGTGCTGGAGCCGGGCGAGGGTGCGGAGCAGCGTCGACTTGCCGCTGCCGTTCGGACCGACGAGCGCGGTGACACGACCCGGGCGGAGCCGCAGGTCGGCCGCGTGCACGACGTCGACGCGGTCGTACGCCACGGTGATGCCGGTGGCGTCGAGGCCGTGCGGCGCGCGTTGGTCGGTCACACAGGTGAGGGTAGCCTAACCTCACCCCTCCTCCGCAAGGGTTCGACGACACCCGACGCCGATCTCGCCCTGTCGTGCCCGCCGTGGTCCTCGCGCTGATTGCGCACCGGCACCGCCCGTACCTCCATCTGTCTGAACCGGCGCGTGCCGCAGGGACTTCCGCTTCTCACGGAGGAGGCGACGAGGCTCAGGTTGACCGGCAAGCCGACGTCACAGGCTCGTCATGCCGCCATCGACACGGAAGATCGCGCCCGTCGCATACGAGGACTCGTCGCTGGCGAGGTAGACCATGATGCCCGTGACGTCCTCGGGTCGACCCGGGCGACCGAGCGGGGCACGGGACACGATCGCGGCGCGGGCCTCCGGATCGTCGCGGATCGTCGCGACGAGCGATGTCTCGGTGTACCCGGGAACGACCGTGTTGACCCGGATCCCGTGGGACGCGTACGCCATCGCCGTGGACCGGACGAGCGAGTGGATGCCGCCCTTCGTCGCGCTGTACGCCGCGAAGGTCGAGCCCTCCCCGTTCAGGCCGGTCGGGCTGCCGGTGCAGATGATCGACCCGCCCTCCTGGACGCGCATCGCTCGGACCGCGTGCTTCACCGTCAGGAACGTCCCGGTGAGGTTCACTGCCACCGTCCTGTTCCAGGTCTCGAGGTCGACGTCCGCGACCGCCGCGTCGTGACCGAAGAGCTGCACTCCCGCGTTCGCCACGACGACGTCGAGTGTTCGACCGGATGCGGTGATCTCCGCGTAAGCGGCCTCGACGCTGCCCTCGTCGGCGATGTCCATGGCGATGGAGCGAGCTCCACCCGAAGGCGCTTCAACCGGATGGATCGTCGCAGCTCCGGATCCCGCTGTCGCGGCGCGCGCTGCTGCATCGAGGTCGCGGTCGCCGTAGAGGACGAACGCCCCTTCGGCGACGAAACGGTCGGCGATCGCGCGGCCGATACCCGACCCAGCCCCGGTGACGAGTGCGGTCTTGCCCTCCAGCCGTCCGGTCACTTCACCGTTCCTTCCTCGTCCGCGCGCCGTAGCCGGACTGCCATGTACTGCTTCGCGGGGAGGTCCACGACGAACCTCCCCGAGTACGTCCCGGGCAGGGTGCCGACCGTCATTTCCCAGGTGTCGATGACGTCGACCTTCCACTCGATCGAAGGCTCTTGGAAGAACCGACGGAATGCCGGCCTCGAGAACCCGAAGTAGAACAGCACGTGTTCCCCGGCGACTCCGGCGGCCGGAGCGTCCCAGTCCCCCACGATCGGCTCGAGCACACCGCCGGGAGCCTCGCTCTCGATCCGTGCGAGGAAACCGATCCGGTCCGGACTGGTGCCGTGGAGCGCTCCACCCTTCGCCCACCAGAGGACCTCCTCCGGGTCGATGTACGTCTCCCCGTGGCCCACGTACCCGCCGCGAACGGCGCCTTCCCAGAACCGACGGGTCATCTCCTCCCCGGTGATGTTCCCCCAGCCCTGGTCGATGTCACCCTCGTAGGCGCACTCGTCGACGACGACGGGCTTGCCCCACTGCTCGCGCCACTCGGTCGTCATCTCGGCGGTCTTGTACGGGTCGATGCGCTGGATGCTCACGTGCGTGATCCACGGCCGCGTCTGGTCGTAGACATCGCGGCAGTTGTGGATCGAGCGGAGGTGGCCGGCGGCGTCCCAGCGCTCGATGATCCCGGCCCAGCGCTCCCAGTCGGCCTCGGTCTTGTCGAACAGCAGATCGAACTCGTTCGCAAGGGACCACCAGATGTTCCGGAACGCCCCGAGGCGCGCGACCGCGTACCGGACGTACCGGTCGTCGGATGCGGCGTCCATGCGCGAGAAGCCCCAGCGGTCGTACGCGTGGTACAGGATGAGGTCGGCTTCGATGCCCAGGGCGTCGAGCTGGTCGATCCGCTGTTCGAGGTGGTCCCAGTACGCCGGGTCGAAGCGCTCGAGGTCGAACGTGCCGTCCTCGCGTCGGATGTACGGGAACCGCTCGGGCTCGTTGTTGTTGAACGTGTACGACTTCGGGAACACGCACATGCGGATCTTGTTGAACGGCGACGACGAGAGGGTGCTGAGGGTCGCCTCCTCGAGTGCGTCCCCCTGGTGCGTCCATGCGTAGCTCGTCGTCCCGATCGGGAGGTACCGCGAGCCGTCCGCGTACCGGAAGTGGAACGGCTCCGCGACCTCAACCGGTCCGCGGCTCTCGGACTCGGTCACGTCGAACGAACCGGTGACGCCGTCCAGCGAACGGGCGTTGCTGGTGGTCTCGAACCGCCAAGCGCCGAGGGTCGGTGGGAGGAACCGCACGAGGAACCGGCCGTCGCCGGCGGCGAACCCGAGGACGTCGTGCCCGGCGCCGTCGGGTCCGAAGAACCGGGCGTTGAGCTCGACATCGGTAAACGGGTTGCCGTGCGTCGGGCCGTCGAGCCGGAGTTCGAAGCGCTGCCAGCGTCCGGTCGCGTCCGGGTGGGAGGCGCGGGCCGACCCGGCCGGTACCGATACCGGCTCGAAGGACCGCGTCGGCGACGGCGGGGCGCTTCGGTGGGCGCCGGGCTCCGCTTCGGAGCGGAGTCCGGTGCTCGCTGACCCGACGAGTTGTTCGAGCTCGGCGAGGATCGCGTCGCGTTCGGCGTCGGTGAGGACCTCTTCGGTGTCGAGGACGAGTCCGAGCGGTTGGGCGTGGAACGTGTGCAGGATCGTGGAGTCGACGATGGAGGGCGCGCGGCGACGGAGCACAGCGGCGGCGGCGGGATCGCGGAGGACCTCGTAGAGCGCGGAGTCCTCGTCGAACCGCGGCGCGGGGTGGATGTCGGTCACGGGGTCATCCCTTCACGGCGCCGGCGAGGGCGCCTCGGACGAAGTAACGCTGGAACATCAGGTAGACGATCAGGACCGGCAGGATCGACATGATGATGTAGGCGTTCAGCTGGGGGTAGTTCGACCCGTACTGGGTCTGGAAGTTGGTGATGCCGAGCGGGATCGTGAACTCGTTCGTCGTCTGGAGCAGGGTGAGCGCCATCGGGTACTCGTTCCACGTCGACACGAAGTCGAGGATGAACAGCGCGGCGAGGGCGGGCTTCGCGAGCGGGATGATGACCTGCCAGAAGAGTCGCCAGTTGGACGCGCCGTCGATACGCGCTGCCTCGTCGAGCTCCTCCGGGATCGCCTTGAAGAACCCGTAGAGGATGAACACCTGGTACGAGACCCCGAACGCGAGGTACGGGAGGATCAGGCCGATCTTCGTGTTGAGCAGGTTCAGGTCCAGCATCGTCGAGAAGAGTGGACCGAGGGCGACCTGGACGGGGATGAGCGTTCCCAGCGCGATGAGGCCGAGCAGGACCCGTTGCCACCGGAACCGGAGACGCGCGAGTGCGAACGCGGCCATCGCCGAGATCATCAGACCGAGCGGCACCTTGATCACCGCGATGATGATGCTGTTCAGCCCCGACTGCCAGATGTTCCCGACGGATGCGGCGGCGGCGAAGTTGCCCCACTCCCAGTGCGTCGGGAGCGCCCAAGGCGCGAGGTTCGCCACGTCTGCCTGGCTCTTCACCGACGTGATGAACATGAACAGGAACGGGACGATCCAGATGATCGCCGCGACGACGAGCCCGATCCAGAGACCGATGAGGCCCCAGTCGGTGCGGCGACGGTGGACGGCCGTGGTGGACGCCGCCCGGCTCCTGCCGCGGTCGTCGACGACGGGGACGGCTTCGATTGCGGAACTCATGCTTCCCTGTCCCCTCGGAAGGTCCAGATCATGTACGGGACGACGAGGATCATGCTCACGACGAACAGGACCGTGGCGATGGCGTTGCCGAGGCCGAACTCGTGGTTCGAGAACGACTGCTGGTAGGACCAGAGCGCCAGGACCTGCGTGGACTGCGCGGGCCCGCCGCCGGTGGTGCCGACGATGAGGTCGAACACCTTCAGCGAACTGATCATGGTGAGGACGACGACGATGATCGTCGTCGGGCGGAGCGCCGGCCACGTGACGGCACGGAAGACCTGGAAGGGGCCGGCCCCGTCGAGCTTGGCGGCCTCGACGAGCTCCTCGGGGACGCCCTGGAGTCCGGCGAGGTAGAGCACCATGTTGAAGCCCGCTGTCTGCCAGACGAATGCGACGAAGATCGCGTAGAGGGCGATGTGCGCGTTGCCGAGCCAGTCCTGCGCGGCCGCGCTCAGGCCCACGGCCTTGAGCACCCCGTTCACGAGGCCCGAGTCGGGGTTGTAGAGCCAGACCCACATCGTCGCGACGGCGATCGAGGCGAGCACGGCAGGGATGTAGAAGGCGGAACGGAGGAGGTTCCGTCCGAACAGCTTGCGGTTCAGACCCAGCGCGATGACGAGACCGAGGGACGTCGGCACGACGAGCGAGAGGACGACCCAGATGACGGTGTTGCGGAACGCCGGCCAGAACACCGGGTCCTGGGTGAAGATGCGCACGTAGTTGGACGCACCGACGAACACCGGGGACGAGGTGACGAACCCGTTCCAGGAGAAGAAGCTCATCACGACGGTGGAGACCATCGGGTAGACGAGGAACGCCGCGAACAGGAGCAGCGCAGGGAGGACGAACAGGAGGGCGCGCCACCCGGAGGTGAGACGCCCCCCGCGCCGGCGGGACGGCCGCCGGCGCGAGGAGACGGTCATTGCCATGGTCAGGTCAGCTCCCGGAGCGGTTCTTGATGAACGTCCGCATCTCCGAGCCGGCCTTCGTCGCCGGGATCGAGCCGGTCGCGACGCCGTTCATGATCCGCCAGTACTCGGTGGTGACGTCGAGCGGCAGGGTCTGGTCGTTGTTCTGGAACTGCCCCTTGGCGTCCTTGGCGAGCTGGTTGAAGGAGTCGGTGAGGCCGACCCCGCTGTCCTTCACGGACACGTCGTTGACGACGGGGATCTGCGAGAAGTCACCGGCGTACTTGGTCTGCACGCTCTTGGACATCCAGTAATCGAGGAACTTCGCGGCGGCATCGGGATTCTTCGACGTCTTGGAGATGTAGTTCGCCTGCTGCAGGCCATAGACGCGTCCGGTTCCGGTTGGGAACGCGAACACGCCGAGGTCCGACGTCGGCGAGAAATGCGCCTGCTTCAGGAAACCGCCGAACCAGTCCCCCTCCAGCGCCATGGCGGCCTTCTTCTGGTAGAAGACCTGCTGCCCCTGCGCGTCCGTCATGCTGACCCAGCCGCTGTTGAAGTACTGCGTCGCCCAGGTGTGCAGGCCGGTGAAGGCACTCGTCACGCAGGACGCCTTCGACCAGTCCGCCTTGAGCGCCGTCAGCTTGTCGAACTGCGCCGACCCGCACTTCGTCTCGAGCAGGTTGTCGAGCAGACGCATGACGTACCAGTTGACACTGCCGCCGAACTCGATGGGCGTGATGCCGGCGGACTTCAGCTTCGCGGCGTCGGCAACGAGTTCGTCGTAGGTGGTCGGCGTCGTCGTGATCCCGGCCTGCTTGAACAGCGCCTTGTTGTAGACGATCCCCTCCACGTCGGCGGTGTACGGCACGCCGTGGTAGCCGCCGTATTGCGTCACGGATGCCAGCGCGGTCTTCGTGAAGTCCTTGATCCAGCCGTACTTTTTGTAGTACTTGGTCAAGTCGAGGTCGACACCCTGCTTGACGTAGGTGCCGCCCAGGCCGAGGCCCGACCACTGGAAGTACACGTCCGGCATGGCCGGGGTGCCGGCGGCCTGACGCAGTGCCGTCTTGAGGTTGTCGGTGCTCTTCTCGGTGACGTTCACCGTGATGTTCGGGTTGGCCTTCTCGAAGTCCTTGACCATGGACCTGAGGCCGGTCTCGGAGGGGCCCTGCTGCTGGGTGATCCAGTAGTTGAGGGTCACCTTCCCGTTCGAACTGCCGGTGCCGCTCGCTGAGCAACCGGTGATCCCGAGGGCCACCGCAGTGGCCGCAGCGATGGCCGCTGCGATGACTCGCCGTCGTGACATCTCATCTCCTTTGATGGTGAGGCGCGGTGCCTCTGGGGCCGAGGCCCGCGGATGTGTTACCCGTAACAGGAACGCGTTACGGGTAACATAGAGCGGGCCGTCGACGAAGCGCAAGCAAAATCGCCGAAATGGTCGACCGGTTGACCAAAGCGCGACGGAATGACGAGGGATCGATGGAATCGGGGCTCGGGCGCAGCAGGCGGCGCCCGTCGATGAGCGACGTCGGCAAGGCCGCGAACGTCTCCGCACAGACGGTGTCGCGGTTCTACACGGGCGGCTACGTGTCGAGCGACGCGCGGCACCGCATCGAGTCGGCGGTGGCGGAACTCGGGTACCAGCACAGCCGGCTCCCGCAGATCCTGCGGTACCAGCGCACGAACGCGATCGGGTTCCTGAACATGGGCCCGTTGAACTTCGGGAACGCGGGCATCCTGACCGGCATCAGTCATGCCGCGAGAGCGGCCGGTCAGGCGCTGCTGACCTCGCAGGTCGATCTCGATCCCGACACGCCCGGCGCACGGAAGGAGATCGAGCGAACCCTCCGCAACCTCACGTCGATGCGTGTCGACGGACTGGTGATCGGGACACCCTACGTCGGGGTGGAGGACCTGATCGAGCAGATCAGCGGCACGGTCCCGGTGGTGTCGCTGTCCGAAGCGCCGGTCCCGGCCACCCGTACCGTGCACGCCGACTCCTATGGGGGCGCGCGTCTCGCGGTCCGCCATCTGATCGATCTCGGACATCGGCGGATCCTCCACCTCGCCGGGCCCGGCAATCGCAACGAGGCCGCGGCGCGGATCGCTGGGTACCGCGACGAGCTGTGTGTCGCTCGGATCGATGCGCTGGAGCCCTACCGCTGCCGCGAGTGGGACGCCGACTCCGGGGCCGAGGCCGGACGGGCAGCCGACCCCTCGACCTTCACTGCAGTATTCGCCGCGAACGACGAGATCGCGCTCGGGTTCATGGCGGAACTGCGGACTCGGGGAATGCACGCGCCGGCCGACTACTCGATCGTCGGCATCGACGACATGCCGGAGGCGAAGTACTTCTCGCCGCCGCTGACGACGTCCAGGCTCGATTTCGTGCAGCTCGGAGAAACGGCGATGCGCGTCATCCTCGACCGGGTGAACGAGACCGAGTCCGAGGTGACGACCCTGATCCCCGCACAGCTGATGGTCCGGGAGTCGACCGGCTCTCCACGCTGAGTGCGACGAGGACGGAGATGGACCGCGGGCTGTGCTGAGCGCCGGTACGCCCGGCCCGAGGCGAACGGAGGGGCGCCCGCCAGCGCACAGCGCACCGGCCGCCCGCCCCTCCGCCGTCCTCCGGGGGTCAGCGCTTGACGCTGTCGATCTTCAGCATCTTGGCGATGACGCCGTCGAGCTCCGCGTCGTCGAAGACCTGCTTCCAGTCCTCCTTGATGAGCTTCTCGCGCCCGTAGCCCATGGCGATGTGGCATGCGTCGGAGAACGGGTTCGAGCCGCGCAGGCCGTTCGTCAGCGCGATCCAGGTGTGCCCGTGGAGCATCGCGCGGGCGGCCTCGAACGGGACGCCGACGCCGTCGACGGTCTCGTGCAGCGCCTCGTTGAGGAAGTCGCCGATCATGCAGGCGATGGTCTCGACGAGCGTGGGCTCGAGGACCGCGAGCTGCTTGACGGTGACCCAGTGCACCTGGATGACGGGCGCGTACATCGTGCTGATGACGGCCTCGGCGGTCGCCCGCACGGTGTCGGCGTCCCCGACGGACGCGGACGGTTCGACGGCCGCGACGACCTCTTGCGGGGCGGCGATGCCACCGAACGTGTCGTCCCACTCCTCCTTGCTCGTGCGCTCGAGGAACACGGAGGGGTGGCACGGGTGGGCGACCGCGTAGTGGATGTCCTCACGCTTCGCGAGCAGCCCGGCGTACGCCGCGGCCGGGTCGAGCGTCAGGATGATCGCCCCCGACTTCATGACGGGGACGACGTCCTCCGAGATGCGGCCGAGCAGCACGTCCGGCACGGCGAGGACGACCACGTCGGCCTGCTTCGCGGCGTCGAGCGTCTCGGTGATCTCGCGGCCGAGGTCCCGGATGCGCTCCTGGCCTGCGGAGGACGCCTCGGCGTAGAGGGTCGTGTAGGCGCTCTTGGCGAAGTTGTTCGAGACGCGGGTACCCATCTTGCCGCCCGCGCCGATCACGGCGACGGTGAGCTCGGGGTCCCCGGACCCGGCGGCGGTGGTCGGTGTGACGGTGGTGTCGGTCATGTCCTGCTCCTGATGTACTCGATGGTGGTGGTGGTCCAGTCCGCCTCGGTGCGGACTGTGGTCTGGGCGGGGTCGTCGGCGTCGGACTGCCAGGGCAGCCAGAACTCGATGACACGGTTCACGTCGTGGCCTGCGGGCGCCGCTGCGGCGACGGCGTCCCGGACGTGCTCGTAGCGCAGCAGCCCCGTGCCGATGGGGACGCCGGTGTAGTGGAACCCGACCCATCCGCCGGTGCGGGTGAACGCCGAGTCCTTGACGTGCCAGTTGCGGGTGTGGGGGGCGCAGCGGGCGACGACGTCGTCGGGGTGCTCGAGCGCCGCGACGGTGTTCGCCGGGTCGAGGCAGATCCCGAGCGCCGGGCTCCCGATCGCAGCGACGACGGCGACGAGGTCGGCGGTGGGCACCTGTTCGTACGTCTCGAGTGCCAGGGTGACCCGGGCCTCCTCGTACACGGGCAGGACGGACCGGAGTCGCGCCTCCGTCTCGGCGGCGTCGGGTCGGTCGTCCCCGCTGGTCCACATCGAGCGGACGAGGGAGGCGCCGAGCACCTGAGCGACGTGCAGGTACCGCCGCAGGTGGTCGGGGTCCGTGCCGCGGGTGCCGACCTCGAGCGTGAGCCCGAGGGACGCGGCGAGGGCGGCGATCTCGGCCAGCCGTTCGTCGGACGCGGTGTCGAGCGGCAGGTGGTCGCAGATCTGGAACAGGTCGACGCCCTCGTACCCGGCTGCGTCGCGCATCGCGTCGTCGAGCGACATCGGTGCCGGCACCCGGTCGGACATGCGCCAGAAGTACGCGTAGGTGGACAGGCCGAGGAGGCTCGTCATGCGTCGACCTCCGCGCTGCGGGCGTCGGGAACCTCGGCCTCGCCGCGCGCCGCGGCCCCATCGGCCCCGGCACCGCCGAGCGAGACCGCTTCGTCGAGGATCGTGGCGATCGCCGCCGGGTCGTGTGCGAAGCGGCCGAGGAACAGCCCGCCGATGCGTCCGGCACCGCGCGTGAGCAGCCCCGGTCCGGCCGACCCGCCGTAGATCACCCGCGACCCGGCGAGCTCCGGACGGTCGGCGACGTGCCGGGCGATGCCGTCGAGCACGGTGACGATGTGGTCGTCCGGCGCGGGGGCGGGCGCGCCGATCGCCCAGACGGGTTCGTAGGCCACGATCACCGGTCCCACGAGGTGGTCGCTGGTCGCCGTGGCGAGGGCGCGGTCGAGCTGCCCGGTGACGTCGGCAACGGCGGCGGCGAGGGCCGCGGGCGAACCGTCGCCGGCCTCGGCCTCGCCGACGCAGATGAGCGGGGTGAGGTGGTTGCGGAAGGCGGCGTGCACCTTGCCCGCGATCACCGCGTCGTCCTCGTGGAACAGTCGGCGGCGCTCCGCGTGGGCGATCTCGACGAGGTCGACACCGATCTCGGCGAGCTCGGCGCCGGACACCTCACCGGTGAACGCGCCCTTGTCGGCCCATGCGAGGTCCTGGGCCCCGAGGTGCACGCGGGTGCCCTCGAGCTCGGTCCGCGCGGGGACGAGCGACGGGAACGTCGGGATCACGAACAGGTCGACCGCGCCGGAGGTCACGGCCTCGTGCGCGCGTGCGATGTCGGCCACGGCACGCGTCCACGCGATCGTCCGGGCATGACCGAAGTACAACTTCAGCGACACCCCGATGGTCAGCGCGGGAGCCGCCGTGGCCGTGAGCATCAGACGGCGTCCGAGCCCGCGAGGTCCGCGTCGGTCGCGGCGACGGCGTGGTCCGCAGCGACGCCCTGGTCCCCGGCCGTGTCGTCGACGCCCACGGGCGCCGACCCGTCGTACTGGCAGATCGCGGCGACCTTCTCCGCCGACGCTGACGCCGTGTCGAACGTGTAGCCCAACCACTCCTTCGCCAACCGACGCGCCAGCTCGACACCGATCACCCGCTGCCCCATGCACAGCACCTGCGCGTCGTTCGATAGGATGCTCCGCTCGACGCTGAACGAGTCGTGCGCCGTCACCGCCCGGATCCCCGGGACCTTGTTCGCGCTGATCGCCACACCCAGCCCGGTGCCGCAGATGAGGATCGCCCGGTCGGCGTCCCCGGCCGCGACCATACGCGCGGCGTCGACCGCGACGTGCGGGTACGCGGTGTGCCCGTCGGCGTCGACCCCGACGTCCACCACACTCGCGACCCGCGAGTCCGCCTCGAGGTCCCGCTTGATGATCTCCTTGTAGTCGAACCCGGCGTCGTCGGATCCGACGACGAGACGGAACGTGTCGCTCATGCTGCTTCCTCCTGGAGGCTCGGTGTGGGTCGGTGGCGTCGGCTGCGGTCCGGTGGACTCAGGCCGGGACGGACAGGGTGGCGAGGACGGCCTCGGTGATGAGTGCGAACGACACGGCGCCCGCGTCGGGGGTGCCGACGGCGTGCTCGGCGTGCGTGCGTGCGCGGCCCATCCTCGGGAGGAGTTCCGCGGTGCCGTCGGCGGCGCCCCGTGCGGCGGCGGATGCGGCGGCCCAGGCCACGGGCAGGTCGTCCCCGGCGGTGACGCGGTCGGTGAGCACCGTGTCGAACGGCACGAGCGCGTCGACCATCGTCTTGTCGCCGACGGTCGCACCGAATGCGAGCACGGCCTCGGTGGCGGCGTGGACGCCGCGCGCGACCATTGCGGCGTCGGGCCGGTCGGTATCGCCGAGGACGCGACCGAGGGCCTCCAGAGCGGCGCCCCAGATCGCGCCGGACGTGCCGCCGGCCTTGTCGGACCAGGCGTCTCCCGCGATCGCGAGGACGGTCCCGGCGCCCGCTCCGCGGTCGACCGCGTCCTGCGCGGCGGCGTCGGCGGCACCCGACCCGCGCTGCATGCCGATGCCGTGGTCCCCGTCGCCGGCGACCGCGTCGATCCGCCCGAGCTCGTCGACGTGCTCGTCGACGACGGCGCGGGTGGCGTGGACCGCGGCGGCGACGCGCACGGCGGACTCGCGGGACACGTCGGTCGCGTCCGGGATCGTGGTCGCGGTGTCGGCGGTGAGCGCGGCGGGGTCGAGGCGGGCCTCCGCGACGGCGGCGCCCTTGCGGTACGCGGGGGTGTCGGCGGGTGCTGCCCACAGCTCCTCGAGCTCGGCGTCGGGCCAGAACAGCGTGAGGGAGACGCCGGCCATGTCGAAGCTCGTGACGAGCTCGCCGACCTCGGGTTCGACGAGCACGGCTCCCGCGTCCGCGAGGAGGCGCTGCACGCGGTTGAACACGACGAACAGTTCCTCGTACTTGACGGAGCCGAGGCCGTTGAGGACCGCGACGACGTGCGCGCCGTCCGCGGTGGGCACGTCGTCCGGCAGCTCGGCCAGGAGGCGCGACACCAGCAGGTCGGCGAGGCCGTCGGCCGTCGGGACGTCGGCTTCGTCGATGCCCCGCTCGCCGTGGATCCCCATGCCGATGGCCATCCGTCCCTCGGGCACGGTGAACAGCGGCTCGTCGGCACCCGGGAGGGAGCAGCCCGAGAACGCGACGCCGAACGACCGGGTGCGGCCGTTCGCACGCTCCGCGATCGCGGTGACGGTGTCGAGGTCGTCCCCGCGTTCGGCGGCGGCCCCGGCGGTCTTGAACACGCAGAGGTCCCCGGCGATCCCGCGGCGCTTGTGGCGCTCGGCGGTGGAGGCGCTGGCGACGTCGTCGGTGACGGGGACGCTGCGGACGGGGATCCCCGCGGCCTCGAGCGCGCGGGCCGCGGCGTCGAAGTTGAGGACGTCGCCGGCGTAGTTGCCGTACGTCAGGAGGACGCCGCCGCCGTGCTCGGCCGCCTTGGCGACCGCGGTGACCTGCTGGGCGGAGGGACTCGCGAACAGGTTGCCCATGGCGGCGCCCGCAGCGATGCCGTGACCGACGAGACCGCCGAAGGC
The DNA here is from genome assembly GCF_003234515.1 of Curtobacterium sp. MCBD17_034. Lineage (NCBI taxonomy): Bacteria > Bacillati > Actinomycetota > Actinomycetes > Micrococcales > Microbacteriaceae > Curtobacterium > Curtobacterium sp. MCBD17_034. Next base: position 23,447 of record NZ_QKTN01000014.1, on the reverse strand, counting down.
GGGGTAGTGGCCGGAGCCGCCGCCGATGACGACCGCGACGGTGCCATCGGGGCTCGTGGTCGCGCGCGCGACACCGCCCTGCACGCGTCGCACCCAGCGCTGGTTCGCGGCGACGAACCCGTCGACCATCTCGTCGGCGAAGTCCGCCGGGTCGTTGTACAGGCGGGTCATGCGCCGGCCTCCGTCGCGATCGCGGCCTCCGCGGCTCGGGTGCCGACGGTCCGGGTCGCACCGGTGCCGGTGCCGGCACCCCTGCGGCCGCGGGCGACGATCACCATGAGCACCGCGGAGAGCACCATGAAGAACCCGACGATGACCATCGGGATCTGGTAGCCGTCCGTCCAGTCGTGCACCGCACCGGTGACGTAGGGGGCGGCGAACCCGGCGAGGTTGCCCATCGTGTTGATGAGCGCCACGCCGGCAGCCGCGGCGGCTCCGGAGAGGAACTGCGTCGGCACGGTCCAGAAGTTCGGCAACGCGGCGAAGATCGCCATGGCGGTGACCGCGATCACGGCGATGGTCGCGGCGGGGCTCGTCATGAGGAGCGCGAGCGGGATGCTGATCCCGCCGATGAGCGCCGGGACGGCGATGTGCCAGGTCTTCACGCCCCGGCGGAACGCATCACGCGACCAGAAGTACAGGGCGATCGCGGCGGGCACGTACGGGATCGCGGTGATGAGGCCCTTCTCGAACAGGCCGAACGTCGTCCCGAACTGCTCCTGGAACCCGTCGATGATCGTCGGCAGGAAGAACGACAGCGCGTACAGGCCGTAGATGAACCCGAAGTACACGAAGCTGAGCATCCAGACGCGACCGCTCGTGAGCGCGGCGCGGAGACCACCCGTGGCGGTGTCACTGCCGACCTTGCCGCGGTTCTCCCGGGCGAGGGCATCGACGAGCCACGCCTTCTCCTCGTCGTCGAGCCACCGCGCGTCGGCCGGACGGTCCTTGAGCACGAACAGGCACAGGATGCCGACGACGATCGCGGGGATCGAGACGCCGAGGAACATGAACCGCCACCCGGCCAGGCCGAGCATGCCGTCCTGCCCCATGAGCCACCCGGCCAGCGGGGAGCCGATCACCGTCGTCAGCGGCTGCGCGAGGTAGAACAGCGCGAGCATCTTGCCGCGGTGGCGGGCGGGCACCCACGTCGACAGGAACAGGATCGCGCCCGGGAAGAACCCGGCCTCGGCGACGCCGAGGAGGAACCGGAGCCCGAGGAGCTGCTCGTAGTTCTGCACCCACACGAACAGGAGCGACACGATGCCCCAGGTGATCATGATGCGGGCGAGCCAGATGCGGGCGCCGAACTTGTGGAGTGCGAGGTTCGACGGCACCTCGAGCACGATGTAGCCGATGAAGAACACGCCCGACGCGAACCCGAACTGGGCGGCGGTCAGGGCGAGGTCGGACTCCAGACCGTTCGGTGCTGCGAACGAGATCGCGGTGCGGTCGAGGAAGTTGATGAAGAACATGAGTGCCACGAACGGCACGATGCGGATCGAGATCTTCCGGACGGTCGACTGCTCGACGCTCGAGGTCGGTACGCCTCGGGTGGCGGGGATGTCCACGATGACTCCTGCTGGGTTGGATCGACGCGCTCGGTCGGCGCGACGGGTCCAGTGTGCGCGGTCCGTTCTCCTTCTGTCAACCGGTTGACCAGTTCTCGTCGCGTCCCGGTGCCCCGGGTACGCTCCTGCCATGCCCGCGTTCAGCGAGAACGACCCCCTCAACATCCGGCTCGAGCTCGAGTCCGTGCCGACCGGTTCGCCCGCGTCCGTCGTCGCGCACCAGCTCGTGCAGCTCCTGACGGCCGGGGACCTCGCACCGGGGTCCCGACTGCCGAGCGAGCGGATCCTCGCCGAGCGCATCGGGGTGGGCCGATCGGCGGTGCGTGAGGCCCTCGCGGCGCTCGAGATCCTCGGCATCGTGCAGATCCGCCCCGGTTCCGGGACCTACCTGCAGGGCGGGACCTCGGACCTCCTGCCGACGACGCTGAGCTGGGGACTCATGCTCGCGTCGAACCGCACGCAGGAGCTCCTCGAGATCCGGTCCTCGTTGGAGCGCACCGCCGCCACCCTCGCCGCCGTCCGCGCCACCGACGCGGAACTCGACCGGCTCGAGGAGTACCTCGACCGCCAGGGCCGACACCTCGACGACGCCGAGGCGTTCATCGACGCCGACGTCCGGTTCCACGTGCACATCGCCCGGATCGCGGGCAACGAGGTCCTCGCTGACCTGCTCCAGAGCCTCCGCTCCCTCCTGCGCGTGTGGGTCGACCGCGGCGTGCGGACCGTCGCGGGCGCCGAGGCCGCGTACGAGGAGCACCGCCGCGTGTTCGAGGCGATGCGCTCGCGCGACGCGGCCGGGACGGAGCGCGCGATGGGCACGCACATGGACACGGCGAGCGCGCGGATCCTGGCCACCGAGGAGCCGGAGCGCACCGCCTCCTAATTGTGTAACCGGTTGACCAGTGGTAGAACTGCCGTCGTCCCATTCCCCGACGACGACCAAGGTGGCAACGATGCCCGAATCACCGACGAGACCCTCGCTGACCCAGGCCATCAGATCGCTCGACCCCGCGGTCCGTGAACGCCGCTACGTCATCTACCTCGTGGTGGTGGCGCTCCTCGGATGGGCGCTCGCCTCGTACGACACGAACCTCCTCACCCTGACGCTGTCCGACATCGCGAAGGACCTCGGGATCTCGTCCTCGCAGCTCGGCGTCATGGGCTTCTTCATCTACGGCGCCGAGTTCGTGCTCGCGTTGTTCGTCGGCTGGATCATGGACAGCCGCGGCCGGAAGTTCGCGTGGGTGGTGTGCCTCGTCGCGGCCGGCGTGTTCACCGGCCTGACGTTCTTCGTGCAGGACTTCACGCAGCTCGTCATCGTCCGTGCCCTCGCCTCGGGGTTCGCGAACGCCGAGCTCGCCGTGTCCGTCACGCTGGTCAACGAGCAGGTGCCCTCGCAGCGCCGCGGGTTCCTCTACTCGATCGTGCAGTCCGGCTACACCGTCGGCGTGTTCATGGCGTCCGGCATGTACCTCATCGTCGGTCAGTTCGGCTGGCGCGCGGTGTTCCTGTTCGGCATCATCCCGCTCATCCTCGTCGCGATCGCCCGGACCCGGATCCGCGAGTCCGACCGGTTCCTGCACCTCAAGGCGCTCCGCGTGGCCGTCAAGACGAACGACTCGCCGACGATCACGCGCCTGCAGGCGGAGCGGCACGTCGACCTCGCCGACCTCGAGAAGGGGTCGTTCAAACAGCTCTTCGCCGTTCCCGGAGTCGTCCGCAGCCGGATCATCCGCCTGTCGATCACCTGGCTGCTCTACGCGATGGCGTACGTCGCGAGCAACAACTACATCAGCTACTGGATGACGAACGTCAAGGGATGGACGAGTGACCAGGTCGCCGTCCTGCTCCTCGTCGCCGGTGCCGTCGGCGTCGCGTTCTACCTGTTCGGCGGGTTCATCGGCGAGCGCTTCGGCCGCAAGTCGGTGCTCGTCTGGTCCGCCGTCGCCATTCCGTTCCTGGCGACGGGTGTGCTCGTGTTCCAGAACGTCATCGTCGTCGCGGTCCTGCTGTTCCTGCTCTACCAGGCATCGAACGGCACGTGGTCCGGCGTCGGCTACACCTACCAGGCCGAGGTGTTCCCGACCCGCGTCCGCGCCCTCGCCGTCGGGTGGATGAGCGCCATGCTCGTCGGCGGGTTCATGCTCGGGAGCGTGCTCTGGGGTGCGCTCACCGCGACGCTGCCCCTCACCACGGTGTGGATCGTCATCGCCGTCGGGCTCGGTGCCGCGCAGGCCGTGTCGACGTTCTTCCTGCCGCACATCGAGTCCGGCAAGGAGCTGGAGGAGCTGGCCGCGTGAGCGTCCCGACGAGTGCGGCCGCCTGGCAGGACGACGGCTCCGAGGACGTCCCGGTCGCGGTCGGGCGCTGGTCGCTCATGCTCCGGGGCACCGAACTCGCCGACGTCCGGTACGCCGACCGGCTCGTCCTGCGCGCCGTCCGGTTCGTCGTCCGCGACCACGACTGGGCGACCGCCGACGACGTGGTCCTGACGACCACGACGGCCGCCGGTACCGTCACGATCGACGCCGTCGCCGGGTACGGCGACCACGAGGTGCTCCGGTACCGCCTGGTCGTCGCGCTCGACGACGCGGGCGACGGCCGGGAGGCGCGGCTCGGCGTCCACGCGACCGCGCACCTGAGCGGACCCTTCCGCCGGAACCGGATCGGGCTCGTCGTGCTCCACCCACCGACGCTCGCGGGCACGGCGCTGACCGTCCGGCAGGCGGGCGCCGGGATCGCTCCGACCGCGACGGCGTTCCCGGACGTGATCGCCCCGCACCAGCCCGCGCTCGACGTCGCCGGCTACGGGTGGCGGACCGAGGGCCTGGCGTGTGCGCTCGACCTCCACGGCGAAGTGTTCGAGATGGAGGACCAGCGCAACTGGACCGACGCCTCGTACAAGACGTACTCGACGCCCCTCGCCGAGCCGTTCCCCGTCGCCCTCGCCGCCCGGGACACCGTCGAGCAGTCCCTCGAGCTTCGCGTGTCCGAGGTCGCTCCGTCCGCCGTGGTCTCCTCGGCGTCGGTCGCGCCGGCTCCCGTGCCGACGCCGGACCTGCGCTCGGCCGCCGGAGCCGAGCCGTCCCTCCAGGCCGTCCCGGTGACGGGGTCCCAGGCGGGCGCGGTCGCACACCGGCCCACGCTGCAGGTGCTCGCGAGCAGTGCGCCACGCGCCCTCCTCGGTGACACCCCCTCGCCCTTCGGTCTGCCCGTCCTCGTCGAGGCCGAGCTCGACGGCCCGCAGTGGCGCGCCGCGCTCGCATCCGCCGCGCGGGAGGCCGACGGCGCCGGACTCGACATCCGGTTCGTGACCGACGACGCGGAGGCGATCGCGGTCGCCGCGGACGTCGCCGCCGGACTCGGTCCCGTCGTCCGGGTCGGGGCGTTCACCCCGGATCGGCACCTCACCACCCCGGCGCTCCAAGCGGCGCTCACCGACCTCGCCCGGGCCACCGGGATCGAGGTCGTCGCCGGCACCCGCGCGCACTTCACCGAGCTGAACCGGTCCGTCGCCGTCCTCGACGACTGGGACGGTCCCCTGACGTTCAGCATCACGCCGCAGATGCACGACCGGAGCCGACAGCAGGTCGTCGAGTCGCTCGGCGTGCAGGCCACCGTCGTCCGCGACGCCCTCGCGCTCGCGTCCGGCCGGCCGCTGCACGTCGGGCCGGTGACGTTGCGCCCGCGGTTCAACGCCGTGGCGACGTCACCCCGTTCGGCCGGCGCCACCGCGGACATCGAGGCCGGATACGGTCCCGAGTCCGTCCCGAACGCCACCGATCCACGTCAGCACGCCCCCGCGGTCGCGGACTGGCTGGCGGCGTCGATCGCGGCGCTGAGTGTCCCGGGGGTCGCCTCGGTCACCCTGTTCGAGGTCCGTGGGCCGCGGGGACTCCTGCTGCCGTCGGGCGAACCGTCACCGGCGGCGCGGGTGCTGCTCGGCTGACGAGCGGGCGGGTGCGCACGCGGCCGGGTGCGGGCGGGTGCGCATGCGGACGACAAGTGCGCATGCGGGCGCGTGCGCACTTGTCGTCGCCGTGCGCAGATGCGCCGCCGTCCGGGACCCTGGCTACTGCGGGTAGGGCGTCTCCCCGCGCTCGAGCATCGCGACGAGCTTCGCCAGGCGGTTCGCCCGGGCCGTCGGACTCGGCGCCGTCGTGATCCGGTGCAGCACCGCGTACCGGTTCTGCCGATTCAGCGTCGCGAAGCGCTCGGCCGCCGCGGGCGATGCCGCGAGCGCCGCCGTCAGGTCCTCCGGCTCGGCGATCGCCGCTGAACCGGCGTACGCGCTGGCCCATCGCCCGTCGGCCTGGGCACGGTCGACCTCCGCCTGGCCACGCGGTCGCATCCGCCCCTGCGCCGTCAGGGCCGCGACGAGCCCGATGTTCCGCTGCGACCACAGCGACGTCCGGCGCCGCGGCGTGAACCGCTGGAGGAACGTGGCGGCGTCGTTCCCCCGCTTCTGCCCGTCGATCCAGCCGCTGCACAGGGCCTCGTCGAGGGCCTGGTCGTACGTCAGCGAGGTCGGGTCGACCGTGCCCTTCTTCGCGAGCACGAGCCACACGCCGTCGGGGTCGTCCTCGTGGGCGTCGAGCCAGGCGCGCCACGCCGCGACATCCGGGACGACGAGCACCGCCGAGCCCGGTGCCGCCGGACCCGGTACCGCCGGACCCGGTACCGCCGGACCCGGTGCCGCGCTCCCGCTCACCGGCGGAGGGCGATCCCGTGGGCGTCCCGCGCCGTGGTCGCGACACGGTAGATCGACGTCGTCGCCGCGATGAACAGCGTCGTGCCGTCGTCGCCCCCGAAGCAGAGGTTCGCGACGACCTCGGGGACGGGCACGGTCCCGATCCGGTCCCCCGAGGGTGCGACGACGATGACGCCCTGCGCGCTCGAGCTCCACACGTTCCCGTCCTCGTCGACGCGGATGCCGTCGGGGACGCCCTCGTCGACCGCGAACTGGGCGAAGACGCGGCCGTTGTTGCACCGGATGCCATCCACGACGTCGTACGCCCGGATCCACCGGTTCCCGACGTCCGAGCCCTCGGATGCGGACGAATCGGCAACGTAGAGCGTCGTCCCGTCGGGTGAGAACGCCAACCCGTTCGGCTCCTCCACGTCGAGCACGACCGGGCGGACCCGGCCGGTCGCGGGGTCGAACCGGAACACCGCGTGGTCCCCGTACTCCAGGTACCCGGCGTGGCCCTCACGCGACTGCGTGATCCCGTAGTCGGGGTCGGTGAACCAGATCGTGCCGTCGGGTGCGACGACCACGTCGTTCGGGGAGTTGAACCGGACACCGTCCCAGCTCGCCACGATCGGTTCGACGACGCCGTCGCGGTCCCGCTCGACGCGTCGCCGGCCGTGGGAGCACTGCACGACGCTGCCGTCCCGGTCGAGCGTCCGGCCGTTCGTGAACTCGACGCGGTCGGCGTACACGCTCGTGGTGCCGTCGTCGGCGTGCCACTGCATGATGCGGTCGCCGGGGATGTCGGACCAGCGGAGGGTCCGCGACGCCGGGATCCACACGGGGCCCTCGGCCCAGGTGCTCCCCGTGGCGATGCGCTCGACGGCGCCGGGATCGGGGACGAGGTCGGTCAGCGGCACGGGTTCTCCTTCGAACGCACGGGCGCGACGCACCCGTCCGCTCCATGCTGGCGCATGTCGGGTCCGACGGTCAGGAGGCGAGGGCCCCGATCTCGGCGACGGTCGCGGCGATCCGGTCGGCGAAGTCCGGATCGGTGGTGCTGCCGCCCTGGTGGACGGCCTCGAGCAGCGCTCCGAGCACGAGGGTCACCGCGAGTCGAGCGGTCCGTTCGGGCACGCGACCGGCGGCGATCGCGACGAGGTCCTTCCGCAGGTCCGCCATCCACTTGAGCACGGCCGGCATGAGCTCGGGCTGCTCGGTGATGAGGTCCTTCATGACGGCCTTCTCGTGCGGTGAGGCGCCGGTCTCGGCGACGACGTGCGCGACGAGAGCGCAGAGGTCGGACACGAGGGCGTCGGGTTCCCCAGCGGCGAACCGTGCCCGCTGGGCATCGTCGATCCGGAGGTCCGGCAGCCCGAGTGCGGCGGCGGACTTCGACGGGAAGTAGTTGAAGAACGTGCGGGTCGAGACACCGGCTTCGGCGCAGATCGCGTCGATCGTCACGCCATGGAGGCCGTGCTCGGCGGTCAGGCGGCGTGCGGCGTCCTGGATGTGCCCGCGGGTCTGCCGCTTCTTGCGGGCCCGGAGCGTGGATGACTCGGGGTCGACGCCCGCGATGTCGATCGCGGCCGTGTCGAGCGTGGCGCTGGTGTCCACGTCGTCTCCGTCCTGGTGGTCGTGGTCGTCCGGCAGCGGTCGCGCCGGATCCGTGCGGCGCCGTCCCCGTCCTGTCGGACGGCGACGGCGCCGCGGTCCTGCCCTACTTGGAGACCGGGATCGATCCGGTCGCGGGGGCGGTCAACGAGCCGGTGAGGTCGGCCGCGCGCACGGCCTCCACCTCGAGGTCGTCGGCCGTCTGGTCCTTGTCGGCCTGCTCCTGCAGTGCGGACCGCTGCCGCAGCGGCGGCACCTTGAAGAACCAGCTGAGGACGAACGCGAGCAGGATCACGCCGAGGCCGACCCAGTAGATCGACACGGCCGAGGCGTTGAAGCCGGTCATGAAGGGCTTGGTGAGCCGCGCGTCCGCGCCGTTGAGGTACGACGTGTCGCTCGTCTCGCTCGCGGAACTGCTCGAGCCCGACGTGCCCTTCCGCAACTGCTTCGCGATGGCCGGTGCGACCTCGTTCACGACGTGCTTCCGCTGACTGGCATCGCTGTAGTCGATCGTCAGCCGACCGTTCGACACCGAGGCGTGCGCCTGCTTCGCGGCAGCCGCCAGGGCCTGCTGCTCGGCGGCCGGTTCGGCGGCGGCGACCTGCTGCTGGATGACGGTCTGCGCGGCCGCTGCCGGGACGGTGCCGGCGGTGACCTGCTGCTGGACGGCGGCCGTCACCTGCTGGGTGACTGCCTTGTCCGCGGCGGCCTTGGCGGCGGTCGTCCCCTGGTCGAGCGCGTCCTGGAGCTTGCTCCTGATCGGGGTGACGATCGGGGTCCAGATCTGCTTCATCACGCCCTTGTTCTCCGACGCGTTCGCGACCGAGGGGGTCAGGGCGGCGTTCAGGCCACTCGACAGGTCCGTCTTGTCCGACATCGCGGTCACGATGTTCGTCGGCATGAGGGAGAACAGCACCGACAGGAGCACGGCCGTGCCGAGCGTTCCACCGATCTGCCGGAAGAACGTCGCCGAGCTCGTGGCGACACCCATGTCCCGGGGCTCGACCGAGTTCTGGCTGGCGAGCGTGATGGTCTGCATGAGCTGGCCGAGGCCGAGACCGATGAAGAACATGCCGATCATGAGGAACCAGAGCGGCTTGTCGATCGTCATGAACGTCAGGACGACGAAGCCGACGGCGGTGAACGCGGTGCCGGTGACCGGGAAGATCCGGTACCTGCCGGTGCGGGACACGATCTGGCCGGACACGATCGACGCGATCATGAGGCCACCGATCATCGGCAGCGTGGCGAAGCCGGACGCCGTCGGGGACAGCCCGGTGACGATCTGCAGGTACAACGGGATGGTCAGCATGGCGCCGAACATCGCGAACCCGACGAGGAAGCCCATGACGGTCGCCATCGAGAACACGCCCGAGCGGAACAGCTTGAGCGGGATGATCGCGTCGTCCTTCATGAGGGTCTCGACGACCAGGAACCCGACCAGTCCGGCGACGCCCACGGCGTAGCAGGTGATCGCGCCGGCGGAACCCCAGCCCCAGTCGCGGCCCTCCTCGGCGACGAGCAGGAGCGGCGCGAGGGTCACGATGACCGAGGTCGCACCCCACCAGTCGATGCGCGGCGTGCGCTTCTCGCCGGTCTTCGGCAGGTGCAGGAACGCGATGACCATGAGCAACGCCGCGATGCCGATCGGGACGTTCACCAGGAACACCCAGCGCCAGCCCGTGATGAACAGGATCTGCGCGGCGCCCGAGAACAGACCGCCGACGAGCGGGCCGATGACCGACGAGATGCCGAACACGGCCAGGAAGTACCCCTGGTACTTCGCGCGCTCACGGGGCGCGAGGATGTCGCCCATGATCGCGAGGGGCAGCGACATGAGCGCGCCCGCACCGATGCCCTGGAACGCGCGGAAGGCGGCGAGCATGAGCATCGAGGTCGAGAAGGACGACAGCAGCGACCCGACGACGAACACCGAGATGCCGAAGATGTACAGCGGGCGGCGCCCGAACAGGTCCGAGAGCTTGCCGTAGATCGGCGTGGTGATCGTCGAGGTGATGAGGTACGCGGTGGTCACCCACGCCTGCTCGTTGAGACCGTGCAGGTCGTCACCGATGGTGCGGATGGCGGTCCCGACGATCGTCTGGTCGAGGGACGAGAGGAACATGCCGGCCATGAGGCCGTAGATGACGAGCAGGATCTGGCGGTGGCTCATGATCGGCGAGCCCGATGCGGGCGCCGATCCTGGAGCACTGCGCCGGACCTGCGCGGGAGCGGAGGCGGTTGACATTGCGGTCCTTCGGATGGGTGTGGAGATGCGTGCGTCGCCTGCAGGGAGCCGACCTCGTCGGGGTGCCGACGGTGGCATACAACCTTGCAGTGCATGCAACTTTACACCTGCCGCAGCTTTGCACAACCCGCAATAGTGCAAGCACTGCACCCCGCGTTCGCGGGCCGCGACGGACGGGAGGCGGGACCCGCGTGCTCGACGCAGGTCCCGCCTCCCGGGTTGGTGATGCGGGCGCCCCTCAGGCGCGAGCGGACGCGGTCAGGCGCGGTGCTCCGGGTGCTCGTGGTGGGCGACCGCCGGAGCGGCGTCCTCGACCACGGGCGCCGCGTGGTGGCCGTGCTCCGCGTGGGTGTCGTCCCCGCGGGAGGGCATGCCCCGCTCGAGCTTCGCACCCTCGACGTCGACGTCCGGCACGATCCGGTCGAGCCACTTCGGGAACCACCAGGCCGCGCGCCCGAGCAGGTGCATGGACGCCGGGATGAGCAGCAGGCGGACGATGAACGCGTCCACGAGCACCCCGAACGCCAGCCCGAACCCGATCGGTCGGATCGTGGAGGACTCCGAGAAGATGAAGCCGGAGAACACCGAGATCATGATGATCGCCGCCGCGGTGACGACCGCCCGGCCCGCGTGGACGCCCCGCTGCACCGCGATCTTCGCCGGGGCCCCGTGGGCGTACGCCTCGCGCATGCCCGACACGAGGAACAACTGGTAGTCCATCGCGAGCCCGAACAGCACGCCCACCTCGATCACCGGCAGGAAGCTCAGGATCGGCGCCGGGTCGTGCACACCGAACACCTGGCTGAGCCAGCCCCACTGGTAGATCGCGGTCAGGCCACCGAACGCCGCCAGGAGCGAGAGCACGAAGCCCGCGGTGGCGGTGAGCGGCACGAGGAACGACCGGAACACGATGATGAGGATGATGAGCGAGAGTCCGACGACCACGACGAGGTAGAGCGGCAGGACGTCCGCGAGCTTCTCGGAGACGTCGATGTTCGCGCTCGCGTTGCCGGCGACACCGAGGTGCACGTTCCCCCCGTCGGCCTTGACCGGCGACAGGTCGCGGAGATCGTGTACGAGGTTCTCCGTGGACACGCTCGAGGGTCCGCCCGTGGGCTGCACCTGGAACGCGATCACGGTCCCGTCCGACGACGCCCCGATCGGTGCGACGGCGTGCACGTGACCCTGGTCGGCGATCTTCTGCCCGATCGCGACCTCCTGCCGGAGCAGGTCGTTGCCGGTCGCCTTGTGCGGCAGGTCGGCGACGACGAGGATCGGGCCGTTCTGACCGGCACCGAACTCGCGCTCGAGCACCTTGTACGCCTTGTACTGGCTCGAGTCGGTGGCCTCGGCGGCACCCGTCGGGAGCCCGAGGCGCATGTGCATGGCGGGCAGGGCGACGACCCCGAGCACCGCGACGCCGGCCACGAGGGTGACGATCGCGCGCCAGGTCGCCATGGGCTTGTTCGGGATCCGCACCGAGCCGGTGCGCCCGATCGCCGCGCGCTCCTTCCGACGGAGGATGCGGAAGCCGACGAGGCTCAGCATCGCGGGCGTGAAGCTGATGGCCACGAGGATCGCGACCGCCACCGCGACGGCGCCGACCGTGCCCATGAGCCCGAGGAACGGGATGCCCGTGATGTTGAGCGCGAGGAGCGCGACGATCACCGTCGACCCCGCGAACACGACTGCGTTGCCCGAGGTGCCGTTCGCCAGCCCGATCGACTGGTGCAGCTCCATGCCCTGCTTCAGCTGGGACCGGTGCCGGTTGAGGATGAACAGCGAGTAGTCGATGCCGACGGCCAGACCGAGCATCACCCCGAGCACCGGCGTCACCGAGATGAACTCGACGAGGCCCGAGAACGACATCGCACCGAGCGTGGCGACGCCCACTCCGAGGATCGCGCTGACGAGCGGCAGCGCGGCGCCGATGACCGTGCCGAGCATGACGAGCAGCACGATCGCGGCGATGACGATGCCGACGACCTCACCGGGGCCGAGGATGCTCGGGACGCCCTGCGCGATGTCGTTCGACGGGTAGACCCGCACGCCGTCGATGCCGGCGTGCTCCGACTTGTCGACGATCTTGTTCTTCAGCGTCTGCGGCACCGCGATCGTCGCCTTCTGGAACGACACCGTGCCCACCGCGGCACTGCCGTTCGACGACACGAAGCGGATGTTCTTCGACAGGTCGAGCAACTGCGAGCTCAGGTCGAGCTTCGTCTCGTTCTGCTGGAGCTTCTTCCGGTTCGCGTCGACCTTCTGCTGGTTGGTCGCCAGCGTCGCCTTGCTCGCGTCGAGTTTCTGCTGGTTCGCGTCGATCTGCGCCTGACCGGCCGTGAGCTGCGCCTGCACCGCCGCGAGCTGACCGGCAGCCTGGGCCTGCGCCTTCTGTTGGTCGAGCTGCTGCTGTGCGGCGTCGATCTGCTGCTGTCCCGCGGCGAGCTGCTGCTGGCCCGCGTCGATCTGCGCCTGCGCGTCGGCGAGCTGCTGCTTGCCCGTGACGATCTTCTGCTTGCCGTCCTGCACCTGCTGGCGCTGGTCGGCCAGCTGCTGCTGCGTCGTGAACGGGTTCGTGGTCGCCCGGACGCCCTTGTACCCGTCGATCGTCGACAGGAAGGACTTGATGCCGGACTTCTGGTCGGCCGTGAACGCGTCGCCGCTCGTCGTCTGGAAGACGATCGTGCCGCTGCCCCCGCTGGCGGACTTGAACTTCTTGGCGAGCTCGTCGGTCACCTTGCTCGTCGCCGTCCCCGGGATGGTGATCGAGGACGAGATCGTCCCGGCGAACAGGCTGTACCCGACCCCGGCGAGCGCCAGGATCACGATCCAGGCGACGACGACGGACCAGTGTCGGCGCGCGGCGAAGCGTCCGAGGCGGTAGAGGAGACCGGCCATGCTGGTGCCCCGTTCCTTTCTGTGCGGTGGTGGTGCTGCTGCTGGGATCGGGGTACGCCGGTGGACCCCTCGTGGTCAGTGCTGGGGCATGTAGCCGCTGCGGACGCTGTCGATGAGTCGGCCGAGCAACGCGTCCCACTGTGCGCGGCCGTCGCCGTCAGTGCTCGCACCCGTGCGGAGGACCCAGTGCTTCGAGATCACGACGACGCCGTTCATGAGCGAGGTCACGAGGAGTTCGGCGTCGAGGGGGTCGGCCGACGGGTTGCGGCGACGGACCTCGTCGACGAGGACGGCGGTCGACCGGTCGAAGGCCTCGTCGATGAGCAGACGGCCGCGGCGGTCCTCCTCGGGCGGCTCACCGAGCACGCGCACGATCGACGAGATCGCGGTCGGCAGGTCCGCGACGCGTAACCACTCGGCGATCTCGTCGAACATGGAGGCCCGGTCGCCGTTGCCGATGGGCGTCGCGGTGGCCGTCGCCACGAAGTCGTCGAGGACGACGGTGAGCAGCTCGCCGCAGAGGGTGAGGACGACCTCGTCGATCGACGAGAAGTGGTTGAACACCGTGCGGCGCGCGACGTCGGCTCGGGCGGCGAGCTCGTCGACGCTGAACCGGGGGCCGCCCCGTTCGGCGGTCAGTGCGCGAGCAGCGTCGAGGATCGCCGCCCGGTGCCGGGCCTTGAGCACGGCCCGTCGGTCGATGCTGGTCCCCGTGGTCACTCCGGAGACACTAGGTGCACCGATGCACGGAGTGCAACGACGTCCATCCGACACTCAGGTCCGTGACCCCGGGGTGAACCGCGTCACAGGCGAACCATCTGGTCTCGGTTACCCCCAGGGGGTACCCTGCCATCATGATGATCCTGCAGGCGATCGGCGCCGCCCTGGCGGCGGCCGGGACGATGGCGTGGACGATCCTCTGGCCCCTCGTGCTCGGGTTCGCCCTGTCGGGTGTGATCCAGGCCGCGGTCAGGACCGAACGCATCACCCGGCTCATGCACGACGACTCCCCGCGTGCCATCGCGGTGGCGACGGGGTTCGGAGCACTGTCCTCCTCGTGCTCCTACGCGGCGGTCGCGCTCGCCCGGGCACTGTTCCGGAAGGGCGCGAGCCTCACCGCGGCGATCGCGTTCGAGGTGGCGTCGACGAACCTCGTCGTCGAGCTCGGCCTCGTCCTCGCGTTCGTCATGGGATGGCAGTTCACCCTCGCCGAGTTCATCGGCGGTCCGGTCATGATCGTGCTCGTCGCGCTCGGCTTCCGACTCTGGATGCGGGGTCGCATCGTCGACGCCGCACGGGAGCAGGCCGACCGGGGCCTCGCCGGCTCGATGGAGGGGCACGCGGCGATGGACATGTCGGTCGCCGATGACCAGGGGTTCTGGCGACGCCTGTTCTCCCGACCGGGCATCACGTCGGTGTCCCAGTACTTCGTCATGGATTGGGCCGCCGTGCTCCGGGACATCGTCATCGGGCTCCTCATCGCGGGGGCGTTCGAGGCCTGGGTGCCGAAGGCATGGCTGCAGGCGGTGTTCCTGCACGGTGACCCGACGGTCGCGTTCTTCCTCGACCCGCTCATCGGACCGGTCATCGCCATGGTCAGCTTCGTGTGCTCGGTCGGGAACGTCCCGCTCGCGGCGGTGCTCTGGAACGGCGGGATCAGCTTCGGCGGCGTCGTGAGCTTCGTCTTCGCCGACCTGCTCATCATCCCGATCATCGTGATCTACCGGAAGTACTACGGCTGGGCGGCCGCCCTCCGGATCACCGGCGTCCTCTACGGCGCCATGGTGCTCGCCGGGTACGTCGTCGAGCTCGTCTTCACGCCGCTCGGCCTCGTCCCCACCGGTCGGCACCTGGCGATCGCCGAGACCGGGATCACGTGGAACTACACCACCTGGTTGGACATCCTGTTCCTGGTCGTGGCGGCGGTCCTGCTCGTCGTGTTCGTCCGCAGCGGCTCGTGGTCGATGCTGCGGATGATGGGCGGCGGCCCGGACGACGGGGGCCACGCGCACGAGCACGAGCACATGCACCACGGCCACGGCCACCACTGAACCGGCGCCATCGACGCAACGAAGCCTCGGCGCCGGAGCCGCAGCGGAACCTCTGGCGTCTGCTATTAATAATACTCATTCTCAATAAGAAGGGTTCCAGAATGAGTATCCATCGAAGAGGCGCGGCGCTGCTCTCGGTCGCCGCCGCACTCGCCATCGTCACGGCAGCGGGGTCACCCGCGGTCGCCACCCCCGCCACATCGACGCACGGCGGCACCGACAGCACCCGTGGAGCCAGCAGCAGCGGCTCCACCTGGCTGATCGCTGCCGACGACACCGCCGACGCGGTCTACGTCGTCGACCCCCGCTCGGGCACGATCACCGGCACGCTCCACGGCGTGGAGCTCGGGACACACGCGGGCACGCTGCAGCTCGGCAACGGTCGCGTCGCGTTCATGGACGAGTCGAAGCCGCAGCTCGACGTCGTCGACATCACCACCGGCGGCAGGCCCGTGATCCGCGAGCACGTGACGATCCCGAGCATCGTGGACAAGTGGGAGCGCGCCGGGTGGCTCGCCACGGATCCCTCGCACCGCTACGTCGCCGTGGGTTCGGACTTCGACGGTTCCACGACCCAGCAGGTCACCGTGGTCGACACCCGCACAGGCGGAGCCCACACCATCACGCTGCCGGTCTCGAGCGTGAGCACCCCGAGCGGGACCAGCACCGAGGAGATGGAGGTGTTCCTCGTCGGCTCCCCGCTCCGACTCGTCGTCACCGCCGGGGGTCACCTCGACGCCTACGCACTCGCGCCGATCCTCCGCGGAGTGCAGCACCCGGTCGCGTTCGCGCAGGCCCCGTTGTCCGCGTACCCGCACGGCCCCGTCGTGAACGCGTCCGGAACGGTCATCGGGAGCGATGTCGCCGTCGGGGTGCAGACGGTCCAGGTCACCCGGGACGGCTTCGCCACCGCCGGCTTCACCTCGTACCCGAAGCCCTCGATCGAGAGCTACCGCCCGGTCATGGCTCCCGACGGCACGACCGCGGTCGGCACGCAGGCCGGCGCGACGACCGCCGGGACGACGTGGGACCGGACGCCGGTCACCCTCACCACGACGTCCACCGGGAACGAGCACATCACGAGCGTCGACCTGGGAGTCGGGGCGTTCAGTCGGACCGCGGCGACCACGCAGTACGCGGCGGTCGCGGTGACGGGAGCGACCGGGGACCGGGTCGCGTTCGTCGCGCGCGATGCACGCACGGGGTTCTTCAACGGCGCCGTCCGGAGCACAGCGCTGGCGGGCCTGGCGAACGAGCCCACCCCGGGCAGCGGAACCGCAGCGGCGACCACCCGGTTCCTCGCGGCGAGCCCGGAGGGCTCGACCGTCTTCGTGACCCGCGCCGGTGAGGGCCAGGTCACCGAGCTGGCGGTGTCGGGTCGGAACGCCAGCACGGTGCGGACCGCGCGGACCATCCAGCTGCCGTCCGCACTGTCCGACGGGGGCTACCTCGCGGTCGTCTCCACGACCACGCGGCCGTACGACCTGATCGGACGCTGACAAGACGGGCGGGAGGGACGGTGCGAGCCCGCCCCGCCCCTCCCGCCCGTCAGCGGTACAGCGTCTCGCGCGGGTACTCCCCGAAGGCCGCTGCGTACGCCCCCGAGAACCGGCCGAGGTGCACGAAGCCCCATCGGCGTGCGACGTCGCCGACGGACACGTCCTCGGGGTGCTGCTCGAGCAGTTCGGCCCGCACCCGCTCCAGGCGCACCTGCCGCAGGTACCGCGTGGGCGACGTGGCCAGGGCACGCTCGAACGCCTGCTGCAGGGAGCGGGAGCTCACGTTCGCCGCCGCGGCGACGTCCGTGAGCGTGATCGGCAGATGGGCGTTCGCGTGGATGAACTCGACGGCCGTGCGGACCCGTCGGTGGCGCGGGAGCAGCAGCTCGGGCGGCAAGGAGGTCGCCTCGTGTGGGAACGTCGACAGGAGCGACACCGCGGCGAGGCGGTTCACCTCGCTCCGCAGCAGGGCACTGGCGTCCGCACTCGCGCCCACGGCGTTCACCGTCCGCACCGCCGCCGTCCACCGCTGGAGCGCGTGGTCCTCGAGTCGGCCACCGTGTCGGAACCGCAGGGGCCCGCCGTCGTGGCCCTCGACCTCCGCCGCGACCCGCTCGAGGTACCGGCCGTCGAGGTGGACGAGGTTCTGCTTGTAGTCGGCGAACGCGAACCGGTTCTGGCCACCGGTGGTGAACAGGACGGGCTGCCCGGGTTCGAGCGGCGTGAGGTCGCCGGTCCCCTCGAGGTCCATCGCGCCGGTCCCCGCGGTGATCCACGTGACCACGTACTCGCCCTGCACCTGGACGGTGCCTTCGACCGACCCCGTGAACCGGTTCCCCCGCAGCGTGACGTCGTCGTCCCCGGCGATCGTGTAGCGGTACCCGAACTCGCGCTCGGTCGGCTCGATGTGGAACTGCCGTCCGTTGTACGCGGCCTCGTACATGGCACGGGCATCGTCGATGTCCTGCCCGGCGACCACTGAGCGTCGCACCACGTCCTCTGCCATCATCCAAGGATCGCAGCCGTGGCGCCCGGACGCCGGGGTTGACAGGGAACTGCGCGTCTGGGACACGCGGGCGCGCCCGGGCGCAGCCGGCCTGCGGCATCCTGAGGGCATGACCGACGGCTCCCCCACCCCCGCCGACGAGCACGACGGCCCCGAGCGAACGGCGGACGTCGCGACCGCTCGGCGGGCCGTCGTCCGCCAGGGCGTCTCGGTCGCCGTCGCGACCGGACTGTACGGCGTGAGCTTCGGCGCGCTGAGCGTGGCGAGCGGCCTCAGCGTCGTGCAGACCTGCCTGCTGTCGCTCCTCCTGTTCAGCGGCGGGTCGCAGTTCGCGCTCGTCGGCATCCTCGGCGGCGGCGGCACCGCGGGGGCGGCGATCGCGGCCGCCTCCCTGCTCGGCATCCGGAACGCGCTCTACGGGCTCCAACTCGGTCCGACGATGCTCCCCCGCGGGTGGCGTCGCATCGTGGTCCCCCAGCTCACGATCGACGAGTCCACGGCGGTCGCGGTCGCGCAGTCCTCGCGGCCGCTCCGTCGCCTGGGGTTCTGGGTGACCGGCCTCGGCGTGTACATCGGATGGAACGTCATGACGCTCGTCGGGGCCCTCGCGGGGTCCGCGCTCGGCGATCCGAAGCGCTACGGGCTCGACGCCGCCGCCTCGGCCGCGTTCATCGCACTCCTCTGGCCGCGGCTGCGGGCACGGCAACCGGTCGCCATCGCGATCGTCGCCGGGATCGTGACGACCGCACTCATCCCCGTGATCCCACAGGGCCTCCCGGTGCTCGCCGCCGCGTGCGTGGGCGCGGTGATCGCGTGGTGGTGGCCCGACCGGTGGCGGCCCTCCCGGCCGGATGCGACCGGGGCCGCGTCGTGACCGCGTGGATCGCGGTCATCGTGGCGTCGGCGATCGCGTACGGGTTCAAGTTCTCCGGCTACACCGTCCCCCCGGCCGTGCTCGAGGAGCCCCGGGTCGCCCGCATCAGCGAGATGCTCCCGGCCGCCCTGCTCGCCTCGCTCGTCGTCCTGCAGACGTTCTCGACCGCGACGCACCTGGTGCTCGACGCGCGCGCGGCCGGGCTCGTCGTGGCGATCGTCGCGCTCGTGCTGCGGGCGCCGTTCATCGTCGTGGTCGCGCTGGCCGCCGTGACCGCCGCGGTACTGCGGGCGCTCGGCTGGTCCTGAAGCGGGGTCTGCTCGCGCCATGTGCTCACGCGGACGACAACGGGACATGCGGGCGCATGCGCACTCGTCGTCGGCATGCGCAGGATCGGAGAACCGGAGTCAGACCCGCCCGAGCCGCCCCTGCCGCCGAGCACGCCGGAGCACCCGAGCAACCCCGCGCGCCACCCGCCCACCGATGCCCGCGCCGAGCGGCCGAACCGCGTCGAACCGGGCTCCTCGGGCGACCGGACGCCCCACGACGAGGAGCCCGACGAGGAGCGCCCCGAGCCACGGGACGATCCACACGGCCAGCACCCAGGACCCGCTCCGGTCGACGTCGTGCAGGCGTCGGACGAGCATCGACCACCGGGGCAGCGCGGTCAGCGCCACGAGCAGGACGAGCGCCCAGTCCCAGGGATCCGCGGCCACGCTGTGACCACTGCCGAAGGACTCGCTCGTGCCGGTGGCCCGGTCGAGCACGAGCAGGACACTCGCCGTCGGCGACGTCGTCGCGCCGAACGGGTCGACGAAGAACCGCCAGTGCCCCGGCAGGGACGGGAGCGCCCACGGGACGACCAGGGTCGCGATCGCGGCGAGTCCGGCCTCCAGGGCGATACACCACCAGTACTCGGACCGACTGGCGCGCCCCGACCAGACCAGCCCCCGCGTCCAGAACCGAGCCCAGGCGACCCAGGGCAGGGCGTACCGGACGGGCTCGGGCTGGCTGACCTGACGACGCCACTGCTGCGGCGCGTCACGGAGCTGCCGGCGCCACCGCAGCCCGACGAACCGGACCTGTCGCGACCACGACAGCCAGATGAAACGAACGACCTGTAGGGCCGCGCGTCGTCGTCGCCGTGCGCTGCGCGAGAGCTGCATGGTCGGAGCGTAGTGGCAGGGGACGCAGTGCCGCATGCCTGCTCGCGCCGGTGCTCACGCGGACGACAACGGGACGTGGGGGCGCATGCGCACTCGTCGTCGGCATGCGCAGGATCGACGGAGGGGCGCAGACCGGCCCCTTGCATCCTCCGATGGAGATCGCGAGCTGCGTCCCTCCGCCCGTCGAGGCCGGGCACCCGCGATTCCTACCGTCGGGATGTGGTCGAACCGCGGCCACCTGACCGACGGAGGCACCATGACCACCATCAGCGCACCGGGGACGGACCGCAGGAGCACGAGGCCCGCTCCGGGCGGGCTCCGCGGCGTCGTCGCCCGCAACCCTCTCCGCACGTTCGCCGTGCTCGCCCTCGGGACGAGCTGGCTGGCGTGGCTGCCGTACATCCTGTCGCCCCACGGTCTCGGGATCTGGGACCTCCACTTCCCCGAGGTCCTCGGCACCGCGCAGCTGTCGGGCGTCCTGCCGGGCGCACTCCTCGGACCGGTCACCGCGGCGTTCGTCGTGACGGCCGCGGCGGACGGTCGTGCGGGCCTCCGGGTGTGGGCCGGCCGGCTGTGGCGGTGGCGGGTCCGGTGGCAGTGGTACGTGACGGTGCTGCTCGGCGTTCCGGTGCTCATCGTCCTGTCGGGGCTGCCGTTCGCGGGCGGGGTCGTCCACGCACCGTCCGCGCTGGCGTTGGCGGCCTACGTGCCGGCGCTGCTCCTCCAGGTCGTGACGACCGGACTGGCGGAGGAGCCGGGCTGGCGGGACTTCGCCCTGCCGCGCCTCCAGGGCAGGTTCGGCCCGATGCGGGCCGCGCTCGTGCTCGGGCCGCTCTGGGGGCTGTGGCACCTGCCGCTGTTCCTGACGGACTGGGGTGGATGGCCGACCGCGCACTGGACGCAACCGCTCGTGTTCGTGGGGTTCTGCATGGCGTTCACCGTCGTGATGTCGTGGGTGTTCAACCGGTCGGGTGAGAGCCTGCCGCTCGCGGTGCTCCTCCACGTCAGCGTCAACACCACGGCGTCGGTCCTGTGGAGCGACATGTTCCCGGGCATCGGTGCCGAGACGATGCTGCTCGCGCTGCTCATCACCTCGACGATCGGCGCGGTCGTCATCGTGGTCGCGACACGGGGTCGGCTCGGCTACCGCGGTCCTGTCGCCGGCACGGCCGGGAGGCCCGGCACCGGCCCGGCGGAGGACTCCGCCTCCGCCGTCGTGGCCGGCACCGCACCCGCTGCTGCCCCGACGCCCTCCGCGTCGCCACTCGTAGACTCGAGCGATGGTCACCGCTGAGGCCCGCCCGCGGGTGCGGCGGGTGGACGTCCTGGTCGCCGCGGCCGACGCGGTCGCGGCGATCGCGCTCCTGCTCGGCGCACCCGCGATGGCGGCGGGGGATCCGGGCTCGGCCCAGATCCAGTTCGCCTCGCCCGCCGACCCGTCCTGGTGGGTCGTCGCCGCCGTGCTCACGGCCCAGGCGTGCGTGCTGCTGTGGGCGCGGAGCCGACCGCGGACGACGCTCGTGGCAGTCGCGGTGCTCGCAGCCGTCCTCGTGCTGGTGGCCCCGTCCGTGCTGCACGGGCTGTCGACGCTCGCGGTGATGGTGGCGGTCGTGCTCGCGGTGCTCCGGCAGCCCGTCGCGCGGCTGTGGCCCGCCCTCGTCACAGCGGCGGTGGGCGTCGGGATCGAGGAGGCCGTCTCGCAGCTCACCGGCTACGGCGCGGCGCCGCTGCAGGCGATCACGCAGGGGCTGGGCCAGGCGGGAGCCGTGATCGGCCTGCCACTGCTCGTGACCCTGGTCGTCCGGTCGCGCCTGGACGTCCGCACGGCGCGGGCGCGCGAGCGGGACGCGGTCGTCCGCGAGCGGGACGCGGTCGTCCGGGAGCAGGACGCCGTGCTCCGGGAGCGGGACGCGGTGGTCCGCGAGCAGGACGCGCGCGTCGAGGCGGCCGTGTCCCGGGAGCGAGCCGCCATGGCGCGGGAGCTCCACGACATCGCCGCGCACCACCTGTCCGGGATCGCGCTCATGGCCGCCGTGATCGACCGGCAGATCGACACCGACCCCGAGCGTGCCCACGCCGCCGTCCGCCAGGTGCGGGAACAGAGCACGGCGGTGCTCGACGACCTCCGGCGGCTCGTCGGGCTGCTCCGCGACGACACCCTGGCCGAGCGGTCGGTCGAGACCCTGGCGGCGGTCCCGGACCTCGTCGCGCGGGCGCAGCGGCACGGCCGGGTCACGCTGCGGGTGCTGCGCGAGGAGCCCCGGACTGGGCCGGATGCGGCGGCCCCGTCGGCTGCGGCGACCCCGTCCGCTGCACCGCCCCCTCCCGGCACGGCCGATCCGGGTGCGGCCAGCCCGTCGGTCGGCTCGGACGTCGGTCCGCTCGCGCAGCTCGCGGCGTACCGGACCGTCCAGGAGGCCCTGGCGAACGCCGCCCTGCACGCCCCGGGTGCCGCCACCACCGTCGAGCTCGACGACCGCGAGCACACCCACGTCACCGTCGTCGTGCGGAACGGACCGGCACGCGAGGCCGCACCACGGTCCTCCTCGGGCGGTCACGGGCTCGTCGGCATGCGCGAACGAGCCGACCTCGTCGGCGCCGACCTGCGGTACGGTCCCACGGAGGACGGCGGGTGGGAGGTCCGCCTCGTCGTCCCGCGGGCGGCGAGCGGTCCTGACGCCCCGGCCGTCGGAGCGGAGGTGCCGTCGTGATCCGGGTCCTCATCGCGGACGACCAGCCCCTCGTCCGCGCCGGTCTGTCCGCGTTGCTCGACGCCGAACCCGACATCGCGGTCGTCGCCGTCGCGACGGACGGTGGCGAGGCACTCGCCCTCGCACGGTCGGAGCACCCGGACGTCGCGTGCCTCGACATCCGCATGCCCGTCGTGGACGGCATCGAGGTCGCACGGGCCCTGTGCGGTCCCGAGGCGGATCCCCCGATCCCGGTCCTCATGCTGACGACGTTCGACCTCGACGACTACGTGTTCGGCGCGCTCGAGGCCGGTGCGTCGGGCTTCCTGCTCAAGGACGCGGACCCCGACACCATCGTCGCCGCCGTCCGGCAGGTGGCCGCCGG
The DNA here is from genome assembly GCF_003234515.1 of Curtobacterium sp. MCBD17_034. Classification (NCBI taxonomy): domain Bacteria; kingdom Bacillati; phylum Actinomycetota; class Actinomycetes; order Micrococcales; family Microbacteriaceae; genus Curtobacterium; species Curtobacterium sp. MCBD17_034. The sequence continues at coordinate 755 of NZ_QKTN01000014.1, read as the reverse complement.
CAACGGCACGCTCGACCAGGCGCTCACCCGCCGGGTGCTGCGCGAGTTCGTCGAACGGCGCGCGCTCCAGCCCGTGACACGCGGGCGAGGGACCGAGCTGCTGACCGAGCGGGAGCGCGACGTGCTCATGCTCCTGGCGCAGGGCATGTCGAACGAGGAGATCGCGGCCGCGCTCGTCGTCGAGGTCTCGACGGTGAAGTCCCACTTGGCCCGGATGCTGCCGAAGCTCGGCGTGCGATCGCGGCTGCAGGCCGTCGTCTGGGCGTACCAGAACCGCGTCGTGACGGTGCCCGACGCGGAGCGGTGACCGGAGCAGGACGCACCAGTGTGCGGCTGCGGGACCCAGGATCCACGAAGACGCGCGCGGGATCGATCAGGTCGGACCGACTTCGCGCGGACGGCGGTCGCCGACGCCGGGGAACGCGTACCGTCCGGCCGAGAAGGGCACGTCACCCCTTCGAAAGGACACATCATGAACCACGCCCTGTGGGTCACCCTCGCCATCATCGGCATCATCCTGCTGCTGATCGGCGCGTTCGTCGCGACCCTGAAGTTCCTGATCACGGTCGGGATCATCGTCCTGGTCGTCGCCGCGATCCTGCTCGTCATCCGACTCGTGCGGGGCGGCGCGTCGCGGGTCTAGGTGTACTGCCCAGGGAGGTTGGTCAACCGAGTGATCGGTGACCGGTTCCCGATGGCGGTGTGGGGCCGGTGGTGATTGTAGTGATGCAGCCATGCCGGGAGGGCGTTCCGGC
>NZ_QKTN01000013.1:0-56618 GCF_003234515.1 Curtobacterium sp. MCBD17_034 | reverse complement strand
CATGGGGCCAGGGGGCGGGGGACCGGGCGGCCGCGCGGCCAGCAAGGAGGCAGGCGCCGCCGGCAGCGAGCGCGTGCGGACCTTGTGACGCGCAGAGGGGCAGAGCGGGGCGGCGCGGGGCGACCGGGTGCTCATCCCCGAGCGCGGTGCGGGGACGGGACGGCACCCGGCCCCACGTGCGGACGGGCAGAGCAGGGGCGGGGCGTACCCGCCCCGCCCCGCCCCGCCCCGGGAATGGACGGGTCAGCGCAGGACGACGACGCCCCGGCCGGTGAACTCCACGCCGTCGGCCGAGGCGGTGGCACCTTCCGTGGCGAAGAGCACCTCGGCGCCGGACACGACGGGCACCGAGGCAGCGGCGTCCCCGAAGTGCACCACGATGTGGATGTCCGAGCGCGTCAGAACCAGCCAGCGGTCGTCCTCGGAGAACCGGACGCTGTTGGACGAGAAGCGCCAGTCGACCAGGGCCTCTTCACGGCGGCGGAGCGCGATCAACGCCCGGTAGGCATCGAGGACGCGACGGCCACGCCCCTCGAGGGTCTCCTCCCACCGGAGCTTCGACCGTCGGAACGTCTCGGGGTCCTGGGGGTCGGGGACGATGTCCGGGTCCCACCCCATCTGCTCGAACTCCTCGATGCGACCCTTCGCCGTCGCGATGCCGAGGTCCGGCTCGGGGTGCGACGTGAAGAACTGCCACGGCGTCGACGCGGCGAACTCCTCGCCCATGAACAGCATCGGCGTGAACGGCCCGAGCAGGGTCACGGCGGCGGCGACCACCAGACCGGCCTCGTCGAGGTGCTCCGCCAGGCGGTCGCCCGTGGCGCGGTTGCCGATCTGGTCGTGGTTCTGGTTCGCGACGACCAGCGCCGTGGTGGGCGCGGTCTCGGTGTCGATCGGGTGCCCGTGACGACGTCCTCGGAACGACGACCACGTGCCGTCGTGCAGGAACCCGCGCTCGAGCACCTTCGCCAACGCGGCGAGTGGTGCGAAGTCGGCGTAGTACCCGGTGGTCTCACCCGTGAGCGCGACGTGGAGACCGTGGTGGAAGTCGTCCGACCACTGCCCGGTCAGCCCGTAGCCGTGGGCCTCGCGCGGGCGGAACATGATCGGGTCGTTGAGGTCGGATTCGGCGATGAGGGACAGCGGCTTCCGGATCCACTGCGCGAACGCGTCGGTCTCCGAGGCCATCTGTGCCAGGACGTGCGGCCGGGTGGTGTCGCGGATCGCGTGCACGGCGTCGAGCCGGAGCCCGTCGACGTGGAAGTCCCGGAACCACATGCGGACGTTGTCGAGGACGAACGCCCGGACCTCGGGCTGCTCGACGTTCACCGAGTCGCCCCAGGTGTTGCCGAGCCCGGCGAGTAGGTACGGCCCGAACAGCGGCAGGTAGTTCCCGCTCGGCCCGAGGTGGTTGTAGACGACGTCCTGCACGACGCCGAGACCGAGTGCGTGCGCCCGGTCGACGAACCGCTGGTACGCGGCGGCGCCCCCGTACGGAGCGTGCACGGCGAACCAGTCGACGCCGTCGTACCCCCAGTTCCAGATGCCGTTCACCGCGTTGACGGGCAGCACCTCGACCAGGTCGACGCCGAGCGCGACCAGGTGCTCGAGGCGGGCGGCAGCGGCGTCGAGCGTGCCCTCGGGAGTGAAGGTGCCGACGTGCATCTCGTAGATCACGGCGCCCCGGGCCGGACGCCCGGTCCAGCCCTCGTCGCTCCAGGAGAAGGCGTCGAGGTCGATCACCTCGGACAGCCCGTGGACGCCGTCGGGCTGCGACAGCGTGCGCGGATCGGGGACCACCGCGTCGTCGTCGCCGAGTCGGAACCCGTACCGGGCGCCGACGACGGGCGTGACGGCATCCGTGCTCCACCAGTCGTGGTCGTCGCGGGTCAGTTCGTGGTCCGTGCCATCGACGACCAACCGCACGCGGTCGGCGTCGGGGGCCCACACCTCGTACCGGCCGGCACGGATCGGTCCAGAGCGGAACGAGGAGCCGGTGCGGACGGTTCCGGCGGGCGGTTCGGGGATCATGCGTGGCCTTCCATCGTGACGCCCGAGGGCTCGTCCGTCGTGTTGGCCGCCGGCGCCAGGAGCGCGACGGGGTAGGTGCTGAGCAGGTCGGCCACGGCGATACCGCGTCCCGCCCGGAACGTCCGGCCGGTGAGGACGTCGATGCGGTCCTCCGGCACGGGGTGGATCATCGTGTCCGCCCAGCCGCCGGTCCGTTCGAGTCCGATCGGGAGGCGCGTGGCCACGACCACGGCACCGCCGCGGTCGAACGCGACGACGTGGTCCGCGGTGACGCCCGAGGCCGGCACCGGCAGGTAGCGCGTGAAGAGCTCGGGCCGGTCGCGGCGCAGGTGCAGGGCGGCCGAGGTCACGAGGAGCTTCGCCGCGCCGGAGGCGTCGACCGGGGGCAGTGCGCCCTCCTCCACGGCGACGAGGAGACGTCGTCGCTCGGCGTAGTCCACGGGTCGTCGGTTGTCCGGGTCGACGAGGGAGCGGTCCCACAGCTCGGTGCCCTGGTAGACGTCCGGGACGCCGGGGCCAGCGAGCTGCACGAGCTTCATGCCGAGGCCGTTCGACCAGCCGGCGGCTTCGATGCGACGGTCGATCGCGTCGAGCTCCGCGACCACCTCCGGATCGTCGAACGCGGCGTCGACGAGCGCGTGCATGCGCTCCTCCATGGGCTCGTTCGGGGCGGTCCAGGTCGTGGTGTTCCCGGCCTCACGCGAGGCCTTCTCGGCGTAGGCGTGCAGCCGCTCGCGTGAGGCGGGCCGCGCGCCGACGATCGCCTGCCAGAGGAGGTTCGCGAGCACGCCGTCCTCGAGCGGTGCGAGGGCGTTCAGACGCTCGAACGCGGCGACCCACTCGTCACCCAGCTCGGCGAGCGTCGCGATGCGGGCGCGGGTGTCCTCGCTCCGCTTCGTGTCGTGGGTCGTGAGCGTGGTCATGGCGTGCGGCCAGGCGGCGAGGCGACCCTCTTGCGCGCGGTGGAACTCGGTCGGCGTGATGGAGAACACGCTCGGGTCCGTTCCCACCTCGCTCAGGCTCGTCAGGCGCGAGTAGCGGTAGAACGCCGAGTCCTCGACGCCCTTCGCCATGACCATCCCCGACGTCTGCTGCAGGCGGATCGCCGCCGGGTGCTCGGGGTCGGCGAGGAACGGGGCGATCCGGTCGATCACGGGGTCGAGGTCGGGACGGCGCTCGCACGCGGTCTCCAGGGCCTCGACGAGGTCGTGTGCGCCCTCCGGAAGGTAGGTCCGGTAGACGCCGAACGACGCGGTGACCTCGGCGACGGCGTCCTCGATGACACGAGGGTCCACGTCGGGCACCTCGGGCGCCAGGAGACGGGTCAGTCGGGCGACCTCGCTGCCGAGGATGCCGTCGGTCACGTCGCGCCGGGTGCCGTGCGTCAGGAGGTCCCACCGGAAGGCGTCCCGTTCGCCGCGCAGCCGCGAGTCGAGCGCGCCGAGCGGCTCCGCGCCGGCCGGGTCGACGAACAGGCGGTCGACGTACCCGAGGGCGTCGTAGCCCGTCGTGCCGTCGACGGGCCACGAGGCGGGCAGCTCCTCGCCGGGCTCGAGGATCTTCTCGACGAGGGTGTACGCCCCGCCGGTCAACTCGGCCAGGTCGTCGAGGTACCCCGCCGGGTCGTACAGGCCGTCCGGGTGGTCGATGCGGAGACCGTCGACCTGACCGTCGCGGAACCACTGCCCGATGAGGCCGTGCGAGGCGGTGAACACCTCGGGCTCCTCGACCCGGATCGCGGCGAGGGTGTTCACGGCGAAGAACCGGCGGTAGTTGAGGTCGTGGTCGGCGCGACGCCAGTGCACGAACTCGTAGTGCTGGCGGTCGTGGACGCTGCGCACATCGTCGCCCGGGTTCACGGTCCCCGGGGCGGTCGGGTAGGCGGTCGTCCCGACCATGAGCTTGTCGCCCTCGAGCGTGATGGCGTCCAGGCCGTCCTCGGTGCTGTTCTCGAGGTCGTAGTCGAGCACGGGCACGCGGATGCGTCCGCCACCCGCGGCCCAGTCGACGTCGAACGCGTCGGCCACCGCGGAGTCCCGCCCGTGGGTCAGCAGGTCTTCCCACCAGGGGTTCGACGCCGGGTCCGCGACGCCCATGTGGTTCGGCACGATGTCGACGAGGACCCCGAGCCCGGCCGCGTGCGCAGCGGTCGTCAGTGCGCGGAACGCGTCGTCGCCGCCGCGGGACACGTCGATCCGGGAGTGGTCGACGACGTCGTAGCCGTGGCTGGACCCCGCTTCGGCCTGGAGGACCGGGGACAGGTAGACCCAGTCGGCACCGAGCGCGGCGATGTAGTCGACGACCTCGGCGGCGGCCGTCAGGTCGAAGTCGGCGGTCACCTGGAGGCGGTAGGTGGAGTCCGGGACGCGACGCGCGCCTCCCGGACGGCGAGCGGGCACCGCTGCCTGCTCGTTGTGGGTCGAGGTCACGTCGGGTCTCCCTTGCCGGCATCGGCGGTCGGTGCCGGGCGCGGGGTGCCCGGCGGGGTGGCGGTCATGGCCTCCGTCGCGGTGTCGACGCCGTCGGGGGCGGTCGGGGTCGCGGTCGGAGCGCTCGTGGTGGTCGTCGACACCGGTGTACTCGTCGGCTCCTGCGGGGGTTCCGCGCGGAGCACGAGCATCGAGCGCGCCGGCACGTCGAGCGGCTCTCCGGCGGCGACGATGTCGCCCTTCTCGCCCGGGTCGGCCGTGTCGATCCGGATCTTCCACGCGTGGGCGTACTCGTCGGACGGCACCGTGAACGTGACGGTCTCGGAGTGGGCGTTGAAGTACATGAGGAAGTTGACGTCGGTGACGCGTCCGCCGCGGGCGTCACGGCCGCGGATGCCGTCGCCGTTGAGGAACACCCCGACGCTCTTGCCGAAGCCGGAGTCCCACTCCTCCGGCTGCATCGCGTCGCCTTCCGGGGTGAGCCAGACGATGTCCGGCAGCGGCTCGTCCTGCCCGCGGCGCACGGGGCGGCCGTTGAAGTACCGGGTCCGTCGGAACGTCGGGTGGTGGCGCCGGAGGCGGACGACCTCGCCGACGAAGTCGATGAGCTCCTGGTCGGCGTGCGCCCAGTCGATCCAGCTCAGTTCCGAGTCCTGCGCGTACACGTTGTTGTTGCCGAGCTGCGTGCGCCCGAGTTCATCGCCGTGCAGGATCATCGGCACGCCCTGGCTGAGCAGGAGCGTCGCGAGGAAGTTCCGGCGTCGCTGGAGCCGGAGCGCCGTGATCTCCGGGTCGTCGGTGGGGCCCTCGACCCCGGAGTTCCAGGATCGGTTGTGGCTCTCGCCGTCGTTGTTGTCCTCGCCGTTGGCCTGGTTGTGCTTGTCGTTGTAGGAGACCAGGTCGAGCAGCGTGAAGCCGTCGTGGGCGGTGATGAAGTTGATGCTGGCCACCGGGCGGCGCCCGTCGTGCTCGTACAGGTCGGCGGATCCGGAGATGCGCGAGGCGAACTCACCGAGCGTCGACGGCTCGCCTCGCCAGAAGTCGCGCACGGTGTCGCGGTACCGCCCGTTCCACTCGGTCCACTGCGGCGGGAAGTTCCCGACCTGGTACCCGCCGGGCCCGACGTCCCACGGCTCCGCGATGAGCTTGACCTGCGACACGATCGGGTCCTGTTGCACGAGTTCGAAGAACGTCGCCAGGCGGTCGACCTCGTAGAACTCGCGGGCGAGCGCGGCGGCGAGGTCGAACCGGAAGCCGTCCACGTGCATCTCGGTCACCCAGTACCGGAGCGAGTCCATGATGAGCTGGAGCGAGTGCGGGTGCCGGACGTTGAGCGAGTTCCCCGTTCCCGTGTAGTCGCGGTAGTACCGCTGGTCGTCGTCCATCAGGCGGTAGTACGCCGCGTTGTCGATGCCCTTCAACGACAAGGTGGGTCCGAGGTGGTTGCCCTCGGCCGTGTGGTTGTACACGACGTCGAGCACGACCTCGATCCCGGCGTCGTGCAGGGTCCGGACCATCGCCTTGAACTCCTGCACCTGCTGCCCACGGTCCCCACTGGCGGAGTAGTGCGAGTGCGGGGCGAAGAACCCGATCGTGTTGTACCCCCAGTAGTTGCTGAGGCCCTTCTGCTGCAGGATCGAGTCGTTCACGTACTGGTGCACGGGCATCAGTTCGAGCGTGGTGACCCCGAGCCGCTTGAGGTGCCCGATGACCGCTGGATGCGCGACGCCCGCGTAGGTGCCCCGTTGCTCCTCGGGGATGTCCGGGTGGGTCTTCGTCAGGCCCTTGACGTGGGCCTCGTAGATCACGGTCTCGCCGTAGGGGACCTTCGGGTGTCGATCGCCCTGCCAGTCGAAGAACGGGTTGATGACCACGCCCTTCACCATGTGCGACGCCGAGTCCTCGTCGTTCCGGCTGTCGGGGGCGCCGAAGGTGTACGAGAACAGCGACTGGTCCCAGTCGATGTCTCCACTGGTCGCCTTGGCGTAGGGGTCGAGCAGGAGCTTGTTCGGGTTGGCTCGATGCCCGCGCTCCGGGGCGTACTCGCCGTGCACGCGGAATCCGTACTCCTGCCCCGGACCGACGTTCGGCAGGTAGGCGTGCCAGACGTAGGCATCGACCTCGATCAGGTCGATGCGGGTCTCGGTGCCGTCGTCGTCGAAGAGGCAGAGCTCGACGCGTTCGGCGGCCTCGCTGAAGATCGCGAAGTTCGTGCCGCTGCCGTCGTACGTCGCACCGAGGGGGTAGGGGTTGCCGGGCCAAGTCTGCAAAAGCGGGACCTCCTGGTCGATGACCGGCCCAACCTATCGGCACCGCTCGGCGATGTCCGGAGCGCAGCCACGCCTGTGGACGGTCGGCGGTCCCGTTCCCCTGTGGACGGCCGGGGTGCCCGTGCTCCCGCCGATGCTCGGGAGTAGCCTCGCGCGCATGACGAACATCGCGGCGCAGCTCGCCGACAAGGTCCGCCCGCTCGGGGTCGCCACGAACTACGGCGACCCGATCGAGGTCGGTGACGCCACCATCGTGCCCGTGTCGATCGGGTGGTACGGCTTCGGCGCCGGCGGTGACCAGGACGAGAACGGCGGTGGCGGGGGCGGCAGCGCGTCGATCCCCGTCGGTGCGTACGTCCGCCGCCCCGGTCGTGCGCTCGTGTTCGAGCCGAACATCATCGCCCTGCTCGCGGTCGCGACGCCGTTCGCGTGGACCGTCGGCACGGTCCTGCGCAAGCTGGTGCGCGCCCTCAAGAAGTAGCGGACGGGAGGCGCGGGACCGGGCCTCCTGCCCGGCCACGGATCCATGCGTGGGGACGTGGCCCACCGCGCCTATACTCGGGGCCACACACACGGGAGTCCGCGACCTGCGGGCTGAGAGGGAGCGAACGGCGCTCCGACCGTCGAACCTGATCCGGGTCATGCCGGCGCAGGGAGGAGTCACCATGCGCGAGCGCGCGTCCACGCCCATGCCCACCGCGACCGGCCCCGCCGCGACCGGCCCCGCCGCGACCGGCCCCGCCGCGACCGGCCCCGCCGACCGTCCAGCCGACCCGGCCCTCCAGAGCGGCAGCGCCGCTGTCACCGACGGAGCCCGGCAGCCCTCCCGTCGCCGTTTCCGGTGGCGCGTGGTCGACATCGTCGTCGCGAGCGTCCTCGGAGTCGCGGCGGGTCTCGTCTTCACACTGTGGGACCTCGGCTACTCCCCGATCAGCGTCGGACTCGGTCTGGTCCTCCCCGGGTCGCAGTCCCTGGTCGGCGGCGTCTGGCTGTTCGCTGGCGTGCTCGTCGGCGTCGTCGTCCGGAAGCCGGGCGCGGCGCTCTACGGCGAGGTCGTCGCCGCGAGCGTCGAAGCGCTCGTCGGCAACGAGTGGGGCGGCTGGCTCACGCTCGTGTCCGGGCTCGTCCAGGGCCTCGGCGCCGAGATCGTCCTCGCGCTGTTCCTCTACCGCGTGTACCGAGCGCCGGTCGTCGTCCTCGCGGGCGCCGCTGCCGGGCTCGCCCTCGGGATCAACGACTCGGTGCTCTGGTACCCGGCGTACGCACTCGCGTTCAAGGTCGTCTACATCGTCTGCGCGATCATCTCGGGTGGCGTCATCGCCGGTGGCGGATCGTGGCTGCTCGTCCGCGCGCTCGCCCGCACGGGCGTGCTCAGTGCGTTCGCTGCCGGCCGGGAGGCCCGTCGCCGCCCGCAGCGCCCCTCCCGGTCCTGATGCCCACCGCCGCCACCGACGGACGGACGCGCCCCGCGGCGATCCGGTTCCGTGGCTGGGGGCGTCGGTACCCCGACCGTGACGTCTGGGCCGTGCGCGGCGTCGACCTCGACGTCCGGCCCGGGGAACGCGTCGCCGTGGTCGGCGCGTCCGGCTCGGGCAAGTCGACGCTCCTCCGGGCCGTCGCGGGGGTCCTCGGTGACGACGACGCGGACGGCACGCAGCCGGGTGACGTCGGCGCGGGCGTCGAGGAGGGCGGCGTCCTCGTCGACGGGCAGGACCCGCGCCGCGTGCGGGGCCGCGTCGGGCTCGTCATGCAGGACCCCGAGGCGCACACCGTGATGTCGCGCATCGGCGACGACGTCGCGTTCGGCCCCGAGAACCTCGGCGTCCCGCGAGCCGAGATCGGTCCGCGCGTCCGCGAGGCACTCGCGCTCGTCGGACTCGACCTCCCGCTCGACCGCTCGACCTCGGCGATGTCCGGCGGGCAGCGGCAGCGCCTCGCCCTCGCCGGGGTCCTCGCGATGCGGCCCGGGGCACTCGTGCTCGACGAACCCTGCGCGAACCTCGACCCCGACGGCGTGCGGCAGGTCCACGACGCCGTTCGCGACGTCCTCGTGGCCACCGGGGCCACCCTCCTCGTCGTGGAGCACCGCATCGGCACCTGGCTCGACCTCGTCGACCGGCTCGTGCTGCTCACGCCCGGCGGTGGGATCGCGGCCGACGGGGCGCCGGAGGAGGTGCTCGCCCGGCACGGCAGGGCGCTCACCGCAGCGGGCGTCTGGGTGCCGGGCGCGGAACCCGACCCACGTCCGCTCCGGACCGGTGGGGAGCTGCTGCTCCGGGCCTCGGGGCTCGCGACGGCTCGAGGGCGTCGCAGCCCCGTCGGCCACGACATCGACACCGAGGTCCGCACCGGCCGCGTGCTCGGGGTGACCGGACCGAACGGTGTCGGCAAGTCCACCCTCGGCCTGACGCTCGCGGGGCTGTTCCCGCCGGCCGGCGGCGTCCTCGCGGCGTCCGACGCACTCGCGGCCGGTGCGGGGCCGGCGCCCTCCCGGTGGTCGAGCCGCGACCTCGCCGCCCGGGTGGGGACGGTCCTCCAGGACCCCGGCCACCAGTTCGTGGCCCGCAGCGTCCGCGAGGAACTCGCCGTCGGACCGGTCGCCACCGGGCTCGACCGCCACACCGCCGACGAGCGCGTCGACGCGGTGCTCGCGGCGTTCGGCCTCGACGCCCTCGCGGACGCGAACCCGTTCACGCTCTCGGGAGGCGAGCAGCGCCGACTCGCGATCGGTACCGCGATCGTGGCGCGGCCGCCCGTCGTCGTCCTCGACGAACCGACGTCCGGCCAGGACCGCGCGACCTGGCAGGCGATCGTCGACCGGCTCACGGAGCTGGCGGACGCCGGGTCCGGCATCGTCGCCGTGACCCACGACGCGGCGCTGCTCGGCGCGCTCGGCGCCGACGAACTCCGGCTCGCACCAGTGCGCGTGGAAGCAGGTGCCGCGTGATCGCGCTCGACGGACCGCCGACCGCCGAGCGGTACGACCGGGGGCCCCTCGACCGCGTCGCCCCCGTGGCCTCGCTGCTCGGGGGCGTCGCCCTGGCCGTGTGCCTCGTGACGACCCTCGACGTCGTGTCGGCCGCGGTGGCGCTCGGCCTCGAACTCGTGCTCCTGCCGATCGTCCGGGTGCCCGTGCGGTCGCTGCTCCTCCGCGCCGCACCGGTCCTCGTCGCGGCACCCGTGGCAGGGGTGAGCATCGCGCTCTACGGACGCGCATCGGGCCGCACCTGGTTCGACCTCGGGTTCGCCCACGTCACGGACGGCTCGCTGGTGCTGGCGATCGCCACCGTGCTGCGGCTGCTCGCCATCGGGCTACCCGCGGTCGCGCTGTTCGCACGCGTCGACCCGACGGACCTCGCCGACGGCCTGGCGCAGGTCCTGCACCTGCCCGCGCGGTTCGTGCTCGGCGCGCTCGCCGCCGTGCGGATGACGACCCTGATGCGCGAGGACTGGCGGCAACTCGCCATGGCACGACGTGCCCGGGGCATCGCCGACCGCGGCCGGGTGCGGCGTGGCGCGTCGATGGCGTTCGCCCTGCTCGTGCTCGCCCTGCGCCGTGCGACGACGCTCGCCGTCGCCATGGAGTCGCGCGGCTTCGGTGCCCCCGTCCGGCGCACCTGGGCCCGGCCGGTCCGGTTCGGGGGAGCGGAGTGGGCGATGGTCCTCGTGTGCACCGCGGTCGGCCTCGTCGCGATCGCCGCCGCCGTCGTGGCGGGGACCTGGCACCGTGTGTGAGGGCCGGGACGCCCGCGCGCCGCTGGGTGCCGGTGCCGCGTGGCCCGCGCCGGGTGCCGGGGTCCCGGCGACCGCTCGCTTCGTCGACGCCGAGGGGCGCCCGGTGGACGTCCGCGCCCTCGCCGACCGCATCCGTGCCGCAGGCAGCGGTGTCGCCACCGGTGCCACCCGCGCGAGTGCCGGGCGCACGGCTCCGGCACCGCGCGTGGTCGTCCTCGTCGACGGACGGTCCGGCACCGGCAAGACGACGCTCGCGGACCAGCTCGCCGCAGCCGTGCCCGCGCAGGTCGTCCACCTCGACGACGTCTACCCCGGCTGGGACGGACTCCGGGCCGCCGCCGACGCCGTGGTGCGGGACGTGCTCGCGCCGCCGGACGCGACCGGACGCCCGGGATGGCGGCGGTGGGACTGGGCGGCGGGCCTCCCGGCCGGATGGGTGTCGGTCGCACCCGACCAGGACCTCGTCGTCGAGGGGTGCGGCGCGCTGTCCCGGGCCGCGTCGGGCATGGCGACGTTCCGGATCTGGCTGGACGGCGAGGACGACGCGCGCCGCCGTCGGGCACTCGACCGCGACGGCCCGGTCTTCGCGCGGGAGTGGGACCGGTGGGCCGCGCAGGAGGCCGCGTTCATCGCCGAGGAGCAGCCACGGGAGCACGCTGACGTCGTGCTCCGGATCGCCGAGCCCGACGCGGGTCAGTCCCAGCCGAGCTCGTGCAGCCGATCGTCGTCGATGCCGTAGCAGTGCGCGATCTCGTGGACGAGGGTCGTGTGCACCTCGTCGCGGAGCTGCTGCTCGGTGTCACAGGACGCCAGATGCGCGAGCCGGAACACGACGACCCGGTCCGGGAGCTCCCCGAACCCGTACCGGTCCCGCTCGGTCACCGCGACCCCGTCGTAGCGGCCGAGGAGGTCCTCCCCGTCCTCGGCGGCGTCCTCGACGACGAACGCCACGTTCTCCAGCCCGTCCACCATCTCGTCGGGGAGCCGGTCGAGCTCGTCGACGACGAGGTCCTCGAACCGCTCGGGCGACATCTCCATCACGGCACGATCGTCGCACGGGGAGCAGGACCGTGCATGCGTCGGGGACGCGCGGTCACGCCTCCCAGACGGGTGCGACGTACCGTCGTCCCCACCCGTCGCGCATGCGGGTGATCGCGCGGTCGAACGCGCCGAGCAGGTCGATGCTCGGGCGGACCATGGCCTGGAGCTGCAGGCCCTCGTAGAGCGCGATGAGCTGCTCCGCGCCGCGAGCCGGCTGCATCGTCTGCGGTTCACGGCCCGCCTCGATGTCGTCCACGAGGCTCTGCTGGATCACCAGGTGGAACTGCCGGTAGCGGTGCTGCAGCATCGGCGCGAGCGCGTGGCCCGGCGTCGCCGCGATGCTGAGGAGCGCGACGAGGAACCGCATGAGCGACGGCTCCGCCGCGTTGTCCGCCATGATCGCCCGCACGAGCCGGATCGTGCCGTGCGACCGCGCGGTCGGGAGGAGCGGGGTCATCCGTGCGCTGTTCCACCGGTCGAGCGTGGCCAGGACCAGACCGTCCCAGGACGGGAAGTGGTGGCGCAGCGCCTCGAGCGTCAGGCCCGCCTCGGCGGCGACCGCCTCGGCCGTCACCTCGTGGAAGGCCGTCGTCTGGAGGACGCGGATCATGCCGTCGATGATCTGGACCCGCGAGTCGGCGGCGATCTGCCGGTCGGCCTGCGCGGCGTCGGAGGCCGTGTGCTGGTCGGTGCCGCGGCTGCCGGGTTCGTCCGTGCCGAACTCGTCGGTGTCGTGCGTCTTGCTACGCAGCGTCCCGAGCGGCAGGTGCAGGTGGCTCTGGATGTCGGTCACGGGCTCCTCGCGGTGTCGCCGGGCGGACGCCTCCGGACGGCTCCGCTCGTGCTCCCATTCGAGCGCCTCCGCGCGGTCGCCGCCAGGCCCAGAACTGGGGCGGCTGCGCCGGTTCCGCGACGTCCGTCGAGTACCGCTGCGCGGTGCGCTCACGCGACCACGGTCCTCCAACGACGAAGCGGATGACCGGTGTGGACCACCGCGGCCATCCGCTTCGTTCTCGGGGTGAGTAACGGGGCTCGAACCCGCGACCTCCTAGACCACAACCAGGCGCTCTACCAGCTGAGCTATACCCACCATGTCGCGTCCGGGGCGTGGAACGCGGCTCACCGATTGTAGTACACACGGGAGGCCCGGCGAACCACCGCCTGCGGGTCGCGCCCGTCATCCGGCCGGGTCGCGCGCATAGAATCGGCCTCGGCCCGCGCCTGCGAGGGATGCGGCGACGAGCACGACCACGACGGGACTGGCAATGACGGGCACGATCCACGACGACATCACCCAGGCGTTCGGCAACACGCCCCTGGTCCGCCTCAACCGGTTGCCCCGTCCCGGCAGCGCCGAGGTGCTCGCGAAGCTCGAGTTCTACAACCCCGGTGCGAGCATCAAGGACCGACTCGGTGTGGCGATCATCGACGCCGCCGAGGAAGCCGGCGACCTGCAGCCCGGCGGCACGATCGTCGAGGGGTCGAGCGGCAACACCGGCATCGCCCTCGCACTCATGGGAGCAGCGCGCGGCTACCGGGTCGTCATCACGATGCCGGACACCATGAGCATCGAGCGTCGCGCCGTCATGCGTGCCTACGGTGCCGAGATCGTGCTCACCCCCGGGTCGGAGGGCATGAAGGGCGCCGTCGCTCGCGCCGCCCAGATCGTCGACGAGACCCCGGGAGCCGTCCTCGCGCACCAGTTCGAGACGGCCGCGAACGCCGCGATCCACCGGCGGACCACCGCACAGGAGGTCCTCCGCGACACCGACGGCAAGGTCGACGTCTTCGTCGCGGGCGTCGGCACCGGCGGGACGATTACCGGCGTCGGGAACGTGCTCAAGGAGCAGGTGCCGGGCGTGCAGATCGTCGCCGTCGAGCCGGCGGACTCCCCACTGCTCACCAAGGGGACCGCGGGGCCGCACAAGATCCAGGGGATGGGCGCGAACTTCATCCCCGAGGTGCTCGACCGCTCCGTGATCGACGAGGTGTTCGACGTCGAGCTCGACGACGCCCTGCGCGTGGCCCGTGCCCTCGCCACGGATGAGGGCATCCTCGCGGGCATCTCGTCCGGCGCCATCATCCACGCTGCGATCGAGATCGCCGCCCGGCCCGAGAACGCCGGCAAGCGCATCGTCGCGATGGTGTGCGACACCGGCGAGCGGTACCTGTCGACCGTGCTGTTCCAGGACCTGGTTGCGTGACTGACCGTCCCGGAGGCGTCGTTCGGCGCGGCGGGTCCGTGGCTCGGGGTGCGTCTGCGGTTGGTGCTGCGGGTGCTGGTGCTGGTGCTGGTGCTGGTGCGGGTGCTGGTGCTGGTGCTGCGGGTGCTGCGGGCGCTGCGGGTGCGGGTGCGGGTGCTGCGGGCGCTGGTGCTGCGGGTGCGGGTGCGGGCGCTGGTGCTGCGGGCGCTGCGGGTGCTTCCGGTGCTGCGGCTTCCGGTGCTCGACACCGGTCCGAGGTCCCGGCGCCCGAGGCAGCGGCGGAGACCCCGGGCGTCGCCGTTGACGATTCAGGAAACGGGGTGCTTCCCCGGGCCTCCGGCTCTCGGACCCGCGTCGGCATCCTGAATCGTCTGCGCGAGGACGTGGCCACCGCCCGGCGCAACGACCCCGCGGCGCGCGCCGACGGTGAGGTCGCGGTGCTGTACTCGGGCCTCCACGCCGTGTGGGGGTACCGGATCGCGCGGCGCCTGTGGCGAGCTCGCGGTCTGCCCGGATCGCGTTTCGGGGCCCGGCTGCTGTCGCAGATGGTGCGAACGGCCACCGGGATCGAGATCCATCCGGGTGCGCGCATCGGTCGGCGGTTCTTCATCGACCACGGGATGGGAGTGGTGATCGGCGAGACGGCGGTCATCGGCGACGATGTACTGATGTACCACGGCGTCACCCTCGGCGGGAAGGGCGGCGGCCAGGGGCAACGGCACCCGCGCATCGGCGACCGAGTGATGCTCGGTGCGGGCGCGGTGGTCCTCGGTTCGATCACCGTCGGGTCTGATTCGGTGGTGGGTGCGGGAACGGTCGTGACGCACGACGTGCCTCCCGGCTCGCTGGTCACGGGCCAACCCGGCGTCGCGCGTCCGCGTCGGCGCTGACGGGCTGGCTGCTCGCGGCCGGGAGCGGGTTCCGCCCAGCGGCAGGTGATTGCAGTGCAGCTGGCGAGGGAAGGGCTGCGTGAGCGACGGGATGGGCCGTGAGGCGGCGAACACGCTCACACGGTGCCTCGCGCGCACCCGATCGTGCCGGCCCTCCGTCTACCGGGGCTCGGTATCGCGGCTACCAGGTGGGTGCGGGGCGGGGACCGCTGCGGCGGAGGTGCCACCGTCGCCGAGCACCGGGGGTCTCCCGCACCGCGCGCACCCATGCTGAACGGCGCCCGTGCGAGCGCGTCCTCGAGGCTCGCTCGACGGCGGCGACCACTTGCGGCCAGAGCGTCGGGATCATCCGCGCGGACACCCGAAGCGGGACCAGACCTGACGCGGCGATCGTGAGGTCCTTCCGCCGGTCTCGCTCGAACGTGGCCTCGTGGAAGGCACGACCGTCGATCTCGAGTGCGACAGCACCGTTGACGAGGAGGTCGACGCGTTCGCCGGTCGGGAGAGGGAGTTGGGGACGGACGGCGTGGCCCGCTCGGCGGAGTCTGGTCCTGGCGATGCTCTCCGGGTAACTGTCGCAGCGGGGATCCGCCCAGTCGAGGACGCCGCGAGCGTCTTCCGGGAGCGAGCCGACCGCGGCCAGGACGTCGCCGCGCGTCAGTGCGCCGGAGTGCATGGCCCAGTCGAGCAGTGCGACGGCCTCGTCGAACGGAGCGTCCACGATCGCGCGGGCGAGTGCGTCACGAGGATGGACTGCCCACTCCGAGCCGCGGTCCTGCACCCGCGGCGGGTCGTACACGACGCGGACACCACGTCGGGGCCGGAGACGGGCGGCGTTCCGCGGAACGGAGACCGTGATCGGCGCCGGTGTGCGGCGCCCGTCAGCGCTCCATGGCAGCAGCGGGGCCAGTGCGATGAAACCGGTGAGCCGGCCCCCGACGCGGACGGCGACGAACCGTGGGTCCTCGGGCGCCCAGGTCGAGTACCACCCGCGGCGCGGGCGGCGGACGGTGCCGGTCCTGACGGCAGCGGTCAACTGTCGGTCGCGCACTCCTGCGCCGACCAGGTCGCGTCGGTGCAGGAGCCCGCCCGCCGCGGAGACGAGGTGTTGGACGTGGTTCATCTCGTCGATGGTGCCGGGTCGCCTCGGCTTCGTGCTCGCTCCCGGAGGAACCCGGGGATGACCGCCGTGTCGACCATGCTGTGGAGGGGGCACAGAGCGCGGGCTTCGTTGCTCGCTCAGGAACGGGCCTCCCGGTTCCGGCCGTTCCGGCGGTCTGGAGGCCGTTTTCCTGACTTGTCGACGATGAGATCGGCTGGCGGGCTGGCCAGCTGGCCGGGTGGTCGGCTGGCCGGCTGACTCGCGGCCCGGCTGGCCGGCTGGCTCGCGGCCCGGCCGGGCCGCCGGCAGGGCGAGCGGCGATGCCGGCGGGGCGAGCGGCGATGGCGGCGGGGCGGGGTGGTGGCGGCCGTTGTGTGGGCACGCGGGGACGGTGTGACGGGCGGGCACAGTGTCCGGGGGCGTCGGCCGGTCCGGCGGGAGACGGCGCGAGCAGGCGGGGCGTGCGACTCCAGAGCGCGGGTGAGCGATGGAGGAACGTCGCGAAGGGCCGGGCCAGCGTCGGTGGTGTGCGGCAGGGTCGGGGCATGGACGGGCCCGGACTGCACGCGACGGCATTGCGCGTCGCCGCGGGGCTGCCGGCCGTGACGCAGGGGCAGCCGTTCGGCGAGGGAGCTGAGGTCTTCAAGGTCGTCGGCAAGGTGTTCGCCATCGTCAGCGAGCTCCGCGGCACTCCGATCGTCTCCCTGAAATGCCGGCCGCCACACGCAGCGGCGCTCGTTCGGGATCATCCGGAGATCACGCCCGGGTACCACTTGAACAAGCAGCACTGGATCACGGTCGCGCCGGGTGCGGGGGTCGACGAGGTCCTGGTGGAGGATCTGGTCGGCAACTCGTACGACCTCGTGGTCGCCGGGTTGCCTCGGCATCGGCGGCCGCTGGATCCCTGGCGCCGCGGGGACGTCGGCGACTCGCGGCCAGCTCCCGACAGCGCGGGATGAACCGAGTCACGTGGGGCGTCGGGTCCCGAGCGGGCGGGCGGGTCCTCCGTGCGTTCGTGACTGTGCCGTCGTGACCGTGCCGTCATGACCGCACGTCAGAGCGAGGCCGGGACCCCCGAGAGCACCTTCCGGGCGACCGCCTCGATCTTGTACGGGAGCCCGCGGCCGCCCTCGAGGAGCACGACCGCTTGATCCCGCCCGAGGCCGGCGAACACATCCGCGACCGTGATGCCGTGTGCAGGCCGGTCGAAGCGCTCGATCCGATCACCGGCTTGGACGGCTCCGGACCGGACCACGCGCAGGTAGGCGCCGGTGCGGTTGGCGTCCGTGAAGGTCCTCACCCACTTGTCCACCTTCATGCGGCGAGCGAACGTCGCGCACGGGACCCGCGGCAGCGTCACCTCGAGCACGAGACCATCGCCGACCCGCCAGCGCTCGCCGACCACAGCGGTGCTGACCTCGATCCCGCTCGTCCGGAGGTTCTCACCGAACAGGCCAGGCTCCACCGGACGCCCGAGCACCGTACTGAAGTAGGCCGCGTCCTCGTCCGCGTACGCGTAGACGGCCTGGTCTTCGCCGCCGTGGTGCTTGCGGTTCGCCTGGACGTCGCCGTGGAGGCCGAGTGGACGCACCCGCAACGGATCGGTCACCGGCCGCTTGTCGATCGCGGTCACGCCGACCGTCCCGGAGTCCGGGATGAGCTGGTGCACGCGGCAGACGGCCGTGACGAAGGGCATGTCGCCATCGTTCCGCCATCCGGGCTCACGATCAACCTCGCGGCGTTGCCGACACCGCCGGCAGGGCGGGCGTTGTCGACGCTGCGGACAGAGCGAGCGTGGCTGTGGCTGTGGCTGTGGCTGTGGCGGTTGCAGTCGGCAGGGAAGGCGTCTCCGCCGCGCACGCGGCCCGCGCTCCGGTCAGCTGACTCGACCGGACGCCGGAGCGACCGCTCGCGCCCGACCCCGGCTCCGGACCCCGCTCGTGCCGCGGCCCTGATTCCGGTCCGCGACCTCGAGCGTCACGACGATCGCCGCCAACAGGATGGCGGTCAGCACCAGCGAGAGCTGCGGGAGGAACGCGCTGAAGCCGGCTGCCAGGGTGAGGACGACCACGAGGGCGCTGGTGGGCCTCCCGAGCGTCGGCCGGAGCGCGAGCGCCCAGACGGCGAGCACGAACGCGGCGACCGGCACCGAGATGGTCGCGGCGGCCGCAGCTGGAGCGAGGCGCGCAGTGCCTTCGCTGGCGGCGATCGCGACCTCGATCCCGGCTGGCATCGCGGCGGCGGCAGCGAACACGACGTAGTGACCGTAGCCGAAGGCCAGAGCCCTCGGCAGTGAGGTGATCCGGTCGTGCTGGCTGCGCGCGAAGGAGATCCACCACATCGCCGCCACGATGACGAGACCCGCGCCGGCCAGGGCCAGCAGGGGCCCGATGCGCTCCGACGCCGCCACGGCCCCGATCACCGCGTTGGCGCTCGCGACCAGGCCCTCGCCCAGGACGATGAGCGTGAAGAGGCTGTATCGCTCCGCGATGTGCCGGGTGTGCCACGGGGTGGTGTCCGTGCGCTCCGCGACGACGGGGACGGCGAGCTCGGCGACGACGAGCAGGAGGAACGTCAGCGTCGACGCGAGATCGGCCAACACCGTGACGCGGAGGACCCAGAGCACCTGCACCACGGTGATCCCGACGGCGTACTCGAGCGCGGTGCGGCGGTACCGCGTGTGCGCCGACGCCGCCCGGAGCCACTGGCTCACCATGGCGAGGCGCATCACCACGTAGCCCATGGTGGCGACGAAGTCGTCACCGTGCTCGATCGCCGGTCCGATGCCGGCCGCCAGGACGAGCACGCCGGCCATCTGCACGAAGGTGGTGACGCGGTAGAGCCAGTCGTCCGTGTCGAACGACGTGGCGAACCACGTGAAGTTGACCCAGGCCCACCAGATCGCGAAGAACACGAGGACGTAGCCGGTGACTGCGTCCGCGAGGTGACCACGCACCTCGAGGTGATGCAAGTCCGTCGCCGCGAAGGACACCGCGACGACGAACACGAGGTCGAAGAACAGCTCCAGCGGACTGGCTGCTCGGTGGGCTTCGGTCGGGTCACGGGGCACCATCCGCCGCAGGCCGGCGGCAGGCCACCGTCGCGTCGGGCTGTTCGGGATCGTCACGGTGTCATAGTGGCAGCGCCGGGGGCGGTGCAGGGGTGGCGGAACGTGCCGCCGTGGACAGCGCGGCACGGCGACGACCTGTGGAGGGAGCGCCGTAACATCCGCCCGCCAGGAGGCCCGGCTGGCGTCAAGCCTGGGAGGTCGCCGCCGGCACTGCGGCGAGCGCCTCGCCGGAGACGGTGTCACTCAAGGCCCCGCCGCCAGCCCGGCCGCTCGCGGTACCGCCGCCAGCCCCGCCGCTCGCGGCCCCGTCGCTGGCGGAGTGCGCGGAGTGCGCGGAGTGCACCGACCCAGTTGGCGTGGCGGAACGACCGGAGGGCGCGGGCAGGGGCTCGACCTGTGCGACCCGCTCGAGCGCGTCGAGTGCCCCTGCGATGGCACGCAGGTCGCCGTCGTCGAGATCAGCGAGCAGCTGCGACACGATGCCCGCGCGTTCGTGACGTGCCTCGTGCACGGCTGCGACACCCGCGGGGGTGGCCGTTATGACGGACGCGCGGCCGTCGAGTGGATCCGTGACCCGTTCGATGAGCCCGCGCGCGTCGAGGTCGCTGAGCACCCGCGTCATCGTCGGCTTCGTGACGACCTCGTGTCGGGCGAGGTCGCCGGGCCGCAGCGGACCGAGCCGCACGATCGTCGACAGCGCCGACAGCAGGCCGTAGCTCAACGCGCCGGTGCCGGGCCGTGCCCTCCGATTGATGCGTCCGACCGCCACGGCCAGGCGCGCGGCGACGTCGCCGCGGTCGATCGGGGTCTCGGTCATGCACGCGCTCCGTCGGTCACCGGGTCCTTGGTCGTGGCGATGGTACCGGTGTCGCCGTCGGCGTGCACGTATCGCTTGCCTCGGATGAGCGAGGCGATGGCGGCCACGACGGACATGATCGCGGCGGCGGCGAAGACCACGACGAGTCCGTGGTGGAACGGCCCGGAGATGAGCTGCGGGAAGAACTCCTTGCCCGTGAGGGTCGCGGCGTCGACGCCCGGACGATGCAGCACCCCGGACGGCCCGAGCAAGTTGCCGATCGGGTTGTACCCGAGGAACGCAGCGAACAGCGAGCCCACGGGCGGGGTCTGGCCGATCTGCTCCGCCACCGTCGAGGGCACGCCGTGGGCGCTGAGGCCCCGCGTGAGCGTCGCAGGCAGCGTGGTCGACAGTCCGGCGATCATGAGCGAGAAGAAGATGCCGATGGACAGCGAGGTCCCGGCGTTCTGCACGGTGCCCGCCATGCCGGACGCCGCACCGCGCTGGTGCTTCGGCACGCTGTTCATGATCGCGCTGCGGTTCGGAGCGCCGAACATGCCCGAGCCCAATCCGCTCAGACCGGTGATGATCGCGAAGAGCCAGTACGGGAAGTCGACCGGGATGAGCAGGAGCGCGACGAAGGTCCCGGCGACCACGACGAGTCCGGTGGTGGCGAAGGCACGTGCGCCGAACCGGTCGGACAGGGTCCCCGAGAGCGGCCCCGCGATGAGGAAGCCGATGGTGATCGGCAGCATGTAGATGCCGGCCCAGAGCGGCGTGTCCTCGTAGGAGTAGCCGTGCAGCGGCAGCCAGATGCCCTGCAGCCAGATGATGAGCATGAACTGCAGGCCGCCGCGACCGACCGAGGCGAGCAGACCAGCGAGGTTCGCCATCGCGAACGCCCGGATGCGGAACAGCCCGAGGTCGAACATCGGCTGGGCGGATCGGAGCTCGATGACGACGAACGCGATGAGCATGAGCACGCCGAGACCGATCGCTCCGTCGACCCAGGGGTTGGTCCACCCGGTCGCGCTGTTCCCGTAGGGCTGGATCCCGTACGTGATGCCCGCGAGGACCGCGGTGAGTCCGGCGGCGAACGTGAGGTTGCCCGGGATGTCCAGTCGCCCGGGGTTCTTCGTCCCCACCTCGTGCAGCGACTTGTAGGACCAGATGGTGCCGATGATGCCGATCGGGACGCTCACGAAGAAGACCGCCCGCCAGTCGACCACGGCGAGCAGACCGCCGACGATGAGGCCGATGAACGACCCTGCGATCGCCGCGACCTGGTTGATGCCGAGCGCCATGCCGCGCCGGTGCGCCGGGAACGCGTCGGTGATGATCGCCGTCGAGTTGGCGAACAGCATCGCACCGCCCACACCCTGCACGAGTCGCCAGATGATGAGCCACATGGCTCCGGATCCGCCGGTCCAGGGGTCGAGCGCCAATGCCACGGACCCGAGCGAGAACACGACGAACCCGAGGTTGTAGATGCGAACCCGGCCCAGCATGTCGCCGAGTCGCCCGAATCCGACCACGAGGACGGCGGTCACGAGCATGTAGCCCATGAGCATCCAGAGCAGGTAGCTCACGTTCCCCGCGCCGAGCGGGTTCAACCGGATGCCCTTGAAGATCGCGGGCAGCGAGATGATCACGATCGACGAGTTGATGGTCGCCATGAGCATGCCGAGCGTGGTGTTGCTCAGCGCGATCCACTTGTAGTGGGGGTGGTCCTTGGTGAACAGGGCCGGGCGGGCTGTGGTCAACGTGCTGCCTCCGACACGATTGGTTAGCTGTTGTGAACCAATCATACGGCCGGGAGGCCCGGGTCGGCCTCCCGAGGCGACGTCACCTCGAGCAACCGTCACGCAGGGAGCAGATGCACCGCCTCGGTCGCGAGTTCGGCCGCGATCGCGTCTTCTGCGGCCGTCGCCGCCCGGAGAGCGCGCAACTGCTCCGTCATCCCCGCCCAGTCCACGAGCCGATCGAGGTCCCGTAAGCGGAGGCGGAAGGCCAGTCCGTCCATCGTGTCGCGACACACCCGCACCAGCGAGGCGTTGCCGCAGGCGTCGACGAACATCCCGAACAGGGCCAGCGCGTCACGGTTCGCCCCGAGGACGTCGTGGTTCGCCATCTCGACGATCGTGGTGTCGAGGGCGGCGAGCACCCGAGCACGTTCCTCGCGGGACAGTCGTGGCACCGCGAGACGCACCACACCACCGAGGAGCACCCCCAAGGTCTGGAGGGCCTCGATCACCTGGGTGGGATCCGGCCGCGTCACGCGGGTGTAGCGGTTCGGCGCCATCTCGACGAGACCGGCGCGGGCGAGCTGACTCAGGGCTTCCCGGATGGGGGTGCGGGACACACCGAGCCAGGCGATCAGGTCCTCGTCGTTCAGGCGCTCGCCCGGCTCGAGAGTCCCGTCCATGATGGCCTCGTGGATGCGGTCGCGGACGGTGTCGCGGAGGAGCCGGTGATGCGCGGGCGGCGTCACGGGAACGGGCATGGCGGATCTCCCTCGTCGGGTTCGAGTACCGCGATGCTACCTGATATGTGACGTGGCGGATGCTGATGTCACCCGCCGAGCAGGTCCAGCGTCACCCGGTCCTCCTCGCCGCCGTACCAACGGTCCAGCACGGCGCGGAACGGTGCCGCGTCCTCCGCCACGTGCGCGAACAGCGTCATCGAGGACCGGAGCTTCACCGCGTCGATCTCACCGAGCAGCGCGATCGCGTCGCGGGCGGGCGCTTCTGCGACGACGGTCGCCGCGGTGCGCAGGCGTGGACCGAGGACGGCATGCGTGAGGTAGGCCCGTGCCTCCCGCTGCGAACCGATGGCGAACCGCACGGCGGTCGCGCTCTTGCCGAGGCCGGCGATCTGCGGGAACACGAACCACATCCAGTGCGAGCGCTTGCGGCCGGCGCGGAGTTCGGCGAGCGCCTGCTCGAAGACGCCGGCCTGCGCGCGCGTGAAGCGCTCGAGGTCGAAGGGGTCGGCATCCTCGTCGGTGGTGCTCATCGGACGAGGCCTCCCCATGCGTACTCGACGTCGACGCCGTCCCCGACGAGCAGACGGTCGGGCACGCGGTCGAGCAGACGGGGGAACCCGACGACGTCGGGCAGGTCGCCGCGGAGTTCCTCTGCCCGGGCGGCACGCAGCTGCCAGGGAGCGTGCGAGCGCCGCCACCACGACGTGACGCCGAGGTGGCGGGCGTGGACACCCGGGCGGTGCGTGAGAGCGACCGACAGCGCGTCCGGGGTGACCCCTCCGGCAGCACGGACCCGGACCGACGCTGACGCGCCGCCGTGCCGTCGGCGGGTGCGGTGGGCGAGGACGTCCCCGTCGCGCCGTGATCCCGCTCGCGCTGCCGTGTAGGGCACGCCGAGCCCGATGCGCGCTGCGAGCACGGCCGGCACGTGTTGCGTGGCCACGGTCAGGTAGGTCGTTCCGTGTCGACCGGCGTCGTCGACGGTGGGCACCTCGACGGTGATCTCCGTCAGGCGACCGAGCGGCCCGGGCGGCGGCAGCGGCGGCACCGTGGTCCGGCGGAACTCGTACGCCGTCAGTGACACCCATGCGCTCCCGTCGATCCGGTCCGGCTCGGTCCGCGGTGGCACGAGGCTGGCCACCGTGTCCGCGTCCATCCGCCAGGACGCGAACACCACGTCCGCCCAGCGGTGCGCGGTGACGGCTCGGTGCGGGAGCGGCGCGGCCGTCTGCGCCACGAGGACGTCGGCGAGGGCGTCGAGCTCCTGGGGTCCGTTCGTCATGGCCTGCTGTCCATACCGACGCGGAGGCCCCACCGCACGAGGGGCACCTGCAGCGGGAGGCGCAGCAGGGCCGCCACGCGCATCCGTCGCTGCGAGCGCGGGTCGTCGAGCAGGTCACGCGCCATCTTGAGGTTCGCGGGGAAGACCGCGACGAAGAGCGCGGCAGCCGCGAATCCGCCGATCCGCCGGGTGCGTGGCACCGCCAGCGCCGCCGCCACCGCCACCTCGGCGACGCCCGAACCGATCGTCGTCGCACGAGTCGGCAAGGCCTCCGGCACGATCCCGTCGTACACACGGGGACGGAGGAAGTGGGTCACGCCGGCCCCGGCGAGCAGGATCGCGAGTCCGCGAGCCGTCGTGGCCGCGCGGCGCGCGCGTCGTGTTCGTCGCATCAGGCCATCCTGGACCGGTCGGCTGTGCTGCATCGGAATCCGAATCGGCCCGTGCGAGCGGGGCGGCCCGAGCGAGCGGGGCGGCCCGAGCGACCGGGGCGGCCCGAGCGACCGGGGCGGCCGGAGCCGCCGCGGCGCCCGGAAGGCACGGATTCCGCTGCGCAGGTCACGTCAGCGCTGTCGCCACGAGGTCGAGCACCACATGGGCGATCTCGGCCTTCGATCCCGACGCCTCGCGCACCACGTCGCCTCCGGCAGCCAGGACCTCGACGGCGTTGTGGCCACGCTCGAACCCGTGGTCCCAGCCGACCCGGTTCACCACGAGCAGATCGGCGGGCTTGCGGGCCAGCTTGTCGCGGGCCAGGTCCAGGCGAGCGGCGCGGTCGGGCTCGGTCTCGGCCGCGAACCCGACGACGAGCTGGCCCGCACGGCGCGCCGCCACGAGGTCGGCGAGGACGTCGGGGTTCCGGACGAGTTCGAGCGTCAGGTGGTCGCCCGCGTCCTCTTTCTTGAGCTTCGATGGTCGGACCTCGGCCGGGCGGAAGTCTGCGACGGCCGCCGTCATCACGACGACGTCAGCGGCCACCGCGGCGGCGTGGACGGCATCGGCGAGCTCGAGGGCGGTGCCCACCCGGATGACCTCGACCGGGAGTGCATCGGGCGCGTCGTCCATGGCCGCGAGCACCGCGTCCTCGATGTTCGCCGCCACGAGGGTCACGACGGCTCCCCGGCGCGCTGCCTCGGCCGCGATCGCGACTCCCTGCCGCCCGCTCGAGCGGTTGCCGATGTACCGCACGGGGTCAACCGGCTCACGGGTGCCGCCCGCACTCACCACGACGTGGTTGCCCGACAGGTCCCCGCGTCGGGCGTCGGGGTGCACCGCGGTCTCGGGCGCGGTGGGCGACTCGTCGACATGGGGGACGGGAGCGGTCGGTGTCCACCCGTGGCGGGCCTCCCGGCTGTCGGCCGCGGTGGTGACCGTCGTCGCAGCGGACGGCTCGTCGCGTCCACGCGTTCCGCTCGCGGGCAGGACGGCGAGCGCTGCCGCGACGATGTCGTCGGGCTCGCTCATGCGCCCGATCCCCGAGTCCTCGCCGGTGAGCGGCCCGTCCTCCGGACCGACGACGTGGACGCCCCGCTCCCGCAGGGTGGCGACGGACGCGCGGGTTGCGGGGTGGTCCCACATCTGCGGGTGCATCGCTGGCGCCACGACGACCGGTGCTGTCGTCGCGAGCAGGGTCGTTCCGAGCAGGTCTCCGGCCAGTCCCGCCGCGGTCCGTGCCAGGAAGTCGGCCGTGGCCGGTGCGACGACGACGAGGTCCGCGCGGCGGCCGAGCGCGACGTGGCGGACCTCCGCGACCTCCTCGAACACGCTCGTCGACACGGGGTTACGGCTGATGGCCTCGAGTGTGGGCAGTCCGACGAAGCGCAGTGCTCCTTCGGTCGGGACCACGTGGACGTCGTGTCCGAGCCGTACGAACGCCCGCACGACTCCGACGGCCTTGTACGCCGCGATGCCGCCGGTGATGCCCACGACGATCGTCCGACGCTGCTCGGACTGTGACACGGTCGACCTCCGCTCTGGCGGGGCCGATCCCCGCCCGGCCGACGGTACCAGCGGGCAGGGAGCGGCAGGCCGTCCTCCACAACGCATCGCTCTCTCCACAATGCGCGCTGTGTCAGGCGTCCGCTGAGCCTGGCAGGGACGTTCGGGCGCCATCGCGTCCACATGCTGCTCGACGTCGAGGCGCGTCCACAGGTGGGCGGGCGAGCCCCGGACGTCGTGCGGCGGGTGCGATGATCGACGCATGTGCACCGTCGTCGTCCGGGTCGAACCCGACACCGCGTGGCCGGTCACCCTGCTCGCACTGCGGGACGAGGACCCGTCCCGTCCCTGGGACCCCCCACGCGCCTGGTGGCAGGACCGCGGCGACGACGTGGTCGGTGTCCGGGATCGGACGGCAGGGGGCGCGTGGCTCGCAGCGTCCGCTCCTCGCCGAGCCCTCGCGGTCGTCCTCAACCGCGCCGAGCCCGTGCCCGCGACGGACGGCGGTTGGGCGACGCGGGGGTGGCTTCCGCTCGACGCCGTCACGGGGGCCACCCGGGCGGGCGAGCGGCCGACCGAGCGCTCCTACAACCTGGTCCACGCCACGCCGCAGGGGGTGCGCGTGACGTCGTGGGATGGTGCACGCGTCCTCACGCGAGGACTCGGACCGGGCGTCCACGTCGTGACGGAAGGCGCTCCGGACGACGTCGCGCTCCCACGGATCGCTCGGTGGCTCGATCCCTTCCGCGACGCATCGGCTCCGGTCGGCCCGCCACCGTCGATCGAGCCACTCCTCGCGGCGGAGGCGCCGACGACGGGGCTCGGGGCCGATTGGGAGGACTGGTTCGCAGTGCTCCGTTCGGGTGCCGACGTCGCGCCGGACCGACCGGACGCGATCCTCCGTGACGATCTCCGCGCCGACGGCCGATTCGCGACCCTGTCGGTCGTCGCCGCGGCCGTCGGACCGTCCGGCGTGGTCCTCGAGCACGCGCGGTTGGCGACGCCCGGGAGGCTCGGCACGCGTTCCTGATGCTCCCGCGCCTTCCCGTCGGATCGCGGAATTCTGGCGTACTGAACCGGTTGTAGGATCATGCAAACGCATTGATCCGTCTGGAGGACTTCATGGGTGGCAGCGCATTCGGCAACATCAGCGGTGGTGGCGCGGGACCCGGGCGTCCGGTCGACGTCCCGCCCGCGGCGCCGGACCGGGTCGGAGCGGTCCAGCTCGGGCTCGACACGTTCGGTGACGTGACCGAGACGACCGCGGGTGTCCGTCTGACCCAGGCCCAGAGCATCCGCAACGTGGTTGAGCAGGCGGTCCTCGCCGACCAGGTGGGCGTCGACTTCATCGGGGTCGGTGAACACCACCGCGTCGACTTCGCCGTCAGCGCACCCGAGGTCGTCCTGGCGGCCATCGCCGCGCGCACCGAACGGATCCACATGGGCTCCGCGGTCACGGTGCTGAGCTCAGACGACCCGGTGCGCGTCTACGAGCGGTTCGCGACCGTCGACGCGCTGTCCAACGGGCGCGCCGAGGTCGTGCTCGGCCGCGGGTCCTTCACCGAGTCGTTCCCGCTCTTCGGATTCGACCTCGCAGACTACGAGACCCTCTTCGAGGAGAAGCTCGAGCTCTTCGCCGAGGTCCTCAAAGAGGGACCGGTCAGCTGGTCCGGCACGAAGCGCGCCCCGCTCCACGAGCAAGAGGTCTGGCCGAAGACCGAACACGGCCGCATCCCGACGTGGATCGGAGTCGGGGGTTCGCCGCAGTCCGTGATCCGGGCGGCGAGCTACGGGTTCCCGCTGTTCCTCGCGATCATCGGCGGTCAGCCCGCTCAGTTCGCACCGTTCTCGCGCCTCTACCGACAGGCGCTCGACCAGTTCGAGCTCCCGCAGCAGCCGATCGCCATGCACTCGCCAGGGTTCGTCGCAGCGACGGACGACGAGGCGGCCGAGCTGTTCTACCCGTACCACAAGGACGTCACGGATCGGCTCGGACGTGAGCGCGGGTGGCCGCCCTTCGACGAGTCGCAGTACCGCGCTGGCCTGTCGGCGGGCGGTTCCCTCTACGTGGGATCGCCCGAGACGGTCGCGAAGAAGATCGCGCGAAACATGCGCATCCTCGGGGTCTCGCGCTTCGATCTCCGTTACAGCACCGGTCGACTCCCGCACGAACACATGATGCGGTCGATCGAGCTGTACGGCACGAAGGTCAAGCCGCTCGTCGAGGAGATGCTCGCTGAGGAGGTCCCCGCGGTCTGACCGGGGCGCCACCGGCCTCCCTGGAATGGTGATCCGTGACCAAACCCGGAGGCGGAGGGCACCGAACACAAACCAGGGGCGAGCCGCGTCGAGCTGTGTCATGCAGACGGCCGTCCGCTCGTGCCCGCGTGCACCGGATCCGATGACCCGAACTCGGGTCCGGTGCGCCTCCTCCCGTACGGCGGATGTGACAACGCGGCGGCGGTGACCCTCGTGCGTCCGTCCGGCCGCGCCCCGCGGCGCCCCGGTAGCATCCAGCGATGGCCCACACGTCCAGCCGACGAGACCGCTCAGCGCGCGAGGAGCGGTTCCGCGGACGGATCCTCGGCGTCGGGACCACGTCCGGGCACCGCATCGTCGTCGGGATGTGGCAGGACTCCCCGTTCCGGCACTTCACCGACGTGTTCGTCGAGTTGCCCGACGGCAGCAGCCTGCTCCTGGCGCCGGACGAACTCGTCGAGCGGTACGTGTCGAGCACCTACCGGTTCGACGCGACCCGGGTCGTCGATGTGCACCTCGTTCGAACCACACGTGGCCTGGAGCTCGATGCCGGACCGCTCCACCTCGAGGTCACCGTCGGCGCGATCACACCCCTCGGCCGGTTGCTCCGGCTCGTTCCGCGGAGGATCGCCACCGATCCCCGATGGCTCGCGATCGTCGATCCGGTCGCGCGCCTGCTGGTGCGCGGGGCGGGGACCGCGGGCTCTGCCGGGGGAGGCCGGCGTGAGTACTACGGCGTGACCGGCGCTCATGCGGTGACCGCGGTGACGGGCACGTGGGACGGCGCTGACCTCGGCACCCTGACACCGCTCGACCCGCCGGTCCGGTTCGGCTTCGCCTCCATGCCCGCCACGCCCCAGGTCGTCGACGTCGAGACCGTGATCCGCGGGCCGGGTGTGGGGACCGACTGACTCGCCGCACGCCCGGGAGGTCCCGGGGAACTCCGCTGGCGACACACCCGACCGAGCAGACCGGATTCAGGAGGATCGGTGCCGGGCTGGTGTCGAGCCTCCCGGCTGACGCGGTTTTCCTGAGTTGTCGGCGCTGCCGAGGAGGCGGGGCGACGGGGTCAGGCGCGGCCCTGCCGGCCGTTCCGTGGCGTCACGTGGGTTGGTCTCGACGCGCCGCCTCGGCTGATCTGCCGCCTGCGGTCGACGATTCAGGAGGATCGGTGCCGGTCGGGTGCCGGGCCTCCCGGCTGGCGTGGTTTTCCTGAGTTGTCGGTTGATCTGCCGCCTGCGGTCGACGGTTCAGGAGGATCGGTGCTGGGCGGGTGCTGGGCCTCCCGGCTGGCGCGGTTTTCCTGAGTTGTCGGTTGATCTGCCGCCTGCGGTCGAGGGTTCAGGAGGATCGGTGCCGGTCGGGTGCCGGGCCTCCCGGCTGGCGCGGTTTTCCTGAGTTGTTGGTTGATCTCCCGCCTGCGGTCGACGGTTCAGGAGGATCGGTGCCGGTCGGGTGCCGAGCCTCCCGGCTGGCGCCGTTTTCCTGAGTTGTCGGCGCTGCCGAGGAGGCGGGGCGACGGGCTCAGGCCTCGGTCCTCCGAACGTTCCGCGGTCGTCACGTAGTTGGTCTCGACGCGCCGCCTCGGCTGATCTGCCGCCTGTGGTCGACGGTTCAGGAGGATCGGTGCCGGGCGGGTGCCGAGCCTCCCGGCTGGCGCGGTTTTCCTGAGTTGTCGGCGCTGCCGAGGGAGGGGGCCCAGATCAGCACAGACGACAGCCGCGCCTCCGGGAACCGCGGTCCCCGGCGCCGCACCCCGGGAGCCGAACCCCGCGAGCCGCGAGCCGCGGAGCCGCGCCGGCGGGGATCCGGGCAGCCACCCCGTCAACCGACCGCGCGCGCCTGCCCGACGAGCACGACCAACACCACCACGAGGCCGACGAGGACCATCGCGCCCTCGAGAGCCGCGAGCGTCGCGAGCCGGTGCCGCACGTGCCGGACGGCGAACCGCACGACGAGCATGGCGACGAACAGCGCGAGCACGAGCACGAGGCCGGTCCATCCCACGGCGGGCACGAGCAGCCCCATGAGCCACATCACGAGCCCGACGACGATCGCGGTGATGGCGCCGACCACGACCCAGATCGTGCCGTCCGAGGTCGTCAGGGCCGGCTGGTTCCGGACCAGGGTCGGGTCGTCATCGTGCGGACCGGTCATGGCCGGGACCGTACTCCCGACGCCGTCGACCGGGCCCAGATCCCCGAGTCGGTGGACCACCGCCAGCGGGCCGGTCCGCGTCCGCCTCTGCCTACGGCGGCCCCATCAGCCACAGCACCGCGATGAGCACCGGCTGCCCGACGAGCGCCCCGCTGACCATGATCCATCGTGCCCACGGCCGCGCGACGAGTTCGGGCGACCCCGTCAGCGGCGCGAGCGGCATGAGGAGCCGCGGGGTCGAGGCCATGGGGATCGACACGGCGAACACGTACAGCGCGTACGCGGCCGCGAACACGACGGTGACGAGCCCGAGCTCGCGCGTGGACCGCCGGGACAACCACACGCCGTACGCGACGGCCATGGCGATGACGAGCAGCACCCCGCCGACACCGACCCAGCGGGCCGCGGTGAGGAACCAGGGCGAGAGCGGCACGAAGTGCACCCGACCGATGAAGTTGACCCACCACGACATCTCGGTGTCGAGGTACGCGTTCGGCCGGCCGGTGGCATGCGACGCGATGACCGGCCACGCGACACCTGCGGCGGCGGTGACGAGTCCGGTCCCGATGACGGTGAGTCGCTCGCGCACGGGGAACGACCCGCGGTCCCGGACGTACCGGACGAGGGCGACCACCCCGAGTGTGAGGGGGATCGCCAGCTCGCCGGGACGGGTGAACGCCGCCACCACCGAGAGCAGGGTGAGCGGCAGGTACCGCCGCCGCTGCATGGCGAGGAGGGCACCGAACACGAGCGCCAGGAACATGCTCTCGGCGTACCCGACCTCGAGCAGGAACGAGAGCGGCCCGAGGCAGAAGAAGAACACGGCCCACAACGCGGCGGTGCCGCCGGCGCGCTCACGGACGAGCGCGTGCAGCAGGTATGCGGCGACGAGGCCGGCGATGGTGGCGATGAGCGGCGCGCCGATCCGGAACGGGAGGCCCGTGGAGGCCGTCAGCATCCGGATCGTGAACGGGAACGCCGGCAGGAACGCCCAGTTGTTCTGCATGACGTGCCCGAGGGCGTCCGTCGGGAGCACGGACGGGTACCCGTGCAGGGAGATGTCCTCGTAGTACTGGCCGTCCCAGCTCGTCAGGAACGTCAGGAACCCGTGGTCGTTGCCGCGGATGGCGTTCGCCGGCTGCGCCCGCACGATGAGCGGGTACACCAGGGCGAGCCACGTGGTCGACAGCATCCGCGACGCCGCGAACAGGACGAGGATCGCCGCCCATGCGGGTGTGCTGACGGCGAGGTCGGCGAGGCGGTTCCGGGAGGGACGGGCGACGACCGAGACGGCGGCGGGCCGAGCGGGGCGCTCGAGTTCGTCGGGGCCCCTCATGCAGCCACCTCACCGCAGGTGGGTGGCACCCTCCGAGCAGACCTCACGCCGCCACGATAGACGGCGTTCCTGGGGGGACCGCCGGGGCACGCGCGTCGGACTACGCTCGAACGGAGATGAGCGAGGCGACGACGCAGGCGCAGACCGGACGACGGCGACGGAGCGCGACGGCCCTGGCCGTCCTCGTCGCGGGCACGTACTTCATGGAGCTGCTCGACGGCACGATCGTCAGCACGGCGGCGCCGGCGATCGGGCGGGACCTCGGCGTCGACTCGGCGGCGGTCGGCATCGCGATCACGGCGTACCTCGTGACCCTGGCGGTCCTCATCCCCGTGAGCGGATGGGTGACGGACCGGGTGGGGTCGCGCACGGTGTTCCTCGGCGCGATCGTCGTCTTCACCGCCGCGTCGGGGTTGTGCGCCGCGGCGGACTCGCTCGCGACCCTGACGGCATGGCGGGTCGTCCAGGGTCTCGGTGGCGCGCTCATGGTGCCGGTCGGGAGGCTCGTGGTGCTCCGGAGCGCGGGCCGCGACCGCCTCGTGACCGCCATCGCGATCCTCACGTGGCCGGCGTTGGCCGCACCGATCGTCGCGCCGTTCCTCGGCGGGGTGCTCGTGGACGCGCTGTCCTGGCACTGGATCTTCCTCGTGAACCTGCCGATCGGCGCGGTCGCACTCGTCGCCGCGGCCGTCCTCGT
Source organism: Curtobacterium sp. MCBD17_034 (assembly GCF_003234515.1). NCBI lineage: Bacteria > Bacillati > Actinomycetota > Actinomycetes > Micrococcales > Microbacteriaceae > Curtobacterium > Curtobacterium sp. MCBD17_034. The sequence continues at coordinate 24,896 of NZ_QKTN01000013.1, read as the reverse complement.
GCCGCAGGAGCGTGGCGCCGAGCGGGTGCCCTTCGACTGGGTGGGCGCGGTGCTGGCGTGTCTCGGGCTGGGCGGCCTCGTGGTGATGGCGTCGCTGCTGTCCCTCACACACGTGCCGGTGGTCGCCGCGACGGTCGCGGGCGTCGTCGGGGCGGTCTGCTGCTGGCTCGCGGTGCGACACCTCCGCCGGGCGGACCACCCGATCCTCGGGCTCGACGCACTGCGGCTCGAGACCTTCCGGGTGTCGCATGCCGGGGGCTCGCTGTTCCGGCTCGGTGTGTCGGCGGTGCCGTTCGTCCTGCCGCTGTTGTTCCAGGACGCCTGGGGCTGGTCCGCGGTCGCGGCGGGTTCCGCGGTGTTGTTCGTGTTCGTCGGCAATCTCGGGATCAAGCCGACGACGGCGCCGCTCCTCCGCGCGTTCGGGTACCGGCCGGTCGTCATCGGCTCGACGGCGACGGCCGCGGTGTCCGTCGTGCTCATGACGTTCCTGACGCCGACGACGCCGTTCTGGGTGCTCGCGGTCCTGCTCGTGGTGAGCGGTGCCGCACGTTCTGTGGGGTTCACGGCGTACAACACGATCGCGTTCGCGGACGTCGAGCCCACGGCGATGACCCCGGCGAACACGCTCTCGTCGACGTTGCAGCAGGTGGCCGCCGGGTTCGGCGTCGCCGTGGCCGCGGTGGTGCTCCGCGCTGCGGCAGCGCTCGGCAGCCCGGGGTCCTCCGTGCCCTACGACGCCGCGTTCGTCGTCATCACGGTGCTGCTCGCGGCAGCGTGCCTCGAGGGCGTGCTCATGAGCCGCGACGCCGGGTCAGCGGTGCGTCCGGCTCGCCGCGCGGCCGCCCGCTGAGCGGAGGCACGACGAGTGGCGCGCCGCCGAGTGGTGCGCGCCGCGGGAGGATCCGCACCACCGGGCGATGCGCGGAGGACCCGCCACGCGAGCGGGTCCTCCACGGTCTCACTGCTCGGGGCTGCCCGAGTCGACGTCGTCGCCGAGGTCGGCGTGGTCGTTCGTCCCGTGCAGGCCGTCGGGCATGTCCTCGGCGGACTGCTGGCGTTCGTCGGGGGCATCGGTGTCCGGCTGCTCGGGCGCCTCGGGCGTGGTGGACTCTTCGGCAGGGTCAGGCTGGCTGTAGCTCATGACCCGAACGGTAGGGCCGGGCCGCTCGGCCGTCCGTCATTCACGGCCGGGGTCCAGGTGCCCCGTACCCTCGGGCGCCTCGCGGCGATACAGTCACAGCGAGCGCTTGCGTACCGGGGGTACGGTCCGAAGGCGGCGCCGGGGCCCTGCCCTGGCGCGCGACCACCAGGTCGGACGAACGACGAACGGCAGGATGCGAGGCGACATGCAGGGCGGAGAGCAGCGAGCCATCCGAGTGGTGAGCTACAACCTGCGCGAGCACACCGCGAACGGGGAGCTGGCCGCGCTGGCGGAGGCGTCCCAGGCCGACGTGCTGTGCGTGCAGGAGTGCGACAGCAACGACCTGGCGCCCGAGGTCGGGGGGCTCACCCTCGCGGCGTCGACGAGCGCGAATCGGCTCGGGCTCGCGATCTACAAGCGCGACGACCGGTTCGACGTGCGCGACTTCACGATCCACTCGCTGCAGAAGTCCCTGCACGACCGCGTCCTGGCGCCCGCGCACGAGCGGCTCATCGCGATGCACCTCGAGGACCACGAGGCGGACGCGGAGGTCATCGTGGCGTCCTTCCACGCCTCGCCCCTGACGGCGACGAACAGCCTGCGGCGCAAGCAGATCGAGGCCGCGCACCAGTTCGTCCGTGACCTGTCGAGCGAGGCACCGGCGATCATGGTGGGGGACTTCAACTACCCCTGGTTCCAGACGAACCTCCGCAAGAAGATCGAGGAGCACGGCTTCGCCCTCTCGTTGAGCGACCAGCCGACCTACCTGCGGTACCGCCGGTTCACGGGCCACTTCGACTTCGCGACGAGCGTCGGTCTGCACATCGCGGGCGTCGAGACGCTCCCCGCGGGCATCTCGGACCACCGTCCGATCCTCGTCACCGCCCACTACGAGGCCCCCGCGATCAGCGGCGCTCCGTCGTCGGTCGCCGAGCCGGCGGCCTGACCCGCGCCACCCGCCGGGCCGGGAGGCGTGGTGCGGGCCGCTCCCGGCCCTCCCGTCCGTCGCGCCGGACGGGAGGCGTGGTGCGGGCCGGTCCCGGACCTCCCGTCCGTCGATGCCGGGCCGGGAGGCGCGGTGCGGACCGGTCCCGGCCTTCCCGTCCGCCGTCAGCGCCGGAGCGTCGCCCGCGCCAACCGGTTCCCGACGAACTGGCCGAGCTGCACGATGACGACGATCGTCGCGACCGAGATGTACACGATCCACCAGTCGTAGCGCTGCGACCCGTAGGTGATCGCGTACTCGCCGAGGCCGCCCCCACCGACCAGGGCGCCCTGCGCGGTCATGTCGACGATGCCGACGAAGATGAAGGTGTAGCCGAGCACGAGCGGCCCGAGTCCCTCGGGGATGAGCACCGTCAGCACGATCGCCAGCGGGTGCGCGCCGGCCGACCGCGCGGCCTCGACGACGCCCGGGTCGAGGGACACGAGGCTCTGCTCGACGATCCGGGCCACGGCGAACGCCGCCGCGAGGGAGATCGCGAACGTCACCGCGGGCACCCCGATCGTGGTGTCGACGACGCCTCGGGACAACGGTGCGACGGCGGCCAGGAAGATCACGAACGGGATCGGCCGGACGATGTTCACGACGACGTTGAGGACCGTGAAGACGCCGCGGTGTCCGAGCAGGTTGCCCGGTCGAGTGGCGTACAGGGCCAGGCCGAGCGCGAGCCCGATGACGCCCGCGACGACCAACGAGACGAGCGACATGACCAGGGTGTCCCGGATCGAGGACAGGTACACGTCGATCGTCGTCAGGAACCCCTGCAGTCCGGTGGTCATGAGCGGGCCTCCTCCGTTGTCGGGCCGTCGGCGATGTCCGGTGTCGGGGCGGTCGGTCGTTCCTCGTCCGCGGTGACCCCTGCCTGCCGGAGTGCCGCGAGTGCGCCATCGACCGCGGCGTCCGCGCCGGAGAGCTCGTAGGTGAGCGCGCCGATGCGGCGCTCGCGGATCTCGCTGACACCGCCGTACACGAGCTCCGCTCCGACGCCGGCCGCGGCGAACACCGCGTCGATCCGCGCCTGGAGGCCGTGCTCGTCCGTGATCCGCACGGTCACGAGCCGGCCGGGGTGGCGGTCGCGGAGCCGGGTGAGGGTCGCCGCGGAGGGCCGGTCGTGCAGCGCCGATCGGACGAATCGACGCGCGGCCTCGGTGCCCGGCGCCGAGAAGACGTCGTACACGTCGCCGACCTCGACGACGCGGCCGCGCTCCATGACGGCGACGCGATCGGCGATCTGCCGGACTGCGTCCATCTCGTGGGTGATGACCATGATCGTCACCCCGAGCTCGCGGTTCACGCGGCGGAGCAACGACAGGACCTCGGTGGTGGTCTCGGGATCGAGCGCGCTCGTGGCCTCGTCGGCGAGGAGCAGCGGTGGGTTCGTGGCGAGCGCCCGGGCGATGCCGACCCGCTGCTTCTGCCCGCCCGACAGCTGCTCGGGGTAGGCGTGCGCGCGGTCGAGCAGCCCGACGAAGTCGAGGAGCTCCGCCACCCGGCGGTCCCGTTCCTCGCGGGGGACCCCGGCGACGCGCAAGGGGTAGGCGACGTTGCCCGCGACCGTGCGCGAGCGGAACAGGTTGAACTGCTGGAAGATCATGCCGATGCGGCGTCGGGCCTGACGCCGGTCGCGTTCCGGCAGGCTCGTGAGCTCCTGACCGGCGACGGTGACCCGTCCCGACGTCGGCAGCTCGAGCGCGTTGACGAGCCGCACGAGCGTGGACTTGCCCGCACCGGAGTAGCCGATGATGCCGAGGACCTCGCCCTCCTCCACGTCGAGGGTGACGTCGTCGACTGCGACCACGGGGTCGTCGTGGTCGCGGCGGGCGTAGCGTTTCGAGACGGCCTCGAGGCGGACGAGCGCGGGCATGGGGCCTTCCGGTGGGGACGGGCGGACGCGCACGGCTCGTGACCGTGCGCGTCCGGGGTGGGGCGGGCCTCCCGGCTGGTGGGCTGGAGGGCCGACGGGTCAGCCCTGTGCGGCCTTCGCGTCCTGCTCGACGGACCGCAGCTCGTGCTGCAGTTCGGTCGCCGACGTGGAGCGCACGACCGCGTCCGGGTAGTCCTTCAGGAACACCTTCTGCACGGCGCTGTCGTGGAACAGCTTGGCCAACGCGAGGTACGTCGCGTCGTGGACGTCCGCCTTGCGCGCCGCGAACACGTTCACGTACGGGGCCGCCGAGGTGCTCGACGGGTCGTCCTGGTAGATCGCGTCGTGCTTCGACAGGCCAGCAGCGGTCGCGTAGTTGTTGTTCACGACGGCACCGTCCACCGAGCCGTTCTGCAGCGCGTTCGCCGTTTGCGAGGCGTCGACCGTCGTGACGTCGACCTTGTGCGACGTGATGTCGGCCGTCGTCGAGAACGCGCTCCCGCCGTCCCGGAGCTCCAACAGGTGGGCGGACTGCAGCACGAGCAGCGCCCGGGCCTCGTTGATGGCGTCGTTCGGGATCGCGATCTTCGCGCCGTCACGGAACCCGGACGGCTTGCTGACCGTCGTCGAGTAGAGCGGCAGCGGGTACACGGCGGTCGCGCCGATCGGCTGCAGCGTGTCGTGCGCCGTCACGTCGTAGTTCGCCAGGTACTGGATGTGCTGGAACTGGTTGAGGTCGACCTGCCCCTGCTTGAGCGCCGGGTTCGGGAGGCTGTAGTCCGAGAAGTTGACGAGCTTGACCGTCACGTCGAGTCGCGACTTCGCGAGCTTGGTGTACGTCGCCCAGTAGGGCAGGGACTTGTCGGCCACGCCGATCGTGACGGTCCTCGGCGCCGCGGAGGACGAGCCCGACGACGCGGTGTCGTCCCCGCCCCGGGTGGCGGCGACGACGATCGCGACGATGATCGCGACGACGACGACGATCGCGGCGATGATCCAGCCGAGGGGGCGTCGGCGGCGGGGGCGGTCGGGAAGGGTCGGTGCGGCGGACATCGGTGCTCCTGGTGCTCGGTGTGCGGTGGTGCGTCGTGCTGCTGCGTTCCGGCCGGTGCTGCGGCAGAACGTGGCTCCACTGTGCAGGCGCCCGTGGGGAGGGTCCACTCGCGTTCCGTCGTGTTACGGCGGAGTCCCTCGGGCGAGCGCGGGGCGGGCGGTGTCCCTCGGGCGAGCGCGGGTTGGGCGGTGTCCCTCGGGTGAGCGCTCCACGAACGGGGGACTTGGCCGGCCCGCGACGGCGGTGCACGATGATCCAGCCCACCGCCCCGCCCGTCCCTCGGGCCCACACCGGAGAAGACCGATGCCGTTCGTCCCCACCCTCACGGAACCGTTCCGCACCCAGCTCGTCGCTGCCGCTTCCGCGCGCGCCGCTGACCCGACGACCACCACCGCCTTCGTCGACTTCGTGCGACGCGAGTACCACGCGACGCAGGACTTCGAGCGCACCGCCGACGTCGCCGCGATCTGGGCGGCGTTCACGCACGTCCGCCCCGCGCGGTCCGTCCCGTCCGTGGCCACCGCGTCCGCCGCCTGACCGCAGCGGGCCGCCTGACCGCAGCGGGCAGCTGCGGTGCCGCGGGCCGCGGCGTGTTCCGTCCGCGCCCGCCGGGATCGGTCGACAACTCAGGACCGGGCCTCCCGGTCGGGAGGTGCGGCGCGGGTTCCGCACGATCCTCCTGATTCGTCGACCGAGGGGGGCCGGGCCGGGGTCAGCGGGGGCCGGTGCCGTCGCGGCGAGCACCGGCCAGCGCCGGTCCGGGCGGCTGCTCGCGGGCGCGCGCCTGCACACCGGTGCCTGTCGACGATTCAGGACCGGGCCTCCCGGTCGGGAGGCGCGGCGCGGGTTCCGCACGATCCTCCTGATTCGTCGACGGAGGAGGCGCGGGCCGGGGTCGGCGCGGGCCGGTGCCGCCGCGGCGAGCACCGGCCAGCGCCGGTCCGGGGTGGGTGCGCGCTGGTGCGCGCCTGCACACCGGTGCCTGTCGACGATTCAGGACCGCGCCTCCGGGCCGGGAGGCCCGGCGCGGGTTCCGCACGATCCTCCTGATTCGTCGACCAGCGACGGGGGCTGGGCGGGGTCGGCGCGGGCCGGTGCCGTCGCGGCGAGGGCCCTCCAGCGCCGCTTCGGGCGGATGCGCGCGGGCGCGCCTGCACACCGGTGCCTGTCGACGATTCAGGGCCGGGCCTCCCGGCCGGGAGGCGCGGCGCGGGTTCTGCACGATCCTCCTGATTCGTCGACCAGCGACGGCGGTCCTGATTCGTCGACCGAGGGGGGCCGGGCCGGGGAGGGCGCGGGCCGGTGCCGCCGCGGCGAGCACCGGCCCGCGCCGGTCCGGGCGGCTGCGCGCGGGTGCGCGCCTGCACACCGGTGCCTGTCGACGATTCAGGACCGCGCCTCCCGGTCGGGAGGACCGGCGCGGGTTCCGCACGATCCTCCTGATTTGTCGACCAGCGACGGGGGCTGGGCGGGGTCAGCGCGGGCCGGTGCCGTCGCGGCGAGCACCGGCCCGCGCCGGTCCGGGCGGCTGCGCGCGGGCGCGCGCCTGCACACCGGTGCCTGTCGACGATTCAGGACCGCGCCTCCCGGTCGGGAGGACCGGCGCGGGTTCCGCACGATCCTCCTGATTCGTCGACCAGCGACGGGGGCTGGCCACGCTTCGCCGGCCCACGCCGCGGGCGCGCGCCCCGCGCGCCCACGCCCCGCGCGCCCACGCCGCGCGCGGCCGCACCACGGGCGGGCCCGCATCCCGGGTAACGAGCATGTGAACGGACCCAGGGAGACGACCCCAGAACGGGGCACGCGACGGGGAGGCCCGGGCCGGCTCGAGCGCGTCCCCCGGCTCCCGGAGAACGCGCGTCCTCCGGGCGCTGCCGAGGGGTGCAGGACGAGCTCGGAAGCGCCCCGAACGGGGTACAAAGCCGGAGGGGTCGGAGGTCAGGGTCCGTCGATCGCGACCACGATGACGCCCGTGCCACGGAACCGGCCACAGGTCGCCGCGCCGCACAGCGCGCAGTCGGTCCCGCGCCGGTAGTGCTCGTGGGCCTGCCGCTCGTGTCCGCAGACGCACCGCTCGCGGGGGTCGACGTCGCGACGTGCCATCGGGTCCTCCGGGCGTGGTGGAACTGGGCGGGGCGGATGGTTCGACCAGGTCGGCCGTTGTCGATCCTATCCGCCGGACTCGCCCCTCATCGGGGGGCGATCGGGGGACAACTCGGGTGCTCATGGGGGTTCCCGGAGAACGGTCGCTCCCCGTCCGTGAGGAGCCCGGACCGCGCCCGTCCTCCAGGAGTCCGGCCCGGTGCCGCAGACGCCGACCCGCGTGTACCCCGACCGCGCAGGGTGGACAGAGGGCTCTTGTCCCTCGGGGGCGGGGAGCGTATGTTCCTGCTCACCACCACCCTTACCCGAGGGTGGCGAGGATCAGCTCCGGCCGGTCGGTTGCTCACCCGAGAACCCGAACCCGAACCGCCGACCGTGTCGACGTTGATCCACGCTGCACCACGAGGGCAGAAGGCTGCCCTCGCCGACCCTTCCCTGGCCGGCCGTACCGACCCGTCGGTGCGGGTCGATCGCGGAGGGGTCCAGACCGGCTCCCGAGGCCGGTCGTCACCCGAACCCGAAAAGTGGACACAGCATGAACCCGAACTTGCCTGCGCCCCTCAACGCCCCGATTCCGGCGGAACCGACGATCAGCATCGTCATCCCGGCACGGAACGAGGCGAAGAACCTGGCGCTCGTCCTGCCCACCCTGCCGCCGGTGCACGAGGTCATCCTCGTGGACGGCGACTCGATCGACGGCACCGCCGCGACCGCGAAGGCCGTCATGCCCGACATCCGCGTCGTGTCCCAGACCCGGCGCGGCAAGGGCAACGCCCTCGCCTGTGGTTTCGCCGTGGCGACGGGTGACGTCATCGTCATGTTCGACGCCGACGGTTCCGCCGACCCCACCGAGATCCCGCGCTTCGTCGAGGCGCTGGTGGCCGGGGCCGACGTCGCCAAGGGCTCGCGCTTCCGCCTCGGCGGTGGCAGCGAGGACATCACCGGCGTCCGTCGCGTGGGGAACGCCGGGCTCAACGTCCTGACGAACCTGCTGCTCGGCACCGACTACACGGACCTGTGCTACGGCTTCAACGCGTTCCGCCGGTCCGTGCTCCCGCACCTCGACCTGCCCGCCGTCGACGCCGCGCCCGCGGCCGACGGTCGGATGCTCTGGGGCGACGGGTTCGAGATCGAGACGATCATCAACTGCCGGATCGCGTTCGCCGACCTGGCCGTCGTCGAGGTCCCGAGCGTCGAACGACTGCGGATCCACGGCGAGAGCAACCTCAACGCCGTGTCGGACGGCTTCCGCGTGCTCAAGACGATCCTCGACGAGCGCACGCGCGGCCTGGCCGCTCGCCGCGTCGCCCGGACCGCCGCGAGGACCAGATCGGTGCACCCCGCCGGGGGCGCGATCGCGGTGCCGGCGCGTCAGCGTCGGGACGTCGCGTGACGGTGTGGAACCCCGCCGTCAGCGTCGTCGTCTGCGCGTACACGCAGCGACGGTGGGGTGACCTCCAGGACGCCGTCGACTCCGCGCTCCTCCAGCCGGAGGCCACCGAGGTCGTCGTCGTCATCGACCACGAGCCGGAGCTCCTCCGCATGGCGCAGACGCGCTGGCCGCACCTCACGGTCGTGGCGAACCGTGGTCCCCAGGGTCTGTCCGGTGCTCGGAACACCGGCATGCACGTCGCGTACGGAGACGTCGTCGCGTTCCTCGACGACGATGCCACCGCGGCCGAGGACTGGCTCCGTCATCTCGTCGCCCCGTTCACCGACCCGAAGGTGATCGCGGTCGGCGGGCGGGCGGAGCCGGTCTGGCCCGCGGGTGCCCGTTCGGCGATGTACCCCGACGAACTCCTCTGGATCGTCGGTTGCAGCCACCGCGGCCTCCCCGAGGAGCTCGCCGAGGTCCGCAACGTCCTCGGCTGCTCCATGGCGTTCCGGCGTCGTCCGGCGCTGGCCGCGGGCGGCTTCGACACCGACACCGGTCGCGTCGGCGCGGTCCCGCTCGGCGGCGAGGAGACGGAGCTCTGCATCCGCCTCCGGCAGCAGGACCCGGAGGCGCGCATCCTGCTCGACCCCCGAGCCGTCGTGCACCACCGGGTGAGCGCCGACCGCGCCACGTGGTCGTACGTCCGCAGTCGGAGCTACCACGAGGGCATCTCGAAGGCGATCCTGGGCCGCAAGCTCGGCCGCGAGGACGCCCTGTCCAGCGAGACCGCCTACGCCGCGCACGTGCTGCCCGCCGCCCTCGTCCGCGAACTCGGCCAGGTGGGGCGCGGTGGTGCGCGCCGCATCGCTGCGATCGCCCTCATGGCGGCGGCGACGATCGCGGGGTACCTCCGCGCGGCACGGGCGACGCCGACGCTCGGTGCCGCCACGGTCCTCCCGTCCGTCCCCATGGTGACCGGACCCGCGTCATCCGTTCCGGCCCTCCCGTCCGTCGGTCTGGAGGCGCGACACCCGTCCGCCTCGCAGCTCCGCGGCGAGGTGGTGTCCGGGTGAGCGACCAGGTCCTCACCCCCGCCGTGTCGACGCCGGCACGCACGACCATCGGTCGTCGCGTGACGCTCGACTCGATCTGGATCCTCGCCGGCTACGCCGTGACGAGCGCCTCCGGGTTCGTGTTCTGGGTGGTCGCGGCGCGGATCATCCCGCCGGGGAAGCTCGGCGTCGACACCGCGATCTTCTCGATCTTCACGGCCGCGGCGCAGGTCGCGGCGTCCGGGATCGGGGACGCCCTGCTCGTCATGTTGCCGGGGCTGCGTCGCTGGCGCCGACCGCTCTACCGCGTCGGCGTCCTGACCGCGGTGCTCGTCGCGACGGCCGCCGGGGTCGTCGCGGGCGTGCTCGTCGTCCGGTTCGTCGACCCCGCCGCCCCCGCGTGGTCGGTCGTGCTCGGCGTCACGCTCTCGAGCGTCGTGTGGACGCTGTTCGTCCTCAAGGACCCGGTGCTCACCTCGCTCGGTGGGGCCCGGCTCAATCTGACGATGAACGGTCCGGTCAACCTCGCCAAGCTCGCGCTCATCCCGGTGCTCGTCGCACTGGTCGGCGCGGTCGGCAACCCCGTGCTCGTCGCCGCGGTCCTCCCGGCGGCCGGGGCGCTCGTCGTCGCCTACGGGATCCTGATCCCCCGGAGGATGCGCACGTTCGTCCCGGTCGTCGGGAACGCCGCGGAGCCGGGCCCGGAGGTCGCTCCCGCGTCCACCGACGAGGAGCGGCCGTTCCGCCGGTTCGCGGCCTTCGCGGGCCGGGTCGGCGTCGCGAACGGCCTGTACCTCGGTGGGGTGCTCATCATGCCGTTCCTCGTGACGACCGTCGCGGGCAGCGCGCAGGGCGCCCTGTTCGCGCTGTGCTTCCAGATCGGGCAGGTGCTCGACCTCGTCGTCATCGCGATCGGCACCTCCATGGCGACCCACGCGTCCACGAACCGCAGCGAGGCGGGCGCGCTCGCGTTCCGCACCTGGCTCGCCGTGGTGACCATCGTCGGGCTCGGGGTGGTCGCCCTCGTCGCGCTCGCGCCGTTCGTCCTCGGTCTCCTCGGGCACTACTACGTCGCCGCCGGCGGCGTGGCGGTGCTCAGCACGCTCGCGATCGGCTCCGTGCTGCGGACGGCGTACGAGGTGTGGGGGTCCATGCAGCGATCGCTGCACCGCACCACCGCGGTCCTCGTCGTGAGCGCGTCGTCGACCGTCGTCCTCGTGCCCGTCGCGATCCTGTGCATCGGCGCCTGGGGCGCGCTCGGCGGGGCCATCGCTATGGTCGTCACCACGGTCGGCCTCGCCACGGTCGGGTTCGTCGGGCTCCTCCGCGCCCGACGCGCGCCGGGCACGGGCCGACACAGCGCCGTCGCCTCGCCCGCCCCGATCGCGGGAGGCGCCGCGTGACCATCGGAACCGACCGCGTGCTGCACCGTCCCATGACGAGCCCCGTTCCTCCCGTGTGGGCCGGCGCCCTCTGGGTCGGCGACCTCGACGTCCGCGAGCTCGACGACGCCGTCGCCCGGGACACCGAGGTGCTGCGGCTCGACGGCGCCGAGGGCTACCGGGGTGCCCGGCTCCTCGTCCGTCGCGGCGACACGGTGCTCGGCTTCGTCGAGGTCCCGGTCGTGGCCGGGGGCCTCGCGATCCCGGTGCTCGTCGACGCGGCCGCGCGGTTCGACCGGGGTGCCGCGGAACGCGCCGAGTCCTCGGCGCCGGACACCACCGCGGCGACCGTGACCGTCGTGATCTGCACCCGCGACCGGGCCGACCAGCTCCGGGACGCCCTGCGGAGCGTGCTCGCGGTCGACCATCCGGCGTTCGACGTCGTCGTGGTGGACAACGCGAGCGCGACGACGGCCACCGCGGACCTCATCGCGAACGAGTTCACGGACCCGCGTGTGCGCCTCGTGCACGAGGCGGTCCCGGGGCTGTCGAGCGCACGGAACACGGGCCTCCGACACGCGACGGGCGACGTCGTCGCGTTCACGGACGACGACGTCGTGGTCGATGCGGGTTGGTTGACGGCGATCACCCGCGCCTTCGCGAGCGCGCCGGACGTCGAGTGCGTGTCGGGACTCGTGCCGAGCGGCGAACTCAGGACGCCGGTGCAGCGGTACTTCGACGACCGCGTGTCCTGGTCCCGGAACCTGCGTCGCCGCGAGTTCCGGCTCGCCGAGCAGCCCGCCGACCTGCCGATGTTCCCGTTCTCGGTCGGCGAGTTCGGCACGGGCGCGAACTTCGCCCTCCGTCGGCGCACCGCTCTGGAGCTCGGCGGGTTCGACACGGCGTTCGGCGCCGGGACCCGCACGGGCGGCGGCGAGGACCTCGACGTGTTCACCCGGGTGCTGTTCGCCGGCGGGGCGCTCGTCGTCGACCCGTCCGCGCTCGTGTGGCACCGCCACCGCTCCGACCTGGCGGCGCTCCGATCGCAGGCGAAGGGCTACGGCGTCGGGCTCGGCGCGTGGCTCACGAAGGTGGCCCTCGAGCCCCGCATGGCGGCCCGCGCTGCCCGTCGTGCGCCCCAGGCCTTCGTCCGGCTCGTCGGCAAAGGCGCCGGCGGGCTGGCGGAGGGACCCGAACACGCCGTCGGCGGCACGGACGCGAGTCCGCCGCCGACGGTGGGGTCCGCTCCCGCCGGCAGTGTGACCGCGATGTTGATGGGCTCGACCGCCGCGGCCGTTCCGACCACCGCCGGTTCGGCCGCCGCGACGGCCCTGACCGAGCCCACGGCGCTCGCCGCGACCCCGACACACGAGGAGCTCGCCCGCGAGGTCCGCCGCGTCGGCCGGCTCGAACTCGCGAGCGTCCTGCTCGGTCCCGCCCGGTTCCTCCGGCAGCGGTGGGACGGAGCGACCGTCCTCGACCCCGCGTCGCGCACCGCGGTGACCGACGCCGGCGCGCCGGCCACGGCCTCCACCATGCCGATCCGACGCCCCACCCCCTGGGGCATCGTCGCGGCGCTCGTCGCCCTCGTCGGGCTGACCGCACTCGTGCCCGACACCGCGGAATGGTGGCGCGGCATCGCCGTCGGCGCCCTCGTGCTCGTCGGACCGGGCGCGGCCCTGCGGACCTGGATCGACATGCGACCCTCGACGACCCTCGTGGTGGTGCCCGCGACGGGCATCGCGGTCACGATCCTCCTCACCGCTGCCATGGCGGTCACGGGCATCTGGGGCGTGGACGGGGCGCTCGTCGTGATCGCACTCCTGACCGCCGCCGGCGGCCTCGACCGGTGGGTCCTCGCGGGACGGCGACCCGAACGCCGCACCGCCCATCGGTCGAGGGTCCCGCGGTTCGAACGCTGGCTCACCGAACGGGCCACCGTCGTCCGTGGCCGCCTGCGTCCCGTGCGCCGCCACGGACGCGCCGAGGAGGGAGCCTCGTCGTGACGACACCGACCCTCCTCCTCGCGGGCCTGCGGGCCACCGGGTTCCGGTCCGCCAGCGTCACCGTTCCGCGGTCGCGCGCGCACGTCGTCGTGGCGACCCGGCTCGTCGTCGTGGCGGCACTCGTGGTGGCGGTGGTGTCGATCCCCGCGATCCCGTCCGCGACGCACACCACCCTCGGGCTGCTGTTCGCCGGCGTGCCCGGCGTGCCGATCGCGATCGGTCTGTCCGGCCTCGGGTTCGTGCTCGCGGTCCGGTCGGCCTCCGTCGTCGACGCGTGGGTGGCGACCGTCGTGTCGGTGCTGTGCATGCGCCTCCCGATCGCCCTCGGGGCCGGCGCGCCGATCTACAGCTGGACCTACAAGCACCTCGGGGTCGTCGACTGGATCCAGCACCATGGCCACGTCGCCACGGGGGTCGACATCTACGCGGGGTGGCCCGGTGTGTTCGCGGCGATCGCGTGGTTCTCGACCGCCACGGGGATCTCGCCGGTGTCGATCGCGCAGTGGTTCGAGGTCGGCGCGGACATCGCCCTCGTCGGCGCCGTCGGCGCCCTCGCACGGTCCCTCGGGACGTCGCGACTGAGCGCCGTCACCGCCGCGTTCATCGTCGGCGTCGCGAACTGGGTCGGCCAGGACTACCTGTCTCCGCAGGCCGTGTCGTTCCTCCTCGGGATCGTCATCGTCACGCTCCTGGTCCGCAGCCGCACGCGTCCGGTGCTCGGGTGGCTGACCCTGCCCCTGTTCGCCGCGATCGCGGTGTCCCACCAGTTGACGCCGTACTGGCTGCTCGTCGTCGCGGCCGCGTTCGGCGTGCTCGGCACGGTCCGGCCGCGGACGATCGTCATCCCGTTCGGGATCCTCGCCGGCCTCATGGTGCTGCTCAACTGGCACCTCGTGCAGGAGTACACGACGGGGCAGGCGTTCGACCCGCTCGCGAACGCGCAGACCGCGTCGACCGGTGCCGGCAGCATCGGCATGACGGTGACGGCACTCGCGGCGCGGGCGGTGTCCCTCGGCGTCTGGGGATCGGCCGGGTTGCTCGTCCTGGCCGGGCTCCGTCCCGACCGCTTCGGCGGCACACGGCTCCGCCGCTGGAGCACCCTCCGGCTGGCGGTGGTCGCCTTCGCGCCGTTCGCGCTCCTCGCCGGGCAGAGCTACGGCGGCGAGGCCATCTACCGCGTGTTCCTGTACTCCGTCCCCGGCTGCGCCGTCCTCATCGCGCCGGTGCTCGTCCGGTGCATCCGCGCGGGCGTCCGGGGCCGCGTCGACATCCGGACGGGAGGCGCGGTCCACGCCCGTCGATCGAGGAGCGTCGTGCTCGCCGGTCGCCTCGCCCTGACGGGGACGGCGGTCGTCGTCGTCGTGGCGTCGCTCGCATCCGGGCAGGCGGTCTACGGTGCCTGGTTCTCCAACCTCGTGACGCCGGCCGAACTCAGCGTCAGCACGCAGCTGCTCGAGACCGCGCCCGTGCCGTCCCAGCTCCTCGCGCCGGCCGCCGCCGGACCCGGGCGGATGACGGAGCAGTACGTCGACCAGGCGCGCGTGGACCCGCAGTTCGACGCGAGCATGACGACCTGGGCGGGGTGGGCCGGACAGTCCTTCCGGGACCCGGCCGTCGAGCAGAAGCTCACCACGGCCCTCCGGGGCGGCGGGCGCCCGGTCTACATGCTCATCACGGACCAGATGGTCGACTGGGCCGAGTACAACGGCACGTACCCCCACGGCGCGCTGCAGCGGCTCAGCGGACAGATCGCTGCGGACCCGCGCTGGACCACCGTCGTGTCGGCGCCCGGCGTGGTGCTGTACCGGCTGACGGGGACGACCTCGTGACCGCGATCGCGCGTCGTCCGGACCCCGCGCTGCCGACACCGACGGCCGTCCGCGTGGGCGCTCCCGCCACCGAGCGGCGGTGGGAGGACACTCGTGCCGACCCCGACACCTGACGCGTTCCCCGTCGCCCGGGTCGTCGAGCACGGCGGGGTGCCCCTCCACGACCGCACCACGCGACACGGCGGGACGGCTCGGCACGGGGGTTCGGCGCTCGCGCGTGCCTCGGACGGCGGGCGCACGATCCCGGTCCCACGGCGGCGTCGCCCCCTGCTGTGGATCGTCGTGCTCGCCGGGGTGGTCGTCGTGGCGCTCGTCGTCGCCTGGGCCGTCCGGGCGCGAGGAGGAGACCCGGTGACCCAGCCCGCGCCGACCCCGAACGGGACACCGTCCTCGACCCCGAGCCCGTCCGGCGTCGTGCGCGACGACTTCGACGGCACCGCGGGGTCTCCGCCCGACCCGTCCGTCTGGACCGCACAGACCGGGGCCGGTGGCTGGGGCAACGGCGAACTGCAGACCTACCAGGCGGCGAACGGCGTGCTCGACGGCAGCGGGCACCTCGTGCTCACCGCGCACGTCGGGGGCACCCCCGCCACGCCGACCTACACCTCGGCCCGGCTGACCACCGCCGGCAAGTTCTCGTTCACGACCGGCACGCTGTCCGCCCGGATCGAGCTGCCCGACGGCCAGGGGCTCCTGCCCGCGTTCTGGTTGCTCGGCTCGGACGTCGACCACGTCGGATGGCCCGCGGCCGGTGAGGTGGACATCGTCGAGACGCCGAACACCACCGCGGACTCGGTGCACACCGTCCACGCGCCGAGCACCACCTCGGACACCCAGGACGTCGCGTCGAGCACGACCGTCCACCACAGCACCCCGCTGAGCGACGGCTTCCACGTGTACTCGGTGTCGCGCACCGCCGACAGCATCACGACCGCCATCGACGGTCACACTGCGATGCGCATCACCCGCTCCACCGCTCCGCCGACCATGCGCTGGGTGTTCGACCAGCCGATGGACGTCCTGTTCAGCCTCGCCGTCGGCGGGAACTGGCCCGGTCCGCCGGACGCGTCCACCCCCACGACGTCACGGATGGTCATCGACTGGATCCAGGTGGATTCCCGAGCCTGACGATCGTGGTTGGCTCGGGGCATGCCCATCGTGTCGACCCCCGTCGCCGACCTCGAGTACCACGACGACGGACCGGCCGACGGCACCCCGGTCCTGCTGCTCCACGGGTTCCCCGACACGCCCGCGACCTGGGACGGTGTGCTCGCGCTCCTGCCCGACGACGTCCGGGCGATCCGGCCGATGCTCCGCGGGGTGGGTGCGAGCCGGGTCCGTGACGACGCCGCCGACGCCCGGTCCGGTCAGGTCGCCGCGCTCGCCGCCGACGTCCTCGACCTGGCCGACGCGCTCCGACTCGACCGGTTCCTGCTCGTCGGGCACGACTGGGGCGCCAGGGCCGCGCACGCCGTCGCCGTGCTCGCTCCCGAGCGACTCACCGGACTCGTCACGATCGCCACGCCGTACGGGGACCGGGGACACCTGAGCGCGGCGGAACGACTCGACGACGCCGCGGTCGCCTGGTACCGGTACTGGCTCTGCACCGAGGCCGGCGCGCGGGCCTTCCGCACCGACCCCACCGCGCTCGTCCGGTGGGCCTGGGCCAACTGGTCCCCCTCGCTCCGGCTCGACCCCACCGAGGAGCAGGCCATGCTCGGGGCGTTCGACACGGACGAGTTCGCCGCCGACGTCGTGCACTACTACCGACACGGTGCGGGCGAGGCGCCCGGCTCGCCCCGGTACGCCTCGACCCAGGCGCTCCTCGACACGTGGCCGGCGATCACGGTGCCGACGACCTTCCTCATCGGCACGGCCGACGGGTGCGAGACCCTGCCCGCAGCCCGGGGCAACGAGGCGTCCTTCGCGAGCGGACGCGACCTCGTCGAGCTCCCCGGCGTGGGCCACTTCGTCCAGCGTGAGGACCCCGTCGCCGTCGCCGCCGCCGTCCGCGCACACCTCGACCGCGTGCGCCTCGCCACCGGCGCCTGAGGGGCCCCCGCACCGTGCGCAGCATCGAGCTCGTCTTCGACGACGCCACCGACGGCGCCCTCCGTGCCGGATGGCGGGCACTGGTCGACGCGGGGCTCCCGAGCCTCGCGCTCCACGACAGCCCGTCGAACCGGCCGCACGTGACCCTGGTTGCCGGGCCGACGCTGGAACCGGTGCCGTCCCTCCCGGCCGTCGCCGCCACCCACCCTGCCGAGGTGCGGTTCGGCGGCCTCACCCTGTTCCCGGCCGCCCGCGGGCGGTTCGTGCTCGTGCGCGCCGTCGTCGTGTCCGAGGCACTCGGCGCGTTCCACCGCCGCGTCCACGAGGTCGTACCCGGGGGTCTCCCGACGAGCCTGCCGGACGCCTGGTCGCCACACGTCACCATCGCGCGACGCCTGCCGCCCGAGGCGCTCCCCGCCGCGGTCTCCGCGCTCGCGGCGGCCCCTGTGCCCGAGTTCGGCGCGGTCGCCGGCGTCCGGTTCTGGGACGGGGACGAGCGGGTGGTGACGCCCCTCACCGGTGTGTGAGGCGCGACCGCGCTGCCGCGTGACCGCGCTGCCGCGTGACCGCGTGACCGCGTGACCGCGCGACCGCGTGACCGCGCGACCGCGTGACCGCGTGACCGCGTGACCGCGTGACCGCGCGGACTCCCGGCTGTGTGACCGCGTGTGTCGACAACGCAGGAAAAGGGCGTCTCCGGCGGCGTCGGGCCTCCGCTCCGGACTTGCGTTCCTGCGTTGTCGACGGGGCGCTCGGGATTCGAGGCAGCTGCTGTTGCTCCGGTCCGTTCCGTCCGCCCACCCCGTCCGGCCGTTCCGTCCGTTGGCTTCTCCCGTTTGCTCCTCCCGTTCGCTCCGCTGCGACGTGGACAACGCAGGAAGACCGCGTTCACTCGGGGTCGGGTCCCGGCAGCGGCACCATTTTCCTGCGTCGTCGACGGGTCGCTGCCGCCCCGAGGCGGGTGCCGTTCCTCCGGGTCGTTTCCACCGTTCGCTGTGACCGCTCGCTGCGATCGTGCGCTGCGCACGGTTCGCTCCGCTGTCGTGTCGAGAACGCAGGAAGACGGCGTCGCCGTTGAGGGGGGCTTCGCCATTCGCGCCGATTTCCTGATTCATCGACGGTCGGGATGCGACGGGACGGGACGGGACGGGACGGGACTGGGCAGGGCGGGAGGCGCGGCGCCTCCGGACGGGAGGCGCGGTGCCGGCAGGGCGGGAGGCGCGGCACGGGAGGCGCGACCGGACCGGAGGCGCGGCGCGACTGGACCGGAGGCGCGGCGCGACCGGACCGGAGGCGCGGCGCGACCGGACCGGAGGCGCGGCGCGACCGGAGGTGCGGCGGGCGCGACCGGACAGGAGGCGTGGCGCCGACGAGCGGCACGTGACGTCGCGACGACGGGTGCGGCCCGGCCACCGAGGCCGGGCCGGGAGGCGCGTCAGACCCCGAGGACGCGCTCGCCGAACGCGGACGCGAACCGCCGTTCCGGGTCGATCCGGGCGACGAGGGACCGGAACGCGGGGAGCCGTGGGTAGATCGCCGCGATGGCATCCGGCCCGAGGGACGACATCTTGCCCCAGTGGGGCCGTGCGTCGAACGGGACGAGCGCGGCCTCGATGTCCGGCAGCAGCGCGGCGACCTCGTCGACGTGACGACGCCAGGTGAACGCGATGCACAGCGTCCCGGACCCCTGACCGGGGCTGAGCCACAGGTCGTCAGGAGCGGTGGTCCGGAGCTCTGCGACGTGGAGGTGTGGGCGGATGCGGTCGCCGAGCGCGTGGACGGCGTCGAGTGCCTCGGCGGCCCGGTCGAGCGGCACGAAGTGCTCGCTCTGGATCTCGGACCCGACCGACGGCACCGTGCCCACGGTGAAGTGGGGGAGGCGGTCCCACCATGGTCCGGGCGTGCCGTCGCGGGCCGTGCGGTGGTCGTCACCCGGTAGCGGCGGCAGGCGATGTGCGCCGACGATGGCCTCGGGCACGGCGACGTCGTCGGCGCCGTCGGGGATCCGCGTCTTCACGAGGACCTCGCGCACCGTGCCGTCCCAGTTCGTGAAGCAGCACACGCTCGTCCCGGCGGCGAAGACCTCGCGCACGGACCCGAGGAACGCCGTCCAGGGGATCGCGCCGTATGCGTCCTGGCGCATCCGGTAGGTGGGCTCGACGTCCAGTGTGATCCGGGTGACCACCCCGAGGAGGCCCAGGTGGAGCACCGCGCCCGCGTGCTCCGGGTCGCCTCGGACGATCCGGTGCAGCGTGCCGTCCCCGCCGACGAACTCGAGACCGGCGACCGCTGACGACAACGACCCCAGGCGGGTGCCGGAGCCGTGCGTTCCGGTGGCGGTGGCGCCTCCGACCGAGATGTGCGGCAGCGAGCCCATGTTGTGGAGCGCGAGACCCGCGGCGTCGAGCGCGGGAGCGACGTCGCCGTACCGCGTGCCGGCGCCGAGCGTCACCGTCCGGCGGTCCGGCGCGATCTCCAGGTCGGCGGGGATCGCTGTGACGTCCACGAGCACGCCCGGTCCGTCGGCGACGTCGTTGAACGAGTGGCGGGTGCCGATGCCGCGCACCCGTTCGGCTCCCGACACGAGTTCCTGCACGGCCTCGATCGAGGTGGGGCGTTCGATGCGCTCGGCGGTGTACGTGTAGGTGCCCGCCCAGTTCAGCTCGCTCGTCATCGCGCCCATGGGGGTCACCCTCTCATGCGACGGGAGGCGTCGGTCCGTCCGACCCGTCGCACCCGTCGGTCAGACGGACAGACGGGTCGTGTCGGTCGCGTGTCGGTCGCAGCGCAGCGCGTCGGTCGGTCGGTCGGTCGGTCGGTCGGTCGCACCGAGGGTCAGTGCGTGGGCGACGGCACGAGGCCCGGCGCGAGCTCCGGCTTGCGGACCATCGCGGAGGCGGCGATGCCGAACAGCGAGATGATCGCGCCGACGAGGAACGCCGTCCGGACGCCGGCTGCGGTCGCATCGACCGAGACCGCCGAGCTCGCGCCCCCACCCGCGGCAGCGGTGCCGATCGCCATGAGGGTGACGAAGAGGGCGGTCCCCGCAGCTCCTGCCAGCTGCTGAGCCGTTCCGAGCAGCGCCGACCCGTGCGAGTACAGGTCGGGCGTGAGTCCACCGAGTCCCGCGGTGAACAACGGCGTGAAGGTGAGCGCGAGCCCGATGCTGAGGAGCACGTGCGCCGCGAGCACGAACCACACGCTCGTGGTCGGACTGAGCATCGTGAACATCCACAGCACGACGCTCACGAGGACTGCGCCCGGCACCGCGAGCACCTGCGCGCCGTGCTGGTCGTACAGCCGCCCGACCACCGGCGAGAGCAGACCCATGACGAGCCCGCCGGGCAGGAGCAGCAGACCGACCTGCAGGACGGGCAGCCCGAGCACGGTCTCGAGGTAGATCGGCAGCAGGATCAGCGTGCCGAACATGGCGATCATCGCGATGCACATGGCGATGATCGCGATGGTGAACGTCCGCACCCGGAACGTCCGCAGGTCGAGCAGCGCGCGGTCCCGTCGCTGCAGGGACCGTTGCCGCGCGATGAACCCCACGAGCGCGACGAGTCCGACCGTGAGCGCGACGACGGGAGCCCAGATGCCCCCGCTGCCGATCGTCGCGATGCTGGACAGGCCGTACACGATCCCGCCGAAGGCGAACGCGGACACGATGACGGACCCGACGTCGAGTGGGACGCGTCGTGGCGTGGAGACGTTCCGCACCTTGAGGAGCCCGATGACCAGGGCCGCGAGCGCGATCGGGAGGACGAAACCGAACATGGACCGCCATGTGAACGACTGCAGGATGAGCCCCGAGATCGTGGGCCCGATCGCCGGCGCCACCGAGATCACGATCGAGATGTTGCCCATCACGCGGCCACGGCGCTGCGGCTCGACGAGAGTCAGCACGGTCGTCATGAGCAGGGGCATCATGATCGCCGTTCCGCTCGCCTGCACGACCCGGCCGACGAGCAACACCGGGAACCCCGGCGCGAGCAGGGCGATCACGGTGCCCGCCGAGAACAGGCTCATCGCCCATGTGAACACGGGCCGCGTCGGGAACCGCTCGAGCAGGAACCCGGTGATCGGGATCACGACCGCCATGGTCAACATGAACCCGGTGGTGAGCCATTGCCCCGTCGTCGCGCTGATGTCCAGGTCCGTCATGAGCCGCGGGAGGGCCACGCCCATGATCGTCTCGTTCAGGATGACGACGAACGCGGAGACGAGCAGGAGTCCGATGACCAGGCGCGCGGTCGCCGGGGACGTCGACGACGGCCCGGCTGGCTCGGAACGAGCGCTGGTGATCAGGGTGGCGGCGTCGGGATCGGCCATGGACCGAGGCTAGCGGCCTCCTGTGACATCGGACAGGGTCAGCTGGACGTCCAGGGAGCCCGGGGCCAGCGTGGCGACGCTCAGCGCGCGACCGCGTCGAACGACCGCAGCCGGAACAGCCCGAGCAGCGTCCCGACGACGACCGCGGCGGCGAACACCACGCCCGTCGCGGTCAGTCCGACGGCATGGCTGAGCAGCCCCGCCGCGACGGCGGGGACGGAGATCGCCAGGTACGCCACCACGAAGTACGTGGTCGTCGTCGCGGTGCGGTCCGCTGCCGCCGTGGCGCCCGTGACGGTCCGGAGGCCCGCCATGAACAGGAGGCCCTGCCCGGCCCCGGCGAGCACTGCGGACGCGATGAGGGTGGGCAGCGACGCGGCGAGCAGAGCGACGACGAGCACCGCCATGCCGACGACGAGGCCGACGGTCCCGACGAGGACGAGTGCCCGGTTCGAGAGGGGACGGAGCGACACCTGCGCCGCCGCGGAGGCGCCGAACAGCAGGAACGTCACGGTCCCGACGACCGCGGGCGAGTGCACCCCGATGACCGTGCCGACGAAGTTCGGCGCGATCGACGAGAACAGCCCGCACACCGCGAACCCCGTGACCGCCCCGATGGCGGCCGCGCCGAAGACCGACCGGGTCTCCGACGGGACGCGCGGCGGTTGCAGCCGGAACGGCGTCCGCTCACCGGCGGTCTCGCGCATCGTGAGCAGGGCGAACCCCGCGATGACGAGCAGTCCGGCGTGCACCACGTACGGCGCGCGGAGGGGCCACGGGGTGACGGTCGCGACCACGCCCGCCATGAGCATGCCGAGTCCGAGCCCGCCGATGTTCCCCGCGGTGGCGAGCGCTCCGGCGAGCTTCTCGCGGCCCCGGGGGGCGGCCTCGAGCACCGCGACCGTGGCGGTGGACGTGAAGATGCCCGCGGAGAACCCCGAGAGCACGCGCCCCGCGTACAGGAGCCACTCGGGGGTGCCGACCGTGAACAGCCCCGCCGAGAGCAGGGACAGCGCGATGCCGACGAGGAGCGCCGGTCGTCGGCCGATCGTGTCCGACAGGCGGCCGACGAGCACGAGCGCGAGGATCACGCCACCGGCGTAGACCGCGAACAGCACGGTCGTCGCGGCGCTGCCGAACCCGAAGTGCGCCTCGTAGGTCGGGTACAGCGGCGTCGGGATGGTCGTCCCCATCATGACGGCGGTGAAGACGTAGACGGCGGCG
Source organism: Curtobacterium sp. MCBD17_034 (assembly GCF_003234515.1). NCBI lineage: Bacteria > Bacillati > Actinomycetota > Actinomycetes > Micrococcales > Microbacteriaceae > Curtobacterium > Curtobacterium sp. MCBD17_034. The sequence goes on along the minus strand of NZ_QKTN01000013.1, from coordinate 2,479 downwards.
ACGAGTCCGGGCACCCGTCCGACCGTACTCGGCGGCGTCAGTGCAGGATGTCGAACGACCCGCCGTTGGCGTGAGGCACGACCGAGCGCACCGCGACGTCGGTGACGGTGGCCGACGGCGGCCCGACGTGGAGGAGCTCCATGAGCGTGTCGACCGCGGTCTCCGGTCCCTCGGCCTCCACCTCGACCGTCCCGTCGAACAGGTTGCGTGCGTACCCGGCGAGCTCGAGCCCGTCCGCCTTCCGTGCGGTCCAGTAGCGGAATCCGACCCCCTGGACCGATCCGGACACGACGGCGTGCATCCTCGTGATCGGTGTCATGCCGCCCACTGTAGGAGCGGCGCGTTTCATGGCCGTCACGGCCCGTTTTCGTCGCGGTGACGATCCGGCCGCACCTCTGCCGATTCGCGTCCGCGGAGGGATGGGGTCATACTGACCTCATCAGTTCGGGTCACTCCGACCAGAACCCGATGGACCAGGATCGTGATGACCACACCGGACCGCGACATCCGCGTCGCCGTGTCGACGGTCATCGTGGCGCTCCGACGGCACCCCGAGACGGGCGAACTCGCGCTGGCGATGCCCCTGGTCCGCCGGGTGGCCGAGCCGTTCGAGGGGTCCTGGGCGCTGCCCGGTGGATGGGTCGGCGTCGACGAGGGCCTCGAGGAGTCCGCGGCCACCCGGCTGTTCGAGACCACCCGCGTGCAGCCCCGGTACCTCGAGCAGCTGTACGCCTTCGGCGACGTCGACCGATCGCCGGACCGGGTGGTCTCGATCGTCTACTGGGCGCTCGTCCGCGGCGACGAGACGCCCGGTGTGCCCGACGACTGGAACGTCCGCTGGTTCTTCGCCGAGCACCTGCCACGACTCGCCTTCGACCACGACCGCATCGTCGACTACGCGCTGTGGCGCCTCCGGAACAAGGTCGGCTACTCGCGGATCGCCCAGGCGTTCCTCGGCGACCGCTTCACGCTCGCCGAGCTCCGCAGCGTCCACGAGGCGATCCTCGGCCGCCGCCTGGACCCGGCGAACTTCCGCCGGCAGGTGGCCCAGTCCGACGCGATCGTCGCGACCGACGAGCTGTCCTCGGGAGGCCGTCACCGGCCGGCGCGCCTGTACCGCTCCAACCCCCTCCTCGCCTTCGCCGACAACGGGCCCCTCGGATCCGACCGGCCCCCAGCACCACCGACGGGAACCTGATGTCCATCGCAACCACCATCGACCTCATCTCGAACGGTCGCGCGGCCGGCAGCACCTGCACGCCCGACCTCGCCGCTCCCACCTGGACCTTCGATGCCCGGCCCGGCTACGGTCCCGGGTCCTCGATGTCCGACCTCATCCCCACCTCGGCGCCGCGCCAGGGCGTGATCCCGGAGGAGTACCGGAGCGCGTCGGAGGCCGAGCTGCACGCCCGGATCGAGGCCGCCAAGGCCACCCTCGGCGATCGGGTCGTCGTGCTCGGGCACTTCTACCAGCGCGACGAGGTCGTGCGGCACGCGGACTTCCTCGGCGACTCCTTCCAGCTCGCGAACGCCGCGCTCACCCGTCCCGACGCCGAGGCGATCGTGTTCTGCGGCGTCCACTTCATGGCCGAGACCGCGGACGTCCTCGCCCGCCCCGAGCAGCACGTCATCCTGCCGAACCTCGCCGCCGGGTGCTCGATGGCGGACATGGCCGACATCGACAGCGTCGAGGCGGCCTGGGAGCAGCTCGAACTCCTGTACGGCACCGAGCCCGACGCCGACGGCCGCGTGCCGGTGATCCCGGTCACCTACATGAACTCGGCGGCGGACCTCAAGGCGTTCTGCGGTCGTCACGGCGGCATCGTCTGCACGTCCTCGAACGCCGCGACCGTCCTCGAGTGGGCGTTCGAGCGCGGCCAGCGCGTCCTGTTCTTCCCGGACCAGCACCTCGGGCGGAACACCGCGAAGGCGATGGGGGTCAGCACCGACCGCATGCCGATGTGGAACCCCCGGAAGCCGCTCGGCGGCAACGACGCCGCAACGCTCCAGGCGGCCCAGGTCGTCCTGTGGCACGGGTTCTGTTCCGTGCACCGCCGGTTCACCGTCGAGCAGATCGAGCAGGCGCGCGCCGCCGATCCCGACGTCGTCGTGGTCGTGCACCCCGAGTGCCCGATGGAGGTCGTCGACGCCGCGGACGTCGCCGGCAGCACCGACCTCATCCGCAAGGTCGTCGCCGCGGCCGAGGAGCCCACGACCTTCGCGATCGGCACCGAGATCAACATGGTGAACCGGCTGGCGGCCGAGTTCCCGCAGCACGACATCTCCTGCCTCGACCCCGTGGTGTGCCCGTGCTCGACGATGTACCGGATCCACCCGGGCTACCTCGCATGGGTGCTCGAGGCGCTGGTCCGCGGCGAGGTCCTCAACGAGGTCCGCGTCCCGGACGACATCGCGGCCGACGCGCGGGTCGCGCTCGAGCGCATGCTCGCCGCACGCCCCCGCCCCCTCGCGCCCGCTC
>NZ_QKTN01000012.1:0-58322 GCF_003234515.1 Curtobacterium sp. MCBD17_034 | reverse complement strand
CGGAGATGTGTATAAGAGACAGCTTCCGCCCCGCACCCCCTTCCGCCTGTTTTCGACGAACCGATCGTCGTCCGACATCGGGTTCGTCGTTGCATGCCCCGGCAGGTGCTGCGTCCGTCCACACCGACGACCTGGTCGTCGTCCGACAGCTGATCCGTCGTTCGGGAGCACACCACGTCCTCCGTGGCGGCGCGTCCTCTCCCCTCGGGAACGGACGGGCGAGGTCAGCGGCCAGCCGCGCCCCACCCCTCGTCCGCTCGCGGCTGTCCGATGTACGACATACACGCGATGCTGGGGTGCCGCTGTTCGCGGCATAGGCTCCATCGCGATGAGGGCCAGGGGGTCTGGTCGCGGGGGAGTGACATGGAACCGGGAACGCTCGACACGGTGGTGGTCGAAGAACTGACGGCGGAGCAGGGGCGGGCGATGGTGGACGAAGCCGTGCGCGAGACGCTCGGCATTCCGCTCGAGACCTTTCGGGCACGGCTCGAAGCTGGTGCCTACGACGGCATCGACGACGATCAGATCATCCGCCTGATCCTCATGCTTCCGTTCGCTGACTGACCCGTGGCAGCACGGACACCAAGGCAGGCCGTCGAGCGGTTCATGGAGCCGCTGCGTCGAGCCGTTGCCTGCTTGCCCACCGCTGCGAAGATCACGACCGGCGTGGCGCCGAGTGACCCGGGCCGAACGAGAGCCTGGGACCTCAACGGCGGCAAGGGTGTGGACCTCGGGAGCGGCATGCGCCTGAACGCGCAGATGCACAATCTGCTCCGACAGCGCCCGGGCGGATGGAGCGTGTCGACGTCCGCCTACCGGTACCGCTTCGTCCTGCGCGCGGAAGAGGTGTTCCTGATGCACTGGCACCCCGATGGTCGGAGTACCTACCGACTTCCGCACCTCCACCTGCAGTTGGGCGGGAGCCGCGAGGTCGTGAAGGAGCATCTGCGAACGCCGAGGATGCGCTTCGAGGACGCGATCGAGTGGGCGATCCTCCTCGGCGGAGTCCGACCAGGGCGGGACGACTGGGAACGCGTCCTCGAGACCGGGAGGCGGGAGCACCCTCGCGCGCGCCGGTGGTGCCTCGACCCGGAAGGCGAGCTCGAGCGCTTACGCTGCGCCGGACCTCGTGTTCCTGGCCGCGCTCGGGTCAGTCGTCGTCCGACGGGTGCCGCGAGGCCGCTCGCCGCGTTGCGATCCGGTTCAGGACAGGTGCGGCGCAGGGTGCGACGCTAGTCCGCGGCGTGGAGGGCGTCGAGCTGCTCGAAGCGTTCTCGGGCGATCTCGGGCACCGAACGGGTCTCGTCGTCCGCGATCCACTGCTCGAACGCGAGTCGGAACACCATCGTGCCGGTTTCGGCCGCGAGCGTCGCTGTGGGTTCGTCGACGTCACGGGCGCGCAGTGTGTCACGCATGGCACGGGACAGCGCCGCCATCTTGAGGAGCTCCCGCTCGTACAGGCCGGAGTTCGCCAGGATGACGCCCTGTCGGCGGCGGGAGAACGCGCGGTGCTCGTCCTCGAACCAGGACCCTCCCGTGATCACCGCGAGGCGGACCGCCTCGAGCGGCGTGGTGTCCCGAGGCGCTCCGGCGGCCGCGTCGACGAACGCCGCTTGGAAGTGCTCCTGCCCGGCGAACAGGACCTCGCGCTTGTCCGCGAAGTGGCGGAAGAACGTGCGCTCGGTCACCCCGACGGCAGCGGCGATCTCGGCGACGGTCGTCTCCTCGATGCCCTGCTGGGCGAAGAGCTCGAGGGCAGCGTCGCGGAGCCGATCCCGCGTCCCGGGTGTCCATCGAACCATCCGACGATCATACTGATGACAGCGACTGACTTCGGTGCTACTGTCCATGTCAGACACTGACATCGAGGGTCGCGGCGCGTCCGCGACCGGGAGGAGGCCACGCCATGCGCGCCTTCATCACAGGAGCATCGGGCTGGATCGGGACCGCAGTCACGGACGAGCTGATCGCGAACGGACACCAGGTCATCGGCCTGGCACGATCGGACGCCTCAGCCGCGAACCTCGAGGGCAAGGGAGCGGAGGTCCTCCGCGGCGACCTCGACGACCTCGACGCCCTCCGCACCGGTAGCCAGCGCGCCGACGCCGTCATCCACCTGGCGAACAAGCACGACTGGTCGGACCAGGCCGGGACGAACCGGACCGAGCGTGCGGCCGTGCAGACGATCGGTGACACGCTCGTCGGCACGGGCAAGCCGTTCCTCGTCGCGGCGGGCGTCGCCGGGCTGACCCCCGGGCGTGCTGCGACCGAGGCGGACCCGAACCCGAGCCACGGGCCGGACGCACCGCGCGGCGGGACGGAGAACCTCGCGCTCGAGTTCGCAGAGCACGGCGTCGTCCCCGTGAGCCTGCGCTTCGCGCCGTCGGTGCACGGGGCCGGGGACCACGGCTTCGTGAAGATCATCGCCGACGCCGACCGTCGTGCTGGATCGGCCGCGTACATCGGCGACGGCGAGCACCGCTGGGCAGCCGTTCACGTGCGGGATGCCGCGCGGGCCGTGCGTCTCGGCCTCGAGCAGGCGACGCCGGGCCTCGTTCTGCACATCGTGGCGGAAGAGGGCGTCCCCACAAAGGCGATCGCGGAGGCCATCGGCGGTGCGGACGGCCTCCCCGTCGAGTCGATCGACCCCGCGGCGGCGCAGGAGCACTTCGGCTTCATGGGGATGTTCTTCGGCATGGACCTGTCGGCGAGCAGCACCCGTACGCAGGAGGTCCTCGGCTGGACACCGACGGGTCCGACGCTCGTCGAGGACATCGCGTCGGGCGGCTACGCGGCCTGACGCACGGGAACCGCGCATGCCGACGACAAGTGCGCACGCGCCCGCATGCGCACTTGTCGTCGGGACGCGCACTTGGGGACGCGCGCTCGGGCCGCCCACTCGGGGACGCGCACGAACGGGAGGAGCGGGGCCGCGACCGCGCGCACGGCCCCGTCCGCCTACCCTCAAGGGGTGGCACATCTGCTTGGCGCTGAGAACCTGCACCTCGAGTACCCGACGCGCGTCGTCTTCGACAGCGTCTCGCTCGGCATCGACGAGGGCGACCGGATCGGCGTCGTCGGACGCAACGGCGACGGCAAGTCGACGCTCATGAGCCTGCTCGCACAGCGGATCGAGCCCGACGGCGGCCGGGTGACCCAGCGTCGCGGCGTGACCGTCGGGTTCCTCGACCAGCGCGACGACCTGCCCGCGGGCGAGACCGTCGGCCACGTCGTGGTCGGTGACCTCGCCGAGCACGAGTGGGCCGGGGACGCGCGCATCCGCGACGTGATCAGCGGACTCGTGGCGGACGTCGACTGGGACGGCCTGGTCGACGACCTGTCGGGCGGCCAGCGGCGTCGGGTGGCGTTGGCGCGCCTCCTGGTCGGGGACTGGGACGTGCTGTTCCTCGACGAGCCGACGAACCACCTCGACGTCGAGGGCATCGCATGGCTGGCCGAGCACTGCCGCAAGCGGTGGGCGGCGAACCAGGGCGGGCTCGTGGTCGTCACGCACGACCGGTGGTTCCTCGACGAGGTCTCGACGACCACGTGGGAGGTCCACGACGGCATCGTCGAGCCGTTCGAGGGCGGGTACGCCGCGTACGTGCTGCAGCGGGTGGAGCGGGACCGGATGGCCGCCGCGACCGAGTCCCGCCGACAGAACCTCATGCGGAAGGAGCTCGCGTGGCTGCGCCGCGGCGCGCCGGCCCGCACGAGCAAGCCGAAGTTCCGCATCGACGCAGCGAACGAGCTCATCGCCGATGTCCCGCCCGTGCGCGACACGGTCGCCCTGTCGCAGATGGCGACCGCGCGGCTCGGCAAGGACGTCGTCGACGTGCTCGACGCCGGCGTGCAGTGGCCCGACAGCGACGAACCGGTGCTCGAGCACGTCGAGTGGCGCATCGCACCGGGGGAGCGGACCGGGATCCTCGGCCCGAACGGTGCGGGCAAGTCGACGCTGCTCGGGCTGGTGTCCCAGAAGATCCAGCCCACGAGCGGCAAGGTCAAGACCGGCAAGACCGTGCAGATCGCGATGCTCGACCAGCAGCTCGCCGACCTGCAGCAGTACGCCGAGGACCGCGTGCGCGAGGTCGTCGGCCGCAAGAAGACCACGTACGTCGCCGACGGCAAGGAGATGACGCCGTCGCAGCTGCTCGAGCGCCTCGGGTTCTCGTCGGCCCAGCTGTCCACGCCGGTCAAGGACCTGTCCGGCGGGCAGAAGCGGCGCCTCCAGCTCATGCTCATCCTGCTCGACGAGCCGAACGTGCTCATCCTCGACGAGCCGACGAACGACCTCGACACGGACATGCTGGCCGCCATGGAGGACCTGCTCGACTCGTGGCCCGGCACCCTGCTCGTCGTCTCGCACGACCGGTACCTGCTCGAACGGGTCACCGACCAGCAGTACGCCGTGCTCGGGCACCGGTTCCGGCACCTGCCCGGTGGGGTCGAGGAGTACATGCGGCTCCGTGCGGCCGGGTCGGCTGCGCCGCGGGACGCGTCCGCCGCGACGGCGCGGGTGGCTGCGGCGGCCGGTGTGGGCGCGCGCGGGGGCGCCGGTTCCGCCGGTGCCGGTGGCGCTGTTGCCGGTTCGGCGGGTGCCGGTGCGGCGGGTGCCGGTTCGGCGGGTGCCGGTTCGGCGTCGGCCGGGAGGGACGGGGCGGGTCCGGCGGCGGGCCTCCCGGCCGTCAGCGGTGCGGACCGGCGGGCCGCCGAGAAGGAGATGTCCTCGCTCGACCGGCGCATCGCCCGCGCAGGGCAGGACCGGCAGCAGGTGCTCGACGCGTTCGCGGCCCACGACCAGGCGGACTACGCCGGGCTCGGGGACCTGCAGGCGAAGCTCGCGGCGGTCGACGCGGAGCTCGAGGAGCTCGAGACGCGGTGGCTCGAGGTCGCGGAGCTGCTCGGGGCGTAGACGCGGGCGGGGCGGGCGCGACGGGCGGGCGGGGCGCGGCGCGGCGCGGCATGACTGCGCGTGCCGACGACAAGTGCGCCGCGCTGACGACCGCGCAGTTGTCGTCGGGGCGCGCAGCCGGGGTCAGGCCCAGGGGTCGTGCACCCAGTCCGGCAGCGGGCGGAGCTGTCCCCACGCGAACCGGCTCTCGGCGACGAAGTCCTGCACGTCGTTGGCGAAGCGCCAGGCGAAGCGGTCGTCGGGCTCGTCCTCCTGTAGGAAGATCCCGACGGTCTCGTCGGCCATCCTGACTTCGACCTGGTGCTCGTTCTCGCCGAGCGGTGCGTCGAGCCGGAGCGGAACGCGCTCCTCGGGCTCGGCCAGCGCGTCGGGGACGAACTCCGCGCCGATGCGGATCCAGGTGCCGTCGGAGCGCTGGCGGAACGGGCTCCTGAGCGGCAGTGTGGTGACGATCCTGACCTGGACCGACTCCCGCTCCTCGGGCGTGAGCATCGCGTCGAGCACCGGCTCGACGACCCGCGGAACCGTCTCGGTCAGGAACGACTGGACCGTGCGCATGGTTCAGTCGCCCAGGCTGATGCTCAGCGAGCGGAGGAGGCCCGCCAGCTGCGTCCGGTCGGTGGGGGAGAGGTCCGCGAGGATCGCCGCCTCGGCCTCGACCAATCCCGCGATCGCGGCGTCGACCGCCGTCCGACCCTCGGGCGTCAGCGTGACGAGCACCCCTCGGCCGTCGCTCGGGTCCGTTCGCCGCTCGACGAGCCCCCGGTCCGCCAGGCGGTCCACGCGGTTCGTCATCGTGCCGCTCGACACCAGCGTCTGCTGCAGCAGCGCCTTCGGGCTCAGCTCGTACGGCTCACCCGCGCGGCGCAGTGCCGACAGGACGTCGAACTCCCACGACTCCATGTCTCCGGCCGCGAACGCCGTCCGCCGCGCGCGGTCGAGGTGCCGGGCGAGCCGCCCCACCCGCGACAGCACGTGCAGCGGCGCGAAGTCGAGGTCCGGTCGCTCGCGGTCCCACGCCGCGACGATGCGGTCGACCTCGTCCTCCTGCGGCATCCGTCCATCATGGCAGCGGTGGCGGCGGACGGGAGGGACGGCGCGGGCTGGTGGTGGGCCTCCCGGCCGGCGGGTGGTCCGGTCAGTCGCTGGACGGGAGGGGCGGTGCGGGCTGGTGGCGGGCCTCCCGGCCGGCGGATCGGGGCGCTGGTCGGCGGGCGCACGGGGCGGCGGATGCTGCATGGGATGATGTCGGGGCGCCTTCGGGCGTGGTCCGCCTTGGTGTAACGGCAGCACATCAGCCTTTGGAGCTGTGGAGTCCGGGTTCGAATCCTGGAGGCGGAGCCGACAGGTCACCGCGACCGGGATCCGGACGGCGGCGAGTTCGCGGCCCAGCGGGGACATCATTTCGTGAGGTGCGCCTGGGGCAGAAACACGGCCGCTCGACGGAGGATCTCGTTCTCCTGCTCCAGCAGCCGGTTCCGTTTCCGCAACTCCCGCAACTCGGCGTTCTCCACGCTCGTGACACCGGGCTTGAAGCCGTCATCGACGTCCGCACGACGCAACCAGTTCGTCACGGTCCCCTCGGATATCCCGAAGTCCTTCGCGACCTGCGTCAACGGGATCTCGCCCCGACGAGCGACCGCGATCACGTCGCGTCGGAACTCCTCCGGACACGGCTTGGGCATGATCGACATCCTTCCAGCGGGGACCAGATGCTCACACGTCAAGGAGTCAACCGAACCTGCAGCAGCCCCCCGCTGGTGCAGACCCTCTCAACCTGGCGCTGACGGTGAACCGAAGAGCACCTGGTGGCCGTGCCCCCAGGTGCTCTTTCGTTTCCGTCTCGTTCCGCCCCGTCCCAGAGCTCCCACTGAACTGGCAGTTTCTGCCCGTCAGGCGTATCGTGACGTCATGTGAGCGAGGACGGTCTGACTGCACTGGAAGGGTCGCGCCTGCGCGCATCAGAGCGGTGCTGCGAACTGTTCATCGCTCGTGGCACAACGGACATCTCCATCGCGGAGATCGCGGACGCTGTGGGTATCTCCCAGCGTTCCTTCTACCGGTACTTCCCGATCAAGGCGGAGTCCGTCGGGCCGATGTTCGACGCCACCATCCGCGCGTCGAACGCGATGATCACCGGGGCCGGTCCTGATGCGCCGCTGCTCGAGGTGCTCGTTCAGGCGTTCCACACGACTCTGTTCGAAGACGCGCGTGTCCGTACTCGAGCGATCCTGCCGCTGGTCTTCGAGGACCCGGAGATGTGGTCCGTCTTCATCCGGAAGCTGCACGACGGTGAACGCTCCGTAGCCCCGATCCTGGCACCCCGACTCGGGGTGCCAGTCGACTCGCTGCAGGCTCGAACCGCTGCCGCGGCAGTGGCCAGTGCCCTCCGGATCGCGCTCGAGGTCATGGTCACCTCCGGAGGTGACCCAGCCGCCGTCTACGCCGAAGCGCTCGATGCGTTCGCCGCAGGGCCGCTCCGTCCGCGAGACGACCGTGCCGAAGCCTTGACCGGCGCGGCATCCAAGACGCGTGTGCCCACCGGCACCGAAGTGGACCACGGCTGGCAGACCGCTGGCCGGAATGAGAAATAAGGACAGCACACCATGAAGGCAGCACGACTGAACGCACCCGGAACGGACTTCGTCATCGAGGACGTCCCCGTCCCAACGCCGGGTCCGGGCCAGGTGCTGATCCGGATCGCAGGCGCTGGAGCCTGCCACTCGGACCTGCACACCAAGACGGGCGAGCAGCAGGCGATCAAGCTCCCGCTCACCCTCGGGCACGAGAACGCCGGTTGGATCGAGTCCTTCGGACCCGGCGCGGAAGGCCAGGGCTTCGAGGTCGGCGACGCGGTCGTCGTCTTCGGCGGCTGGGGTTGCGGGCACTGCCGCTTCTGCCTCGGCGGTCAGGAGCAGCTCTGCAACCTGTTCCTCTGGGGCGGCATGGGGCCCGAGGGCGGGTACGCCGAGTACCTCGTCGTCCCGTCGGTCCGTGAGCTCCTGCACGCCGACGGCCTCGACCCCGTCACTGCAGCACCGCTCACCGACGCAGCCCTCACACCGTACTCGGCCGTGAAGAAGACGCTGCCCTACCTCGTCCCCGGCACCTCCGCGGTTCTCATCGGGGCCGGCGGGCTCGGTCAGTACGGCGTCCAGTTCTTCAAGCTCCTGTCGCCGGCGACGCTCATCGTGGTCGACACCGACGAGCAGAAGCGGGAGACCGCGCGCAGCCTCGGCGCGGACCACGTCATCGACCCGCGGGACGCCGACGCGGCGGAGCAGATCAAGGCGATCACCGGCGAGGACGGTGCCGCCGCCGTCGTCGACTTCGTCGGCATCGACGCGACGATGGCGCTCGGCGCTGGTGCCGTCGGACGTGACGGGCTGTTCGTGCTCGTCGGTCTCGCCGGTGGCAGCTTCCCGTTCTCGTTCTTCTCGCTCCCGAGCAACGCCGCGATGATGACGAGCAACTGGGGTACCCGCAACGAGCTCGAGGAAGTCCTCGCACTCGCCCGCTCCGGACGGCTCGTCTCGAACATCGAGCAGTACCCGCTGTCCGAGATCAACGAGGTCTTCCAGCGGCTCGCCACCGGCAAGATCCCCGGACGAGCCGTCCTCGTCCCCTGAGTACACCTACACAGCAGCTCCGAGACGGACGGGAGGCGCGGTGCCAGCTTGCAGCTCGGCACCGCGCCTCCCGTCCGTCTTGGAGCTGGGCTGTCCAATTCTGAAGAGAATCGCGGAGAGCGGCGGCAGCATGCCCTCTACCGCTCCACCATGTAGGGAGTCGTAGGTCTACCCGGTCAACGCCGATCAGTTTCCGCGACGGTGCGGAATCAGGTTCGTCCCCCTTCGGTGGCGTGGAACGAATCCTAGAAACCCGTGGAACGCCCGTCAGTCCTGGGATCCGCGATCTGTGCCAGCACTGGCCTGCGCGAATAGACCGAACACCTCGCGGGGGGGGCGTTCAGCAGCCCCTCGGCCCGGCCGTCGTCCGCCCGCTCCTGTCCGCGGGTCCGGCGGGCCGCCGCCCGGCGATCACTTGAACCCGGCCGTCTTGATCGACTCGGTGATCTGCTTCTGGAAGAAGAAGAACAGGAGCAGTGTCGGGATCGCCGCCACGGTCGACGCCGCGACGATGTAGCTCTCGGACGAGGCGTACTGCTGGTGGAACGTCGCGATCCCGACCTGCACCACGCGCAGGTTCGGGTTCGACGTGATGGTCAGGGGCCACACGAACGAGTTCCAGTTCGCCAGGAAGAAGAACACCGCCAGCGCGGACAGGATCGGCCGGGACAGGGGGAGCACGACGCTCCAGTAGATCCGCCAGTACCCCGCGCCGTCGACGAGTGCGGCCTCCTCCAGCTCGTCGGGGAGCCCCATGTAGAACTGCCGGAGCAGGAAGATCCCGAAGGCGTTGAAGATCGACGGCACGATCAGGCCCCAGTAGCTGTCGAGCATGCCGAGAAGCCGGACGATCTCGAACTCCGGGATCAGGACGACCGGCAAGCTGACGAGCAGCGTCGAGAAGATGATGAGGAACACCGTCTCGCGACCGCGGAACCGCAGGCGGGCGAGTGCGTACGCGGCCATCGAGTGGAACCAGAGTGCCGCGACCGTCACGACCGCCGAGACGAACGCGCTGTTGAGCATGTACCGCGCGAACGGGACCTGCGTGAAGACGTAGACGAAGTTCGACAGGGTCCAGTGCGCCGGGAGCAACGAGCCGCTGAAGATCTCGGACTCGCCCTTGAACGAGCTGAGCACCATGTACACGAGCGGGAAGATCGCGAGGACACCGACGACGACGCCGACCACGAACAGGATCGTGTTCTTCCGCGTCCACCGCCGTTCGCGCGTCCGCCGCAGCCGGGGCGCGCGTCCGTCGCCCGTCTGTCCCGGCACGGACACCGCTGGGTCGTCGATGCGGAGATCGCTACTCGTCATCGATCCGCCCTCCATTCGTGATGCGGAACATGAACGCGCTCCAGGCGAGGAGCACGAGGACGAGGACGGACCCGATGGCCGCCGCGTACCCGTACTCGCCGTAGAGGAACGCCTGTTGGTAGATGTAGAAGATGAGCAGCGAGGTCGAGTCGGCCGGCCCACCGCCGGTCAGGATGTAGATGAGGTCGAAGCCGCCCGTGATGACGGCGATCGTGACCGTGATGAGCACGAAGAGCGCCGTCGGCCGGAGCATCGGCCAGGTGATCGACCAGAACCGCTGCCACGCGGTCGCGCCGTCGATGCGGGCCGCCTCGTACAGCTCCGCGGGGATGTCCTGCAGCCCCGACAGGAAGATCACCATGTAGTAGCCCATCTGGAACCAGATGCTGATCACGACGACGGTGCCGAGCGTGTACCGCGGGTCGCCGAGCCATGAGATCCCGTGCACCCCGACGGTCGCGAGCAGCTGGTTGACGTAGCCGACCTTGTCCGAGAGCAGGAACTGCCACATGAGCCCGACGACGACGAGGCTGATCACGTAGGGCGCGAACAGGGCGCTGCGGATGGCGCCGATGAACGGGATCCGCTGCTGGACGAGCAGGGCGAGGAGCAGCGACACGACGAACACCGACGGCACGAGCACGACGAGGTACGTCACGGTGACGCCCGCGCTCTGGAGGAACGCCGGGTCGTGCACCATCCGGACGTAGTTCTGGACGCCGATGTACGTCAGGTTGCCGAAGCCGTCGAGCCGGAAGAACCCGAGCACGATCGCGATGACCATCGGGATGAAGACGAACAGCAGCAGGCCGAGGGAGTCGGGCAGCAGGAACAGCAGTGCTGCGAAGCCCTCTCGGCGGGCGCGTGCGCGTCCTGCCGTGCGCCGACGCGGCGGTGCCGCGGCGGAGCCGGTCCCGGACGTCGTCGTCCGGTCCGCGCGGATGGTGGTGGTCACAGCAGCGTCGCTCCCTGGTAGGTCTGCATGAATGCCTCGATGGCGGACTCGGCCCGCGCCGCTTGTCCTGCCGCGTCGCCGCCGGCTGCCTGCACCTGCTGGATCGCGTCGGAGATCGCCTTGTACACGACCGGTGGGTACCGCGGCTCACCGCGACCGGTCGGCAGGACGACATCGTGGAAGAACTTGAGCTTCGCGTCGTCGTACGCGCCCTTCGCCTGCATCACCCGGTCCACGGACCGCCGTGGCGGCATGTCGGACTTGGCGACCGTGCACCAGTCGACCAACCGTTGGACGCTGTCGTCCGCCATGCTCCCGACGGTCTCGACGACGAACTTCGCGGCGGCCTCGGGGTTCCGTCCGCGCGCGTTCACACACCAGGCCCACCCTCCCAGCACGGTCCGTGGGGTCCCGCCGGGTGGCGTGGGGAGCGGGAAGATCCCGTAGTCGAACTTCGGTTGCTCGCCGCGGAACCCCGCGACCTGCCAGATGCCCGACTGCCACATGGCGGCGTAGCCCGCGGCGAAGGCGCCAGGGAGGTCCCCTGCGGCCGGATCGGTCCGCGGCGCCACCCCGGTCGACACCGACCGGCCGAAGAGCTCGAGCGCCGCGGTGACCGGCGCGCTGTCGAACGACGGCTTCTGGTGCTCGTCGACGACGTCACCGCCGCCCTGCCACATCCACGGGTACCAGGTGAAGTTCTGGAAGTAGCCGGGCACCGTCTCGAACACGAGCCCGGACTGCTTGTCGGTCGTGAGCCGGTGCGCGACGTCCAGCATCTGGTCCCAGGTCCTGGGGATGTCGCCCTCGCTCAGGTGCGCCTTCTCCCAGGCCGGCACGCTGTAGTACATCGCGAGCGGCTCGACCTCCATCGGCAGCCCGTAGACGCCCTTGCCGATCCGGCGCGTCGCGAGGATGTCGGGGTCGAAGTCGTCGATGGCCTCCTGCGTCATGTACGGCGCGAGGTCGAGCAGCGCTCCGCCGTTCGAGTAGCGGAGGAAGTCGCCCGGACTGATCAGGAACACGTCGGGGCCGTCGCCGGACGCGAAGGCCGTGGCCAGCCGTGTGTTCGACGGGTCGGTGAAGTTCGGGATGTACACGTTCCGGACCTGTTGGCGGTGCCGGGTGTTCCAGTCGCGCACGGCCTTCTCGAACCAGTCGCTCTGCGTCTTCACCTGGCCGGTCCCGGACAGTGGCGCGTAGAACTGCCAGAACTGCAGTGGCTCGTCCGCGCTCGACGCGCGGGTCGAACACCCGGCGAGGGAGATCGTGGTGGCGGCGGCGGCGGCCACGCCGGCGGCTCCGGTGAGGAAGCCGCGTCGGCTGAGACCGGTGCTGGAGGTGCTCGTCATGGTGCTCCTCGGGTTCGACCGATGGGTGGGGGAGGGACGCGGGACTCAGACCGCGACGTCGCCGCACAGGTGGACCCGGACGCCGAGTCGGTCGAACGCGGTCGCCTTCGCGACGAGCGCCCGGTCGGCGGTGGCCGCGTCGGGGGCGTAGACCACCGAGAGGTGGTTCGCCCGGTGCCGCGCCATGAGCTGGTCGCGGCTGACGCCGTGCAGCACGGCGTGCATCATCGGCCACTCCGGGTTCGTCGCCGCCCACCGGCGTTCGGACTCCTCGGGCGGGAGGCGCACCGCGGTGCCGCGGCCGATGTCGATCTGGAGGTCCTGCCCGTCGAGCCACACGCGGGACCACACGATCTCGCCCGGCTTCGACACCGCGCGGATCGTCGATCCCCCGAGCGGGAAGAAGACGCGGTCCTGCCGCCATCCCTCCGCGCCGGCGTACCCACCGTCGACGTGCGACGGCGGGATCGAGCCGGAGATCTCGAACACCCAGGTGAAGTCCCCCTCGAACTCCTCACCCCAGCGGATGTCGTGGAGCGTGGTCGACGGGTCGAGGCCCATGGCCGTCCAGACGCGGTTCGTGACGAGCGCGTCGACGGCGACACCCTCGTCGGCCTCGTTGAAGTGCGGCAGGGCGAGTCCGTCGTAGAGCACGCGGCTGCCGTCACGACTCGTGACCGGCGGCCGGTCCGGGTCGTTGAGGAGGCCCTCCGCGAAGTCCGACGCCGGGCACGTGTCCTTCAACCCCTGCTGGTACTGGATGCCGACGGCGTCGAGGCCGAAGTCGTCCGCGATCCGGAGCGCTGCCACGTACATCGCGCACTGCCAGCGGACCTGCCGCTCGGTGAGTTCCGTCGCCTCGTCCGCACCGAAGCGGAAGGTGAACCCCCGCTCCTCGACGAAGCGTCGGACCGCGTCCGCCTCGCTGTCGGGGACGCGTTGCATCTCGGCCCACAGGGCGGACTGCGACAGCCGCTCCTTGTAGACCCCGAGGCGGTTGAGCACCTCGTCGTCGATGATCGCGTTGTACATCCCCATGCAGCCCTCGTCGAACACACCGATGATCGCCTTGTCGGTGCGGAGGACGTCGGCCACGGCGACACCGAGGTCGCGCGCGGCGCCCGCGGGGATGTCCGGGAGCTCATGGACGTGCGACGTGTCATGGGTGACCGAGCCGGTCTCGAGCCACGTGTGCAGGCCGTCGAGGAACCAGCGGTCGGTGAAGTCGACGCTCCAGAGCGTGGAGTAGGGGATCCGTGCCTTGGTCAGGCCGCCGTTCAGGCCGAGCAGTCCGACGAGTCCGGGCCAGTCACCGACGAAGTTCGCGACGGTCAGCACCGGGCCGGCGTGGTCGCGCAGACCGGCGAGCACGTGGTGGGAGTACTGCCACCCCGCGATCGCGACGACGAGCGGAGCGTCGGTCGGGATGCCGCGGAACACCTCCATGCCCATCCGCTGGCTCGAGATGAGGCCGTGCCCCGTCACCGGGTCGACCGGGAGCGCCCGCACCACGCGGCGGCCCATGGCCGCGACGGCGTCGGTGATCGCGGCCTCCATCCGGGCCTGCGTGGGCCAGGTGGCCGTGTTCGCGCTCTCGCGGAGGTCGCCGCTCGCGACCAGGTAGACCGTGTCCGGTTCCGCGACGGGCCGTGGGACCGCGGTCGGCAGGACGGTGGTCATCGTCGTGCCCCAGCGGCACGGTCGCCGACCGAACGGTCGAGGACGTCGACGCGCCGGACGGTGCTGAGGGGGTGTTCGAGGCTGTTGCGCATGAGGGCTCCCGCTCCTGCGTCCGGTCGACGTTGACCGGGGCGCTCCGCCATTGTGCACGAAATCGATTTCACCGTCAAGGTGTCTCCGGCGCCGATCCGGCCGGCCGGATCAGGGGGCCTGGAGGCGCGGTCCGGCCGGCCGGATCAGGGGCCCTGGAGGCGCGGTCCGGCCGGTTCCACCGCGTGCCGGAGGACGATCGTGCGGGACGGCTGGGTGTCTCCGGCGATCCGTTCGAGGACGAGCCGCGCGGCGGTCGCCCCCATGTGGCCGGCCGGCAGACGCACGATCGTGACGGCCCGGGGGGAGATCGTCGTGAACGGCAGCGCGCCGACGACGGCGACGCCGAAGCGGAGCGGCGAGAGCCCGTGCTCGTCGAGCACCTGGAGCACCCCGACCCCCATGAGGTTGTTCGCCGCCACCACCGCGTCCGGCGGTTCCGGCAACGCGAGCAGGGCCTCCATGGCCGACACACCGCCGTCCACCCGGAAGTCCGAGTGCCACAGCAGCCCGTCCTCCGGCGCGTGGCCGGTCGCTCGCGCGACGGCGTCGGACCACCCACCGGCGCGCTCGACGGCGGTCGAGACGTCCGCCGGGCCGGTGATGCAGGCGATGCGCCGGTACCCCTCACCGATGAGGTGCTCGGTGGCCTCGCGCCCGGCCTCGCGGTTGAACATGGTGACCACGTCGACGTCGTCGCGGCTCGGCCGGTCGACCGCGACGACCGGCCGTCCCCGCGCGACGACACCGCCGAGGTCCGACATCGCCGACGCGGGGGCGACGATGATGCCGGCCATGTTCTCGGACTCGGCGATGCGGAGGAACTCGGCCTCGCGTTCGACCGACTCGTCGGTGTTGCAGAGCACGACCGAGTAGCCGGCGTCGTTGACGACGTCGGCGACCCCACGCGCCATCTCGGTGAAGTACGGGTTCTCGATGTCCGGGATCACGAGTGCGATGACCTCGGAGTTCCGTCGCCGCAGCGTCCTCGCGGTCCGGTTCGGCGTGAACTGCAGGTCCTCCGCCGCGCGGCGCACTCGGCGCACCTTGTCGGGGGAGACGTTCGAGCCGTTGAACACGCGGGAGACCGTCGCCGGCGACACCCCGGCGCGCGACGCCACATCGTAGATCGTCGTCGCCACCTCGGCCCTCCCGTCGTTGACACCCCGTCCCGCGAACCATACAGTGCGGCGCACGGTCTCTGAAATCGGTTGCACCCACGGCAGTGTGCGGCGGGGCCGTGCGGGCTGCCGACCCCGACGTGGAAGGACCCCTGATGCTGCACGACATCGCCACGATCCGACGGACCGAGACCCGGTCGATCAGTCCGGAGAACCCCGACGGCGCACGAGGGGGTGGCGGCCGTGCGACGGACGGGACCGGTGCCGGGAGTGCCCGGGACCTCGGGCCGGGCTGGAAGGTGTCGCCGAGCGTCGACGTCGCCCCGGGCGCCACGTACGACCTGGCGCGGATCACCGGCCCCGGACGGATCACCCACCTCTGGATCACGACGCACACCGACCACTGGCGCACCCTCGTCCTCCGCGCGACGTGGGACGACGCCGACGAGCCGGCCATCGAGGTCCCCTACGGCGACTTCTTCTGCTCCGGCTGGGGGCGCTTCGCCCAGGTGTCGTCGCAGGTCGTCGCGGCGAACCCGAACGGCGGGTTCAACAGCTACTGGCCCATGCCGTTCCGGCGGAACGCGCACCTGACCCTCGAGAACACGTCGACGGTGCCCGCACGGGTGTACTTCCAGGTCACCTACGAGCTCGGGGACGTCGGAGACGACGCCGCCTACCTGCACGCGCAGTGGCGCCGGAGCAACCCGTTGCCGGACGGCCAGACGCACGTGCTGCTCGAGGGCGTCGAAGGACGCGGCCACTACGCGGGGACCTACCTGGCGTGGGGGGCGAACGCGCCGGGCTGGTGGGGTGAGGGCGAGATCAAGTTCTGGATCGACGACGACACCGACCACCCCACGATCTGCGGCACGGGCACCGAGGACTACTTCGGCGGCGCGTGGAACTTCGACGTGCCCGGGCAGGGGTACACCGCCTTCTCGACGCCGTACCTCGGGATGCCGCAGGTCATCCGTCCCGACGGGCTCTACGACAGCCAACAGCGGTTCGGGATGTACCGGTGGCACCTGGCCGACCCGATCACCTTCCGGACGGGACTGCCACGGGTCGACATCCAGGCCCTGGGCTGGCGGAGTGGTGGCCGGTACCTGCCCCTCCACGACGACATCGCCTCGACCGCGTTCTTCTACCTGGACCGACCGACCGCCGCCCGTCCTCCGGCACCCACGCACGACGCCATGGAGGTCCACCTCGGCTCCGGTGCGGCTCCGCGCGCGAGCTGAGCAGCCCGGTACCGGCCGACGACCCGGCGCGGGCGCCGACCGACGGGCGGGCAGGGGTGCCGGCCCGCGGACCCGCGGCGCTGCCCGCCGGCGGGTGCCGGCCGGCGGGTGCCGGCCGGCGGGCAGGCCGGCACCCGCGTCCGTCAGTCGCGGAGCTCGAGTTCGACGACGTCGCCCGCCGCCAGCGCGACCGGTCCGCTGCCGAAGCGACCCGCCGCCTCCAGGTCGACCGTGACCGAGCGCGCGTCCAGCACGCCCCCACGGAGCAGCAGGCGCGCCTGCCCGTCGTCGACGACCACCTCGCCCCACCCGCGGGCCGTGGTGACGAGGCAGCGGAAGACGCCGTCGCGCACCGCGGCGGCACGTGGCGCGAGGTGCAGCGTGCCCGTCGTGGCGTCCCAGGCAGTCCCCGTCAAGGCGAGCAGGACGCCCCAGCTCGCCATCGACCGGGCGTAGTGGTTCCCGCACTCCACCTCGTTCCACGGGTTCCGCTTCCGGCCGTCGTACCGGTCGCGGACCGCGCGCACCAGCTCGAGCGCCTCGTCGACGAGTCCCTCGTACACGAGGGTGGTCGCGACCTGGTACTCGATGCCGCTCCAGACCTCGTCGCTGTACACGAACGGGATCCGCGGCCGATCCCCACGCGGCCACGAACAGAGCAGCAGGCCGCGGTCGTCGTCGAGCGCGTACGTGCGCTGCACGCTGTGGAAGTCGGCGAACCCCCTCCGGAAGTTGTGCTCGTACACGGCACGCACCGCGCTCCGGACGTGGTCCTCCGGCAGGACGTGTCCCAACCCCGCGAGGTGCGCGAGGGTCTGGCCGAACAGCTGGTCCGACAGGCACCCCGTCCCGTACTGGTAGCGGTGGGCGTCGACGTCGTCGGTCCGTTGCTCGTAGTACTCGCCGTTGAACAGCAGTGCGTCCATCCGCTCCGCGCCCCGCTCGGCCGCCTCCCGGTACCGGTCGACCGCGGCCTGGTCGCCGAGGTGCTCCGCCATCGCCGCCGCTGCCCGGAGGGCCGCGAAGAACATCGAGTTCGCCAGGGAGTTCTCGCCGTGGAACTCGATGTCGTACGTGTTGTGCTGCTCGCTGTCGAGCACGCCGTCGCCGTTCGCGTCCCACGTCCGGAACGCGAACTCGAGCGCCAGCTGCGCCGCGGGCCAGAGTTCCGTGAGGAACCCGTCGTCGCCGCTGAACCGCCACTCGCGGTACAACCGCACGATCGTCCCCATCTGGCCGTCGACCGCAGGGTGGAACTCGTGCGGGTCGTTGCCGAAGACCGCGTTGGTGCGGAACCGCATGCGGCCGTCAGGCAGCGTCTCGTCGAGGAACTCGGTCCGCCGTGCGCTCCGCTCGAGTGACGGGAACAGGTTCGCCACGGTCTGCGCGTAGTTCCAGACGTGCGTGCAGGTGCCTTCGCAACTGCCGACGTGGTCGAAGCTGCCCTCCCACGCGGCGAACCGGCCCTCCCCCGAACCGTCGTCGAGCAGGAGGCACGTGGTGCTCCGCAGCGCGACGAGCGTCGACGACACCGCGTCGACGACCTCCGGCGGCAGCGTCGAGTCGAACAGGGCGTCGTGGAACGCGACGGTGTCGCGCTCGAGTGCCTCGAGGGACCCGGTGAGGTGCTCGGCGACCGCCCAGGCGTCGGTGTGTCGGGTCGCGTAGTGGTTGCGGACGACCTGGTCCTCGTGGGTGTTCGGCAGGCCGCAGTTGCCCTGCCACGCGCGGGGCCGGTTCGGGACGTGCCAGGTGAGCAGGAACTCGAACGCGTGGGTCTCGCCCGGTGCCAGGACGTGTGCGACGGCGAGGCTGCCGACCCGCTGGCGCGGGAGCCGTGTGACGTCCGTCTCGTCCTCGAGGGTGAAGGCGATCGGCGGTTCCAGGCGACCGTCCTCGGTGAAGTCGTCCCAGAACAGCTGGACGCCGTCCTGCCAGCGGTCGACGGGCCACTGCTCCGTCATGGTCGCGTCGGCGTCGGTCGTCGCCAGCACGGCGCTGCCGTGGAGCGGGTGCTCGGGTGGCAGGTCGGTGCCGAAGACCAGTCCGGTGAGTCCGGGCTCGCGACGGCCCGTCACGGTCGGGATCCCCTCGACCACCGGCGCCTGGAACATGTCGTGCCCGCGATGCCCGATCGGGTTCGACATGGACCCGGCCACGCTCACCTCGACCGGCGTGTCCAGGGGGTTGTGCACCTGGTAGCGGATCACGGCGCCCGGCAGCCCGGAGGCGTCCACGTCGAGGGGCACGAGGGGCGTGAACGCGGTCATCTCGACGTCGACGGGGACCGCGTCGTCGGTGAGGTCGATCCGGAGCAGCGGGTACTCGCCCCGCATCGCGCTGCCGGCGAACCGCGGCAGTCCGGCGACCTTGCCGATGTGGTAGCCCGAGTCGCCCTCATGGGGCCCCGGCAGGCGCGACTCCAGCACCCGGGTCACGGCGGCACGGCCGGGTACCGCCGCGCGCAGGGCGAAGAACGTGAACGGGAGCCAGGTCCCCTTGTCCGGGTGGTTCGCGATCTCCCAGTCCCGGAACTCGCCGCGCGCGCCGACGGACACGTTGCCCGTCCCGATGCCACCGAGCGGGAAGGCCGCGACCGTGTCGTTGGCGGGATGGACCCGGAGGCCCGACCAGGGTCGGGCCCGGACCCCCTGCTCGTCCGGGGCGACCGTTTCCGCCGCTCCCGGTGTCTCGGCCGTCGGGGCCGCGGCGAGCGCCGGTCCCGGGTGTGCAGACGTCGTGGTCATCGTGCTCCTTTGCTCGAATGGGCCGAGCATCGCAGAAACCGATTTCACGCACAAGAGGCTGATCCGGCATCCGTCATCCCGCTCCTGGCGGGGATTTGCGAGCATCGCGTGGGACTCGCTGTTGACATCCGGGCGCAGCGGCGGTTCACTGCGTGTAATCGATTTCGGTCGAGATGCCAGATGCAACGACGCATTGAAGGGATCCACCGTGTACGCACCCGGACCACGGCAGACCGGCGGGACACCCGCCGGCGCCGGTCACCTCCTCAGCCGCCGGACCCTGCTCCAGGGTCTCGGTGTCGCAGCGGCCGTCCCGGCCCTGTCGGCCGTCCTCTCCGCCTGCTCGACGGGCGGTGGTTCCGGCGGCGGCGGCAAGCTCACCTTCGTGTACATGGGGAACGCGACGCAGCAGAAGGCGACGAAGCAGGCGTACCAAGCGTTCATCAAGAGCCACCCCCGGATCGACTTCGAACCCCAGGGGATCGCGAGCAACAACTGGGCGTCGTTCGCCAACACGCTGTCGACCCGGATCGCGGGCGGACAGACGCCGGACGTCATCGACATCGCGACGGAGGGCCTCGGGATCTTCCGGTCCAAGCAGCTCGTCGCGCCCCTCGACCCCTACATCGCGAAGCACCGGGCGGCGATCGACGACTACTACGCCGACCTGCCGCCTCGGTACAAAGCGGTGAACGACCAGTTCGGCAACCCCGGCAAGACCACCTACTACATGCCCGGCGGGTTCAACACCGTCGCCCTCTACTGCAACGAGGAGGTCTTCGCCAAGGCCGGTGTCGACCTGCCCGGTGACGAGGACTGGACCTGGGACGACTTCGAACGCGCCGCGGCCAAGATCAAGCAGAAGACCGGCGCGTACATCCTGAACTTCACGAGCGACCAGTTCGCCTACATCATGCCGTGGCTGCTCACCAACGGCGCCAGCACGTTCAACGCCGACTGGACCAAGCCCACCATCGACTCGGACGCCGCGATCGAGGCAGCCGAGTACTGCCGCATGATGGTCGCCAAGGGGTACGCGCCGAAGCCCGGCGGCACGTTCGACGCGCCCACTGCGCTGTCCCAGGGCAAGCTCGCGTCGCTCGCCGGTGGTCGTTGGCCGAACATCGACATGCAGCGTCTGCACCTCGTCGACAAGGTGCGCATCGTCAAGTCGCCCATGAAGACGGTCTCGGCCAGCCCGATCGGCTGGGACGCGTTCCCGATCCTCAAGGCATCGCAGGACAAGGACGACGCCTGGACCTTCATCGAGTACCTCACGACCAAGGAGTCGGCGATCACGGCCGCCAAGGCCGGTGGCTCGAACGTCCCGGCCCGCAAGTCGGTCGCGCTCAGCTCGGCGTTCCTCGACGGCGCACCGAAGGGCACCGAACTGCTCTACCAGATCGCCCAGGACGCGACACCCGTGCCTTCGATCAACCGGGGCGCCGAGAGCGAGCAGGCGATCGAGGCGGCGTGGCTCAAGATCCTGCTCGGGAACGGCGACCCGGCCGCCACACTGAAGCAGGTGAACGAACAGTTGGAGGCGCTGCTGTGACCGCCGCGCTGACCAGCACCGTCGCGCGGGCGGGTGCCAGGCGTTCCGCTCCGGCCGGCTACCGGCAGCCGAACTGGCTCGGGTACGCCTTCCTCAGCCCCGCGCTGCTCCTGTTCATCGTGTTCATCGCGGTGCCGTTCGTCGCGACCATCGTCCTCGCGTTCTTCTCGTGGGACCTCCTGACGCCGGCGCGCCCCGTGGGTCTGGCGAACTTCGGGCGGCTGTTCACCGACGGCACCCTCGGGCACGCACTGCTCAACACGTTCGTGTTCGCGTTCGCGTCGGTGGTGACGCACGTCCTGGGCGCGATGCTCCTCGCGGTCGCGGTGAACCGGGCGATGAACCGGGTGCTGTCGTACTTCGTGCGGGCGGCCGTGTTCTTCCCGTTCCTGATCTCGTGGGCCGCGGTCGCGCTGCTCTGGAAGTACGTGCTCGACCCGTCGTTCGGGTACGTGCAGTACTACCTGCACCTGGTCGGGGTCGCGGCGCCGCAGTGGTTCACGGACCCGCACTGGGCGCTGGCGTCGTTGATCGGCGTCGACTTCTGGCACACCATCGGGTACACCTTCGTGATCATGCTCGCGGGTCTGCAGACCGTCCCGTCCGAGCTCCAGGAGGCCGCGCGCACCGACGGCGCGAGCGAACGACAGGTGTTCCTGCACATCACGCTGCCGCTGATGTCGCCGACGATCTTCTTCGCGACGATCATCACGTTCATCGGGGCATTCCAGATCTTCGACCCCATGCAGATCATCACGAGCGGCGGACCGGACAACGCCACGATCTCGGTCGTGATGTACCTGTACCGGACCGGGTTCCAGGCCTTCCAGATCGGTTACGCGTCGGTGATCGCGCTCGTCGTGTTCGTCGTGATCATGGCGGTCACCGCCCTGCAGTTCTGGGCCTCGCGGAAGTGGGTGTACGAGCAGTGACCGCCTCGATCCTCGAGACCGCAACATCGCCGCGGACCGTCACCGAGCCTCCCGTGCGGCGGCGGCACCGCCGGTTCCGGACCGGGTCCCGCGTGCTCGACCTCGTCCTCCTGCTCCTGGGCCTCCTCATGGTGTCGCCGCTCGTGTGGCTCATCTCGACGAGCCTCACGGCGGCGGGGTCCGCGTTCGCGCTACCGCCGACGTGGATCCCGACGCCGTTCACCGTGCAGAACTTCGCGGGGGTGTCCCAGCTCATCCCCTTCGGCGAGATGTTCCTGAACAGCCTCGTCGTCGCGTCGCTCAGCACCCTCGGTGCGCTGACGACGAGCACCCTGGCGGCGTACGCGTTCTCGCGCCTGCGGTTCCGCGGCAGCGGCGTGCTGTTCGTCGGGATCCTCAGCGCGCTGATGGTGCCGGTCCAGCTGACGGTGATCCCGGTGTTCATCATGATGCGCACCCTGCACCTCATCGACACCCTGGCGGCGCTCGTCCTGCCGCTGCTGGTGAACGTCTTCGACATCTTCTTCCTGCGGCAGTACTTCAACTCGATCCCGCTGGAGCTCGACGAAGCCGCGCGCATCGACGGGGCGGGGCACCTGTGGATCCTGTTCCGGATGCTCGTGCCGCTGTCCGGGCCGGCGATCGCGGCGCTGGTGATCCTGAACTTCCAGGCCGCGTGGAACGACTACTTCGGGCCGCTCATCTTCCTGAACAGTCCGCAGCACATGACGCTGCCGATCGGGCTCGTCACGCTGCAGGCCGGCCAGGGCGGAGGACCGGCGGTGGTCGTGTTCGCCGCGATCACGCTCGTCGTCCTCCCGGTGCTCGTGCTGTTCCTCGTCTTCCAGCGCAGCTTCGTCTCGAGCATCGCGCAGAGCGGGATCCGCGGATGAGCGCCGCGGAGCCCGCCGCCACGACACAGGCCCGTACCGTCGCCCGACGTGTGTGGGACCAGCTCCCGGCGCTGGTCGTGGCCAGCAGCGTCGTGTGCGCCGCGATCGTCGTCGCGGTCCTCGTCGCTCCGGGGGTGACGCCGACGGCGGTGGTGCTCTGGGCGCTCCTCGTCGCACCGGTGTTCGCGGGCCTGGTCGGCGTGACGACCGACGTCCTGAACGGCGCGGAGGTCCGGGTGTTCGGCTTCCACCGCTACGTGCGCCACACCGTCCGGCTCGCGCTCGCGTCCGCTGCCGTGCCGGCCGTCGCGGCGGTGTGTTCGCTCGTGTCACTGGAGGTCCTGCACCAGACCCACGCGACGATCACGCTCGTGCCGCTGGCGGTGAGCGGGGCGGTCACGGTCCTCGGATCGCTCGCGGGCCTGCTCGCGCTCCCGGTCGCGGTCCGCGTGCCATCGCTGCGTGGTCCGTCGCTCGCCCTGTTCTGCCTCCGGGCCGTGGCGAGACGGCCGATCCCGGTCGTCGGCGTCCTCGCGGTGGGCGTCCTCGGCCTGTGGGCGGCCGTCACCTGGAGCGCCTCGGTCGTCGTGCTCGTCCCGGGTCCGTTCGCGCTCGTGCTCGTCCTGGCCGCGTCCGCGACGGTGTCGGGAGACCCCGTCTGGCGCCTGCTGGACGAGGAGGGCAGCACCGCCCCGGCGCGGTGACCGCCGCGGTCGACGCGGTCCTCCATGGGCTCCCGCACGATCGGGTGCTCGCGGACGGTGATCTGCTCACCCTCGACCTCGCCGTGATCCCCGACGGGTACGCCGCCTACTCGGCCATCAGTTCCGGCTCGTCACCGATCCTGACGGGTGGACCCTGCGGAGCGCGACCGGCTGCCGGACGGCGCACAGTGAGCACACGATCGCCATCACCGCGGACGGCGCCGAAGTGCTCACCCTGCCAACGCGCACGCGCTGACGCAGTCGCGGCCCGTCAGCCCGCCGTCGTCAGCGCCCCCTTGTCCGTCCCGAGCGCGAACACGTGCAGCAGCCCCTGGTCGGCGCGAGTCGGGAGCGTCACCGACGCGAGCGTCTTGCCGGCCTCCAGTGCGATCTTCGTCGTGGAGAGGTGCGTCCCGAGCCCCTGCGACGAACCGCCGGTGCTGTTGCGGTACTGCGTGGAGGCGGCGGTGCCGTTGCCGAATGACGGGCTGCTGGCGGTCCAGTCGCTGAACCCGACTGTGGCCTGCTGCGTGGTGCCGTCGGTGTAGGTGAGGGTCAACGGACCGGTCGAGGGACCGTTCGTCGCCGAGCCGATGATGCCGAGCTCGGTGGCTCCCGCGATGGCCGGGACCGCGAGGACCTGGCCGGCGGCGACGACGTTGTCCGGCTGCCCGGGGGTGCCCGCCCAGTCGTACTGGATGCCGTCACTCGTGACGGTCGCACCAGGCGTGAGTCCGCTGGCTGCCAGTGCCTGCGCCGAGTAGCTGAACCCGTACCCGTCGAGGTCGGCGGTCGACTGCGCGCTGTCGTCGGAGATGCCGGTGTTGTCGTAGTACGGAGCCAGGTCGCCGGGTCGGGCCACGAGCACGGAGGTGGTCACCGACGGGACCGCACCGGCCGTGCTGGAGAAGGCGAACGTGACCTGCTGGTTGCCGTCGGTGGTGCCTCCGGTGATCGAGACGGGCGTGCTCGCGGTGCCGCCCGCGCGGACGACGAGGGTGCCGGATGCCGGGCGGACGGTCAGTCCGGCCGGGGCCTTCGCTGTCCAGTGCACGATCTGGGGGCGGCCCTCCACCGACTGGATGCTGAGCGTGGTCGTGCCCGACGTGCCGGGTTGCACGGCCACGGAGGACGGGTTGGTCGAACCGGTCGCGGCGTAGACGGGTGCGCTCTTCGCGAGCAGGGCGTAGATCTCAACCATCGGCGCCGTCTGGTTCACGGGCGACTCGCCGCCCGAGGCGTCGGGGTCGTTGAACAGTCCGTTCGACTGGCGGTCCTCCACCCAGGCGGTGTCGGCGTAGGCGGCCGCCATCCGCGCGTAGCTCGGGTCGTGGTTGATCGCGGCCAGCCCGAACAGGTTCCGGAAGAAGATCGCGTTGAACACGTCGGGCTGGTGGTACAGGTTCCGGTTCGTGCCGTAGTAGCTGACCGAGGCGGCGGCGGTCTGTTCGGCCTGCTGCAGGTAGGTGCGGTTCCCGGTGCTCTCGTAGAGCAGCGTGCCCGCTCCGATCATCGTCCCTTGGTTGTAGCTCCAGAGGGTCTGGTCGATGCTCCCGTCCGGGCTGATGTGGTCGTAGTACATCCCGTTCGCGTTCATCATGCAGCCGCGGGCCCAGTTGTACATGCGGGTCGCCCACGTCAGGTAGTAGGGGTCACGGGTGACCTGGTAGATCTCGAGGCCCACCTCGGCGTTCGGGGCGTTGGAGATCGTGTTGCGCGGGGAGTCCGCGGTGTCCTCCCACATGACCCCACCCGGGCACGCGCCGGTCGAGTCGGTGTCCCACCCGCTGACCGCGAACTTGAAGACGCCCTCGGCCTGCGCCAGGTCCCGCTTCTGGTGGTCGATGGCGTACTGCTGCAGGAAGTCCAGGCCGACCCAGGCGTTGTCGTCGTAGTAGGTGGGCTGGTCGGGGCCGAGCGGGGGCAGCACGCCGGACGCGTAGGCCGGCGGCTGGGCGGCACCGGTGGGGCTGGTCTCGTGCGTGTCGTGGTAGGCCTGGATCCCCTGGTCTCGGGCCTGCAGGTCCCGGGCGTAGCGGGCTCCCACCCCGGGCAGCGATGCCACCGCATCGGTCGCGGCGAAGCCGTTGACGTCGTCCCAGAGGTAGCCGTACGGCTCGCGGGCGTCGCTGCTCACGTACAGCTTGTGCGCCGGGTCGTAGAGGTTCGCTTGCAACGCCTGGTAGGTCTCGACGGCGCGCTGCGTGTCCACGGGGTTCTGCTTGCTGGCGACCCCCGGCGGGAAGTGGTCCGGGGCCGGAGCGGCGAATGCCGCCGGAGCTCCTCCCAGAACGGCGAGGACGGCGGCGGTGGCGGTACCCGCCACGATCGCCCCTGCTCGGTTGCGTGCGCTTCGCTTCACGGTGGCTCCCTCGCTCCGGTCATCGTCGACGCGGAGATCGTTCCAGACGCTAACCGTCCACGCGCGAGCGCGTCAAGGAGGCCCGTCACCAGCGCATCACACCTGCCGCGACTCAGAACGGGCCGCCGAGGAGGAACGGCACCATCGGCGCCACCGCGATCACGAAGAGGATCACCGTGACGACAGCTGCGGCGACGATCGCGATCCCGCCGACCA
Organism: Curtobacterium sp. MCBD17_034; assembly: GCF_003234515.1. Taxonomy (NCBI): domain Bacteria; kingdom Bacillati; phylum Actinomycetota; class Actinomycetes; order Micrococcales; family Microbacteriaceae; genus Curtobacterium; species Curtobacterium sp. MCBD17_034. The sequence continues at coordinate 32,607 of NZ_QKTN01000012.1, read as the reverse complement.
GCACTGCCGAGAGCCCAGCGAGGGCTGCGAGACGAGCGGGGGTGCTCGTCTCGTGCACGTCCTGGGTCCCTCGTCCGAAGAGGTCGAGCATCGGATCCCCGGGGGCCGTGTCGATCGGCGTGGTCGTGTCCATGCTCGGAGTGTCAGGGGCGACGCCGTGTCCGAGCGTCGGTCGGGCGAGTGATGTCCGTGTGTCCCGGTCCTCCTGACGGCCGATCCCCGGCTCGACACCCTCCTTCGCGCGGGTTGCGGGCGCTCGGAGCGGGGAGCGCCGGTCGCCACGCGCGCTCCGCCCGCTCACTCGGACGCGAGGAACGCCGCGACCGCCGCCGCGACCCGCTCGGGTCCGCCGTGGTTCCACGGGCCGTCGTGGCCGAGCCCGTCGAGCTCGACGTGCTGTGCGTCCGGGAGGACCGTGGCGACTCTGCGGGCCGCCGCGCGCAAGAACGCGGGGCTGGCGGTCCCGGAGACCACCAGCACGGGCTTCCGGACCGTCACGTACTCGTCGAGGCGTCCGTCCACCTGCGCGACGTCGTGGAAGTCGTACCGGACGCCGGGCAGCAGCGACCGGAACGTCGGACCGCCTCGCCGGACGACGGCGTCGATCGCGATGACGAGCCGCGACGCGACGCGGGCGATGACGCGGGGCATCCGGCGGATGACGGCCGGCGCGGTCTCGGCGACGAGGAGGGAGTCGATGAGTGCGCTGGCCAGGTCGCCGCGCTCGATCTCCCCGGCGAGCCGGCGGACCCCGGCGCGGTCGATCCCGTCCTGGTAGAAGGGCGGCTCGTAGACCGCCGCCGCACGGACCCTGGGCAGGGTGCGGGCCGCTTCGAGGGTGATCACGGCTCCGGAACTCAAACCGAAGACGGCTGTCGCGCCGGTCGCGGCGAGGACCGCGTCGACGTCCTCGACGTCGCGGGCGATGTCGTGGTCGACGCTGTAGGGGCGAGGGCTCAGGCCGCGCCCGCGCCGGTCGACCGAGTGGACCGTGTACGCCGTCGACAGCGCTGCCGCGAAGCGTCGGTAGGCCTGCACGTCGGCCATGGCCCCCTGCACGAGGATGACTCCGGGGCCACTGCCCTGCGAGAGGAACCCGATCGCCGTGCCGTCGGCCGACGTGACGGTCCGCGTAACGACATCGGTCCGAGCCCGCGAGCTCCCCGCGCCGGTGCCGCCCCGTGCGCCGACCACCACGTACGTCATCCGTCCTCCAACTCCTCGCCACGATTCCCGCATCAGCATCAGCAAGCATCAGCATCAGCATCAGCATCAGCATCAGCATCCGCGTCGGGCGCATGCTGTCACTCCCGCACGAGCGGGAGCCAGATGTCGTCGACGATCTCCACGATCCGGCGGTCCGGCAGTGGCTTGAGCGACATCACGAGGTCGTGTCGGACCAGGTCGGACGGCAGCGAGGCGACCCCGTCCGGCCAGTCCCGCGCCGGGATCTCCCCGCGGGCGGCGGCCCGCTCGAGCATCACCCGACCGATGCTCGAGCGCCCGCCCAGCAGTCGTTCGCGGAGGTCCGCCGGCGACAGTCCGGTCTCGGCGTTGATGCTCGCCATGTAGACGCTGATCGCGGCCATGAACCCCGAGCGGTATGCGTTGAAGTCGCGGAGTGCGTGCAGGACGTCGCCCCGGAGCGAACCCGTGTCCACGAGCTCACGCCGCGAGAACAGACCGCCGTGCTGCAGTGCCGCGAGCACGAGGTCCACCTTCGCGGGCCAGCGCCGGTAGAGCACCGGTTTCGACGTGCCTGCGCGTGCTGCGACGCCCTCGAAGGTGAGCGCGGGGTACCCGACCGCCTGCAGCTCCTCCCACGCGGCGTCGAGCAGGGCCTCCTCGAGCTCGGGTCCGCGGCGACGCGTCTTCACAAGATCCACTTGCGTATCTTATCGCGGACGGATACGGTCGTGCTCGTTAAGAAACGCTCGCGTATCCAAGGAGCATCGTGGACCGGAACCTCTCCAGACTCGCCATCGCACTCGTCGTCGGGGCGATGGCACCGCTGTTCGACTCGACGATCGTCAGCGTCGCCCTGCACACCCTGAGTCATGACCTGCGCGTCAGCGTCGACACGATCCAGTGGGTGAGCACGGGCTACCTCCTCGCGATGGGCGTCACCGTCCCGATCGTCGGTTGGCTGCAGAACCGTTTCGGCGGGCGCCGCCTCTGGATGGCGTCGCTCGTCGTGTTCCTCGTCGGCAGCGTCCTCTGCTCGCTGGCGTGGGACGTCAGCAGCCTCATCGGGTTCCGGATCATCCAGGGCGTCGGCGCCGGTGCCATGATGCCCCTGCTGACGACCCTGCTGATGCAGGCGGCGGGCGGCCGGAGCGTCGGGAAGCTCATGTCGATCGTGTCGCTCCCCACCGCCCTCGGCCCGATCCTCGGTCCGGTCATCGGCGGACTCATCCTCGGTGCCGGCAGCTGGCCGTGGCTGTTCTGGGTCAACGTGCCGTTCGCCGTCGTCGGTCTGGTCCTCGCCTGGCGGTTCATCCCCGCGGACGGCCCCACCGGCAAGGCCAGGCTCGACGTCGTGGGGCTGGTGCTCCTCTCGCCCGCCGTCGTCGGCATCCTGTTCGGGCTGAGCAACGCGAGCCGGACCGACGGGTTCGCCCGCTTCGACGTCTGGGCGCCACTCGGTGCCGGCCTCCTGCTCCTGGTCGCGTTCTGTCTCTGGGCAACGCGCCGCCGCGACGCCGCCCTCGTCGACCTCGCCTTGCTCCGACACCGACCCCTCGCCGCCGCCGCGACCCTGATGTTCCTGATGGGCGCTGCGCTCTACGGCGGCATGCTGCTGCTCCCGCTGTCGTTCCAGGAGCTGCGCGGCGCGGACGCGCTCGATGCTGGGCTCCTGCTCATCCCGCAGGGCGTCGGGTCGCTGCTCAGCCGTTCCCTCGCCGGGCGGCTCACCGACCGGATCGGTGCTCGCACCGTCGCGATCGTGGGCTTCGCGATCGTGCTCCTGGCGACGATCCCGTTCGCCTTCGCCGACGGATCGACCAGCTCATGGTGGATCGGACTCGTCCTCGTGGTCCGCGGCCTGGGGCTCGGCGCGGTGATGATCCCGATCATGGCCGTCGGCTTCGTCGGACTGGCCCGCCCGGAGATGCCGCACGCCAGCACGATCACCCGCCTGTCACAGCAGCTCGGTGGCGCATTCGGTACGGCGGTCCTCGCGGTCGTGCTCGCCGGTGCCGCAGCCGGGAACGACGCGGCTGCGGCATTCCAGGAGGCGTTCTGGTGGGCGATCGGGGTCACCGCGTTCGCCACGGTGATGGCGGCGCTCCTGCCGGGACGCCGACCCGTGCCGCCGGCGCCCGGCACGCTGGCCCCGCAGCCGGCCGGAGCGTCGGTCGAGTGACACGAACAGGAGGGCACGAACGCACCCGGTGCGTTCGTGCCGTCCTGTTCCCGGCGCGGCTCAGCCCCAAGCAGCGGGCGTGGGCGCGTCGACAGGGGCGTTCAGCTGGGCCACGAGACCGGCGAAGTCCTCGAGGTGCCAGGTGGCGACGATCCTCCCGTCGCGGACCTGGTGCATGTCCATGGTGCGCATCTCGATGCGCTTGCCGGTGGGCCCGTGACCCATGAACGCGCCCTGATGCGTCCCCGAGACGGTGTTGCGGACAGCGACCCTGTCGCCCTGGACGATGACGTCCTGGTGCTCGACGCTGTAGTCCGGCATCGCGTGACGGAACAGCGCGATCTGTGCGGCCATGCCGGCCGGGCCCTGCTCCTGCCCCGGGGCGAGGGGGAGGCCGATCCAGTCCTCCGCCAGGACCTCGTCGTACACGGAGGTGTCACCCGTGCGGAAGGGCTCGTAGAAAGCCAGGACGATCTCGGTGGTGGTGTCGTGCTCGTTCGTGGTGCTCATGGGGTTCGGACCTTTCGTGGCGGTGGTGTGCGTGTTGGTGGTGGGAGAGATCAGGCGGCGGGGTGGGTCGACCGGCCGCCGGGCCGCCTCGGACGATGCGGCGCCGAGGTCACGCGAGTGCCAGGACGAGGCCGGCGATGACGAGCAGCAGCGCCGTGGTGCCGTGGACGCTGAGGGCCTGGCGGAGGGTGCCGCCGTTGGTGACGACGATGATCGCGTCACCGATCGGGGTGATCGCCGCAGCGAGGAGCGCCCAACCGAAGACGTGCGGTCCGGCGACGGCGAGGACGACCAGGGGCACGATGCCCGAGGTGATGTCGCGGACCCCCTTGATGCTCGTGAACGCGCGCCGACGGTCCTCGGCGACGCCGAACCCCGCTGTGGCGATCGCCGGCGCGATGAGGAACCGGCCGCCGATGAAGAGGATGAAGAGGCATCCGGCGATGGCGACGGAGAAGGCTGCGATGAACACGAGTGATTCCTTTCGGTGTTAGATAACGCTGATCTGCATTGACCGTAGCGCTTCTCGCCGACGATGTCTACCGGTGTTATCTAACTTCGCTCTGCTACTCTCGGAGCATGTCCCCACGACCAGCACCGGACCTCGACCACCGGCGCGACGAGATCGTCAGCGCCGCCCGCCGCGTCGCGGAAGCCGAAGGGTGGGAGGCGGTGACGATGCGCCGTCTCGCTGCCGAACTCGGTGTCACGCAGCCCGTCATCTACTCCGCGTTCGCCGGAGGCCGGCAGGCGCTCATCGACGCCGTGGCCCTCGACGGCTTCGGCGAACTCGCGGCAGCACTCGAAGCCGCTCCTGCCGAGCCGTTGCCGCGGATGCAGGCGTACCTCGACTTCGCCGTCGGCCGACCCCGTCTCTACGAGGCGATGTTCTCGATGCCGTCCGGGCTCGAGTTCGGCTCGGGGTCCGTTCCCGATGCGCTCCGACGTGGGTTCGCCGCGATCAAGGCGGCGTTCCCCGCTCCGGACGACACGGCGGCCGAGGTCGCGTGGGCCACGGTCCACGGGCTGGCGACGCTCGAGATCGGCGGGCGCCTCCCAGCGGTGCGATCGCGTGCCCGGCTCGACCACGCCCATCGAGTACTCACCGGGAGCTCGGGCCTGTGACGAACAACGCGAGGCGCGCCTCCGCGCTCTGCGGCGTCGCCGTGGCCATCAATGCTGCGGCCCGGCCCCGCTCCGGAGACCTCGACTCAGGGACCAACTGACGGTCGAGATCCAGCGGCTGACAACGGGAACGGACCACCCACTCGACGGTCGTTCGTACCGGAGATCGGATCGGCGAGGAGCCCCCGAGCCTTCTCGATCAGCGCAGCGAGGGCGGGAGGTGCCGACGCTCTTCGCCACGCCATCAGCACTTCGATCGGGGGAGCGTCGCGAACGAGCCGGAACGTGACCCCGGTTCGAGCGTGCAGTGCGGCAGTGGCCTCCGAGGTCATCCCGGTCACCTGACCGGCGGCCACCAGCGTCAGCCAGTCGTCCACGTGCCGGGTGTCACGGAACGCCGCCGGGGCCGAGATGCCTGCCCAGAGGTCGGCTGTTGTGGTCCCGGTGCGCAGATCGATGCCGACGGTGCGGCCAGCGAAGTCGGCCAGGGTGACGCTCCGGCGTCGCGACAGGGGATCGTCGGAGGCGAGGGCCGCAAAGCGTCGCTCTGCGCCGATGGGAGCCGAGTCGAAGCGAGGATCATCGAGAGGACGACGCAGGATCGCGACGTCGACGCCGCCCTCGGCAAGCCCCGCGGTCGGGGTGTTGCTCTGCACGAACGAGAGTGCCGGCTCGAGGTGCTCTGCCGCCCATTCGCGCTGGAACCTCGTCGTGTGTCGGCCGAGGGCCGACCATGCATAGCCGATGCGGACCTCGGTGCTCGCGCGCGGAGTGAGGTCGCGCAGCGATTCGACCTCGTCGAGGATGCGGCGGGCGTGATCGACCACTCGCCGTCCCTGCGGCGTCAGCTCGAGCGAGCGCGTCGTCCGGCGCACGAGCGAGAAGCCGAGCGCCGTTTCGAGGGCTTGCACCGCTCGTGAGACAGAGGCCTGCGAGACGTGGAGATCGATGGCCGCGTCGGTGAAGGTCCCGGTCGACACCAGCGCCACGAGTGCGCGCAGCTGAACCAGAGTCACGTCCATGCGTCCAGCGTATAGATCGTCGTGGTCTGCATTTCCCGATCGCGCAGCCGCGAAGCACTGTGGTCACCATGACGGGAGAAGTGGTGACATCGGGCGGTTCGGTCAAGGTGCCCGGAGGGGCGGTCCTCGCCCTGCTCGGCAGTGCCGTGAGCAACCAGGTCGGAGCGGCACTGGGGAATCTCGCCTTCGCTCGTGTCGGCCCGCCGGGCGTCATGGCCGTGCGGCAGCTCATCGCCGCGATCTCCCTCACCGCCCTCTCGCGAGCGAACCTCGCCCGGATGTCGTGGGGGCAGTGGTGGCCTGCGCTGTCGCTCGGTGGGGTGTTCGCCGTGATGAACCTCAGCCTGTACACCGCCATCGGGCGGATCGGACTCGGCCTCGCCATCACGCTCGAGTTCCTCGGACCGGTCAGCGTGGCCCTGGTCGGTGCACGGTCGTGGCGGGTGGCCGGTTGCGCGGTGGGTGCGGGCGCGGGTGTGGTCCTGTTGGTGTCTCCCGGTCCGTCGACCGACTGGATCGGCGTCGCGCTCGCCTGCACCGCGGCCTTGTGCTGGGCCGCGTACATCGTGCTGAACCGGGTCGTGGGGAGCCGGCTTCCGGGCCTCCAGGGACCTGCCGTGGCGAGTTGCGCGTCTGCGCTGGCCTCCCTGCCGATCCTGCTGTCGCTGCTCCTGACCGGGCGGTTCGACGTGTCCACCAGCGTGCTCTGCACGGCAGTCGGCGTCCTCTCGTCTGTGGTCCCCTACGCCACCGACGTGGTGGTGCTCCGGCGGATCCCTCAGTCGTTGTTCGGGATCGTCATGAGCCTCAACCCGGTCGCCGCTGCTGCCGTGGGGCTGATCGTGTTGGGGCAGCAACTCGCTCCGTGGCAGTGGGGCGGGATCGTGCTCATCGTCGCCTCTGACGCGGTGGCCGTGGCCAGGTCCGGACCTCGTTCCCGTCCTGGCAGCCGCTGAAGCCCCTCCTGTGCGGCGACATCGCCAGGAGGGATCGGCAGGAGCGGGGAGCGGCAGGTGCTTCGCTCGAGCCCGTTCGACGAGCACGTCCCTCTCCCGGCTCGTGGCCCGGAGAGGGACGCGGAGCAACGCGCTCAGGCTGTCTGCGTCAGTTCGGTCACGAGCGCGCGGGCCTCGCCGCTGGATCCCAGGGGCACGGCACGGCTGGGGACATCGGCGGCCCGGGAGAGCGCGATGGACACGTCGCCGACCTCGCCGGCGGACACCTGCTCCGGCTCGCCATCGACGAATCGGGTGCGGACGGGGCCGAGGACCAGGGCGTGGATCCTGCGGTCCGGCGTCTCGGCGGCCAGGACGCGTTGCATCATCAGCAGCGCGGCCTGCTCCATGCTCACCAGCCCGCTGCCCGGAACGGGGGACGTGGCGGACTGGCCGACGACCACGGTGTACGCGCCGAGTCCGCTCAGCCGGGGCACGATCGCCCGTGCCAGCGCCATGTGCGCGGTGGCGAGGCCGGTGAACGCGGCCCCCCAGTCGTCCTCGCGGATGCCGGTCAGGGGGCCGCCCTGCCACCATCCGCCGACCGGCACGACGACGTCGTCGATCCCGCCGAGCCGCTCGGTCATCTGACGGCCGAGCTCGTCCGCTCCGATGAAGGAGGTGTAGTCGTGCGTCGGCAGGTGCAGCAACGGCGAGACCCCGAGATCGCCGAGTGCAGCGCGCAGCTCCGTGCCCCGCTCGTCCGAGCGAGTGGGAACGACGACATCGGCGCCGGCAGCGAGGAACGCGCGGACGACACCTTCGCCGACGCCGCCGGTTCCGCCGGGGACCAGGACGCGCCGACCGGCGAGTGCAGCGGGGGATGGGATGAATGGCATGAGAACTCCTTGGTCCGACCAATGTTGGTGGCACCAACGCTAGCACCAATTCGTTGGCTGCACCAACTGATAGTCTCGGTGCATGTCGGTTGATCCTCGACCTCCTCACGCGCTCCGCACCCTCGTCAGCTGGCAAGCCGCACGGGTGGCGACGATCGGTACCCGCCTGACCGCTGCGCGCATGCCGCTCGAGGCGCGTTCGGACTTCGCGGTGCTGTCCGCGCTGCAGGAGTACGGCCCGCTGAGCCAGGCGGACATCGGCAGGGTGCTGGGTCTGGACCGCAACAACGTCAACGGCATCGTCGTCCGGCTCGACGCCGACGAGTCCGTGCTCCGGACCCCTGACCCGGCGGATCGACGGCGGAACATCGTCACGATCACGGCGAACGGCGGGGAACGACTCGCCGATCTCCGAACGCAGGCCGACGCCGTGCAGGACGAGCTCCTCGCAGCACTGTCCCCCGCCGATCGCGACGCTCTCGTCCGCCTCCTCGGCGATGTGCTGGCAGCCCATCCGGCGCAACCAGCGTGACGTCGTCCTGACGGTCCCTCGGGGGAGGCGCGGAGAGCGCCCTCGAGCCGGTCGCGCGCTCGTCGAATCCGCCACCACGACCGCCGAGCCACCGATGGCCGGGAGCGTGTGCTCCCGGCCATCGGCGTTCGATGGTGCCCTGGACCTTACTGAGCGGTCCCGTTGGTGTAGGTGGTGACGGTCTGCGGCTGCCCCGTGTTCGCGCTCGTGGCGGCGGGCCCCTGGCCGTCGATCACGTGGTCGATCGTCCCGGCGTTGCTGTTGAGCGCGACGGTCGTGAGGTCGTGCATGACGACCCCGGGCGTGTTCGGCACCTCGAACGACTGCGTCGCGTGGAGGGTCGGGTCGACGTTGGTGTAGATGTAGCTGCCGAGGCCCCACGCTTCGTGCGTCCGGACGTCGTCCGCGACCTTGTAGGCGGCGTACCCGTTCACCCCGTCGTGCTGCCACGCGGCCTGGTTCGGGGCGTCGTACGGGAGCTCGTTCTGGAAGAACACCGTCCGACCGCGCTCACCGTTCCAGATGACGTTGTCCTTCTGGTAGTGCTCGACGAACAGGCCGGTCGCGGTGACGTCATCCCCGTTCACGACGACGCCGGTGTCGGCCGTGTTCACGGTCCAGCCGACGGAGCCCGCCACGCCGTGGTCGGCGCGCCAGGCCCAGATGTCGTCGAGGATCGTGTCGTCGCTGTTCACCTCGAGGCTCGTCGTGGCCTTGCCGACGTGGGGGCCGCCGACGCGGAAGAACACGTCCTGCAGGGCAGTGGGGTCCGTGGCGCTCGCCACGTGCTTGCCGCCCTTGTCGTGGCCCGTGCCGACGCGGAGCAGCGTCGGGGAGTTCACGGCACCGGCATCGAACGTCAGGCCGGCGATGTCGACGCCCTGCACGTCGGCGACGGTCATCGGGACGGCGCCGTTCTGGGCGGTCAGCGTGGCCATGCCGAGCCCGAGGACGACCGTGTCCGCTCGCTTGACGGCGATGCTCTGTGCGACGTCGTAGACGCCGGGGGTGACGAGCAGGTCCTTGCCCTGGGCGAGTGCGGAGTTGATCTTCGCGATGGAGTCCGACGGGTGGGCGACGAAGAAGCTGCTCAGCGGCAGCGACTGCCCGGGCGTGTGCCCGTTGGCCCACGTCGTCCCCGCCGAGTTCGTTCGCGCGCTGGGCACGAACACCCGGTAGGCGCCGTTCGCGTCGACGTAGAGGTACGGCTTCTCACGCGATGCCGGTGTCGTCGCCAGCGTCGTGTAGGGCTGCTGGGGGAACGACTGCGCCGGCGCGTTGACGTCGCCGGAGAACACCTGGTTCCACACGCCGTTCGACCAGCCGGCGCCGAGGTCCGAGTTGCGGACGTAGAACTGCTGCTGCGATCCGTTGAGCGCCCCGCCCTGCAGTTCGGAGTCGGCGACGAATCCACCGCTCGCGTAGTTCGGGTTCTCGCAGTACGGCATGAACGTCGTGTAGTCCTCGACGTGGACACGGCGCATCGGCGCCGCCTGGGACACCGCCCACATCTCGCTGCCCGTGTGGCACGCGTCCGCGGTCGGGACGACGTGGATCGTCAGGTTGGAGACCGATCGCCAGAACGTGTCGAGCGCGCCGCTGCCGTCGGTACCGGTCGCGGTCACGCCCCCGTTGATGGTGACCCCGGACGGGTCCTGCCCGAGACCGTCGACCTCGGTGTAGTAGCCCACCGGGATGTCGAGCGGGTTCGTGCTCGATCCGTACGTTCCGGGCTCGAACAGCAGCGCGTACCGCTGCGTGCCCATCTCGTTGGCGGACTGTTGCGCGGAGATCGCGTCGACCTTCGCCTGGATGTCGGCCTGCGGCATGTCGGGGGAGAACACGACGACGTTGGACCCGAACGCGGAGGAGGGCGGGTTCGGTGCAGCGACCGCGGTCTGGGTGGTCGCGAGGACGCCGAGTGTGGCGGCGCCGACGGCGATGGCGGCACCGAACAGGCGACGGCGTGACCGCCTCGTCCGGAGCGTGTGTGTCGGTGAGGAGGGCATCGTTGACCAGCTTCCGTTGCAGCGGCGGCATCGCCGTCCGCCCGCGGACAGCAGTGTCCTCGGGGCGGGCGCCATCGGCCGCCTGGGTGAAGAGTGTGAGCACTGTATCAACGCCCTGGTCGGTATGGACACCGGTCGGCTCCGAGGACCAGCGCCGGAGTGGGCAGCGGCAGACGCAGCAGCCCGCCTGAGTGCCGTCCCCGGAGCCGGAGAACGATGGAGGCCCTGACCACGAAGGAGAACACGTATGAGCAAGGTCTGGTTCATCACCGGCGCGTCCCGGGGCTTCGGACGCGAGTGGGCGGAGGCCGCCCTGGAACGCGGCGACAGCGTCGCCGGGACCGCCCGCAACCCGGACGACATCGTCGCACTCGCCGAGCAGTACCCGGACACGTTCCTCCCGATCCGTCTCGACGTCACCGACCGTGACGCCGACTTCGCGGCGGTGCAGCAGGCGGCCGAGCGCTTCGGGCGCCTCGACGTGGTCGTCAACAACGCCGGCTACGGACAGTTCGGGATGATCGAGGAGATCAGCGAGCAGGAGGCGCGCGCCCAGCTCGAGACGAACCTGTTCGGGGCCCTCTGGGTCACCCAGGCGGCGCTCCCGATCATGCGCGAGCAGCGGTCGGGCCGCATCATCCAGGTGTCGAGCATCGGCGGGATCAGCGCGTTCCCGATCACCGGCATCTATCACGCGTCGAAGTGGGCGCTCGAGGGGTTCAGCCAGTCGCTGTCCCAGGAGGTCGCCGGCTTCGGCATCACGGTCACCCTGATCGAGCCGGGCGGGTTCTCCACGGACTGGTCCGGCCCGTCGTCCTCGACGAGCGCCGAGATCGACGCCTACGCCGACGTCCGGGAGGCCCGCAACAGGAGCCGTGCCGCGGCGAGCGCTGGTGATCCGGCGGCCACCCGTGGGCCGATCCTCCGCATCGTCGACGCCGAGGAGCCGCCGCTGCGCGTCTTCTTCGGGTCGGCGCCGCTCGGGATCGCCGAGAAGGACTACGCGAGCCGACTTGAGACGTGGCGCGCATGGCAGCCGGTCGCCGAGGAGGCGCACGGCAGCTGAGCGCCGTCGCCCCGGCGCGGTCCTCCGTGCACCGCCGGGGCGACGCGGGAGCGGCTGAGCGGCACGCCCCGCTCAGCCGCTCCCGCCCCGTGCCGCTTACGATCGTCGGGGTCATGCCCGCACCCGCCCGTCCCGTCGTCCGCCGCCGGGCACGCCCGTTCCTCGCCGCCGCGACCACGCTCGTGGTCGCGGCGGTCCTCAGCGCGTGCGTCGGTCCGTCCACGCCGGGAGGCCCGTCGCCGCGATCCTCCCCGCCCGCCTCCGCCTCCCCGTCGCGCCCCACAGGGACCCCGACCCCGACCCCGACTCCGACGCCGACCCCCGACCCGCTCGCCGGCCTGACGCTCGAGCAACGCGTCGGGCAGCTGTTCATGGTGGGCACCCCGGCGACCGCGGCGGGTGCCCAGGCGCTCGAGGCGGTGCGGACGCACCACGTCGGCAACGTGTTCCTCTCCGGCCGCTCGACGTCCGGCACGGCCGCGACCGCCGCGGTCGTCCGGCAGGTCACCGGTCTGGTGTCTGACGACACCACCGCGGGACTGCCGATGTTGGTCGCCACGGACCAGGAGGGCGGGCAGGTACAGGTGCTCCGTGGGCCGGGGTTCTCGGACATCCCGGACGGTCTCGCCCAGGGCACGATGCCGCCGGCCGCGCTGCACGACGACGCGGTGACGTGGGGGCGGCAGCTCGCGGCTGCGGGGGTGGACCTCGACCTCGGGCCGGTGGTGGACCTCCTGCCCTCGGCGGCGACCGCGGCGGCGAACCCGCCGATCGGGCGGTACCGCCGCGAACTCGGCTTCGACCCGGGCACGATCACGGGCGCGGCCGACGCGTTCCGCGGGGGTCTCCAAGCCGCAGGGGTGCAGAGCGTCGTCAAGCACTTCCCGGGCCTCGGGAACGTGACGGGCAACACGGACTACACGAGTGGTGTCACCGACAGCGTGACGACCGCCGACAGCCCATCCGTGCAGGTGTTCCGCGACGAGGTGCACGACGGTGCCCGGTTCGTCATGACCTCGACCGCGTACTACTCACGCATTGATCCCTCGATGCCGGCCGCGTTCTCGCCGACGGTGGTCCAGGGCCTGCTGCGCGGCCAGCTCGGGTTCGACGGCGTCGTGGTCACCGATGACCTCTCGACCGCCGCGCAGGTGCAGCAGTGGACCCCGGCGCAACGCGCGGTCCTGGCGATCCAGGCGGGATCGGACATCGTGCTCGCCTCCGCCGACCCGAGCGTGGTCGACCCGATGGTCGACGCGGTCGTCGCGAAGGCCCGGACCGACGCGTCCTTCCGGCAGCAGGTCGACGCGGCCGCCCGGCGCGTCATCCAGGCCAAGCAGCAGTCGCTCGGCTGACGTCGCGTGCGCTCGCGGCGCGTGATCGTGCGGTCGGCGGGCCAGTCGGGCCTGCGATCTGGTTGCATGAGACGCTTCCTCGACGGCCGGAACCGGAGACCCATGTCCCTCCCTGAACACCACGTCCGACGACCGTGGACCCCGGCGGTGGTCGGCCTGGCCGTCGCCGTCCTCCTCATGGCCGCGGCAGTGTTGATCCCGAGACTGACCGGCTGGCGCGTGCACGTCATCGCGTTCCCTCCCCTGCACGCGCACTGGGACCCGCGGGTCGGGCCGGGGACACTGCCGGCGGTGGCGCTGGCGGTGCTCGGGGTGGTGTTCGCACACCGGGTGGCCGCTCGGGCGCGCTGGGCGGTGCTCGTGCCCGGCGCGTACGCGGTCACGGTGGCGTGGTTCGCGGCGCTCGCACTGGTCGACGGCTCCCACGGCATCGGTCACGTCCTCGACACCCCGTACGAGTACATGGACACGGCGCGGGCCGTGGCTGGGCATCCGTTCGCCCAGACCCTCCACGGGTTCATCCCACGCATCGTGGGCGGCCCGGGCAAGTGGCCGGTCCACATCGCCGGGCACCCGCCCGGGGCGTTGCTCTTCTACGTGGTCCTCGTCCGGCTCGGGTTCACGACCGGCCTGGCGGCGGGCTGGATGACCTTGCTCGTCGCGGCGACGACGCCGGTCGCGGTGCTGCTCACCCTGCGTACCCTCGGTGCCGATTCCGCCGCCCGCCGTGCCGCCCCGTTCCTCGTCCTCGGTCCCGCAGCGGTCTGGTCGGCCGTCTCCGCCGACGCGGTGTTCGCTGCGTGCGGCGCCTGGGCGGCGTGTCTGCTGGCGCGGTCGGCGACGAGCCGACGCGGCGGAGCCGCCGCCGCGTGGGGTGTCGCAGCGGGACTGCTGTTCGGGTACAGCGTCATGCTCTCCTACGGGCTGCCCTTGCTCGGCGTCCTGGCGGTGGGGGTGCTCGTCGCGGCACGTTCGTGGCGACCACTCGTGTGGGGGCTGCTCGGTGCCGTCGCGGTCGTCGGGGCGTTCGCGCTGTGGGGGTTCGCCTGGTGGGAGGCGTACCCGGTCCTCCGCGAGCGGTACTACAACGGCGTGGCACACAAGCGTCCGTTCGGGTACTGGGTCTGGGGTGACCTCGCCGCGTTCGCCTTCAGCGCCGGACCGGTGATCGGGCCTGCCGTCGCACAGACGCTCGTGCGCGCGCGCGCGGTGCTGCGCGGTCACGGCTGGATCGGTGTGTACCGGCGGCTCCCTCGGGCGGCCGTCGTCCCGGTGGTCCTGGCGCTCGCCGGCGCCGCCATGGTGTTCCTCGCCGACGTGTCGGGGATGAGCAAGGCCGAGGTGGAGCGCATCTGGCTGCCCTTCGCGCCGTGGGTGCTCGTCGGGACGGCGATGCTCTCACCCCGCTGGCGATGGGCTGGCCTGGTCGTCCAGGTCCTGACCGCCCTCCTCGTGCAGCACACGCTCGACACGGGATGGTGAGACGACGCTCCAGACCACGCGATGCGGCGTGCGAGGGGTAGCATCGACCTGTCCGCGGCGTTCCCCCCAACTCCGCGGATCCGCCCCGGCGGGCTTCCCCCGAGTCCGCCGGGGCATTTCCACGTCCCGGCCGGGTCGACCTCCGGCGCCGGTCAGTACTCGACCGCGTGGAACCCGCCGTCGGCGTGGACGATCGACCCGGTCGTGGCCGGCAGCCAGTCGGAGAGCAGCGCGACGACCGTCCTGGCCACGGAGGTCGCGTCGGTGCGGTCCCAGGCGAGCGGCGCACGGTCCTCCCAGAGCCCGTTCACCTGGTCGATGCCCTCGATCGCCCGCATGGTGAACGAGTCGACGGGGCCGGCGGCGACGAGGTTGGTGCGGATGCCGCGCGGACCGAGGTGCAGCGCGAGGTACCGGTTCACGGACTCGTACGCCGCCTTGGCGACGCCGGCCCAGCCGTAGACGGGCCAGGCACGGGAGGCGTCGAGCGTGCACCCGACGACGCTCGCGCCCGCGCCGAGCAGCGGGTCCGCGCCGCGGACGAGCGATTGCAGCGAGTACGCGGAGACCCGGAACGAGTGGGCGACGTCGTCCCACTCGGCATCGCTGAACCCGTCGCCGACCACGGACGGCAGGCTCGCCGAGATGCAGTGCACGACGCCGTCGAGTCGGTCGGTGTGCTCGCGGAGCCGGCCGGCCAGGAGGCCCACGTCGGCCGGTTCCTCGGCGTCGAACTCCACGACGGGCGCGGTCGTCGGCAGCCGTCGTGCGACGGCCTCGGTGATGCGACGGCGCCGCCCGAACCCGCTCAGGATCACGGTGGCGCCCTGCTCCTGCGCGATCGCGGCGCTGCGGAACGCGATCGAGGACTCGGTGAACACGCCCGAGACGAGCACGGTCTTGCCGGCGAGGAGGCTCACGAGCGTGCCTCGAACGACAGCAGCAGGTACCGGCTCGCCGCCGCGGTGCGGTCCACCCGCGCCACGCGGACGCGGAACCGGGCGGGGGAGCCGTCGTCGCGGACGAGTCGCACGTCGTGCGTGGCCGCGTCGTGGTCGACGCTCCGACGCGCGGCGGCGACGAACTCCTCGAAGGCGGGACGGTCCTCCGCGAGCGCGAGCGAGGCGATGTCGCCCTCGAACGGCTCGTGGAGCCCGAGCCGCCCCCAGCTCGGCGACGTCATGAACGTCGACGACTGGAGGCAGTCGACGGCGGCGTACGCGACGTCACCCGCGAGCGCGAAGTAGGCGCGGGCGAACTCCGCCGCGTCGACGATGTCGAGACCGGTCGTGCGGTACGTGCTCGGCTTCGGGACCTCCCGCGTGAACCCGTAGGCATAGAACACGCCCGGCCGGTCGGGCAGGACGGTCGACGTGCCGACGAGAGCCAACTGCTTGCGGCCGGGGTTCGGCGTGTCCGGGCGGGTGACGGCACCGAAGGTGAGGAGCTGGTGCACCCCGTTCGCGGCCGCGAGCCCGGCGTCCACCGTCGTCTTCACGCGAGCACGCTCCTCGTACGGCAGGAGTCGCGTCAACCAGTCGCCGACCGGCCCTCGGCTCGACTGGACCTCGTCCGGGGTGAACTCGTGCAACCGGTAGAGGTCGGCGTCCCACTGCGACGAGGTCGACCCGACGTTGTTGCCGGACGTGTCCACCGTCCACTGCCAGGCACCGATGAGCGGCGGCTCCGGCACGGGGTCGGCGGCCGGGACGAACACGCCGTACGCACCCGTCACGTGCGACCGGTCCGGCGTGATCACGGGCCGGGCGTCGACCTGGTACGCATCGCCCCCCAGGTGCACGATGCGTCGCAGGGCCGCGCCCGACCCGATCACCTCGGACAGTGCGGGGAGCAGCACCTCGCGCGCGCGGCGGTCCAGGTTCCGCCGAGGGCTGACCCCGGCGTGCTCCTGGTCACCGACCGCGAGCAGGGTCGTGACGGCACCGAAGTGATCGACGACGACCCACCGGCCGACGGGATCGACCTCGGTGTTCGCCATCCTGTGCCTCCGCGCTCGGGATCCCGGGGCGGGCACGGCAGGGCCGGACCGAGCGCGTCCGCGCCCCAGAACGTCCAGCCTGAGCCGCTGTCCAGCGGCCATGCTCACGAGGCATCCGCCCCGCACGAACAGGACGGTAGCAGATAATCGACCCGTGCAGACCGACGTCGAACCGCTGTCCGTGATCGTGTTCGGGGCATCGCGGGGCATCGGCGCCGCGACGGCCACGGCGTTCCTCGAGGCCGGCCATCGCGTCGTCGGCACGCACCGTGGTTCGGGCGTCCCGTCCGGTGTCGTCGGGGTCGAGGCCGACATGCGCGACGAGGGATCCGTGGCGGACGCGGTGCGCACGGCGGTGGAGCACGGACGGCTCGACGTCGCGGTGGTCAACGCCGCCGTCGCACCGCAGGAGCTCCTGGTGCGGATGACCGCGGCGTCGATCCGCGAGGTGCTCGAGGTGAACCTGGTCGGGGCGATGCTCGCGACGAAACACGTGGCGAAGGCGATGAACCGGCAGCGGTCGGGCTCGATCGTGCTCGTGTCGTCCGAGAGCGCGCGCGTCGGCATCCCGGGCAGCAGCCACTACACGGCGTCGAAGGCCGCGCTCGAGGGTTTCATGCGGTCGGTCATGTGGGAGTACGGCCCGCGCGGCATCCGGATCAACGCCGTCGCACCGGGCCCGACCGAGACCGACATGCTCGCCCCGATGACGGACGAGCACCGTCGAGCCCTCCTCGAGCGGATCCCGCTCGGGCGGGTGGGGCGTCCCGACGAGATCGCGGACGTCATCCGGTGGGTGGCGCAGAGCACGTTCCTCAACGGAGCGGTCGTGCCCGTGACCGGCGGCGAGGGCTTCGGGGTCTGACCCCCCCCACCCGACCACCGGGTGCGTCAGTCCGCCTGCTGGTGGGAAGCGCGATCCGGGTGGTCGTGCGAGGTCTGTCGCCGACCCTGCATCAGCTCCTTCGTCCGGAGCAGCCGGAGTGCCGTGACCAACACCAGGCCGCCGAGCAGGTTGAACAGCAGCGTGTACCCGAACCACCCCAGCCACTGTCCGTAGGTGATGTCGACACCGCTCTGGATCGCGCCGAACACCAGCAGCGAGTCGAGGATCGAGTGGAACAGCTGGAGGCCCGCGAGCAGGAACCCGCCGGCCACGGCGGCGACGAGCTTGGCCGGATCGGAGTCCGTGCCCTGCTGCATCCGGGTCATCAGGGTGATGGTGCTGCCGCCGAGCACGGCCAGCACGACGCTCTGCAGGTCGAACGGGGCGTCGATGTAGTGGTGCGCGGCCTCGCTGAGCGTGGGGTGCCACTGGGGGAACGCCTGGACGACGAGCCACATGAACACCCACCCGCCGACGAGGTTCGCGACGAGGGTGCCGCCCCACAGCTTGAGGAGTTGCAGCAGGCTCCCCTCGCGCGCGACGACGGCCGCGACGGGCATGAGGAAGTTCTCGGTGAACAGCTCGCTGTGCGCGAGGTGCAGGGCGATGAACCCGATGCCGAACGCGAGTCCCGCGAGCAGGTGGCTCCCGGTCTCGGTGAGGACCGCGAGGTAGGCCATCACGCCGAGGCCGACCTCGAGACCACCGAAGAACCCGGTGATGAGCACCGCCCGCACGGTCCGCTGCAGCCGTTCCGCGCCCTCCTCGATCGTCGCCTCGAAGGACTCGAGGAGTTCGTCCTCGACGGGCGCGTCGGTGGAGCCGAGTTCGCGGCGTCGATCGTCGGTCATGCTCCGGAGGGTAGGCGGCCTCCCTGGTCGGACGGGACGGACCCCGGCGGCCACCGCTGAGCGGCCCGCTTGACACCGGATTTTGAGCGCTATAAATTGGCGCGCACGCCGCAATCAAGGGAGATGTCGCGTGTCCCGTCCTGTCTCAGTGAGCCGCCGGTCCTTCCTCGTCGGCTCCACCGCACTCGCTGCGCTCGGTCTCGCCGGCTGTGCCGCGCCCGGTGCCGGCGGCGGCACCACGCACCTCCGGTTCTACGAGCAGAAGCAAGAGGTCATCGCCTACTTCGACACGCTGCTCCGCCAGTTCGAGCGGGAGCGGCCGGGCATCTCGGTGGTGCACGACTCCACCAACGTGATCGCCCCGCAGTTCGTGCGCGGTGCCCCGGCGGACGTCGGCTGTTTCAACGACAACCTCGAGCTCGCCCGGTACATCAAGCGCGGCGTGCTCAGCGACATGTCCGACCTGCCCTCGGCCCGGACCGTCCGCACGGACATCCGCTCCCTGACGGACCAGTACGCGACGTACCCGGGGCGGACCAGCGTGCTCCCGTACTCCCTCGCCGCGGCCGGCGTCATCTACAACAAGAAGATCTTCGCCGACCACCACCTGCCGGTGCCCGAGACGTGGTCACAGTTCGTCGACGTCTGCAAGGAGCTCAAGAAAGCCGGGATCACCCCGATCTACGCGACGGACAAGGACACGTGGACCCTGTGGCAGGGCCTGTTCGACTACGCGGTCGGCAGCCTCGTCGACACGGGACGGTTCTTCCGGCGGATGAAGGAACTCGGCACGGACGTCGGACCCGACTCCGAGGTCTCGTTCGAGAAGACCCTGGCGGTCCCGATGGAACGCGCCAAGACGATCTCGACGTACTTCAACCCCGACCACGCCGTCCGCTCGTACGCCGACGGCAACCTGGCGTTCGGCAAGGGCCAGGTGGGGATGTACCTGCAGGGGCCGTGGGCCCTCGGGCAGATCGCGCTCGTCGACAAGCACCTGTCGGTCGGGACGTTCCCGCTGCCCGTCTCGGAGGACCCGGCGGACCGCAAGGCCCGGGTGAACATCGACCTCGGCCTCTACATCCCGACCGCGACGGCACACCGCGAGGAAGCTCGCGAACTCGTCGAGTTCCTCATGCGTCCGTCGGTCATCGACGCCTACAACCAGGACAACCTGGCGTACTCGACGCGGAAGGGCGCGCCCGCGCAGCAGGACGAGCGGGTGGCGGGCCTCCAGCCGTTCGTCGACCGGGCCGCGTTCTACCAGGGCGCGGGGACGTTCATGCCGAACTCGATCCCGCTCGGCAACTACCTGCAGTCCGCCACGCGGAGCGGGAACTTCGACGGCATGCTCCGCCAGCTCGACGCGGACTGGCGGCGCCTCGCCGGACGGGACGCACTCGTATGACCCCCATGACGATGTCCGACCTCGACGAGGAGCGATCGTGACCCTGCAAGCACCCCTGTCGGAACGAACCGCCGATGAACTGCCGCCGAGACCGTCGACCCGGCCCGCTCGGCGGCGGCGCGTCGACCCGATCTACGCCCTGTTCCTGTTCCCGGCGCTCGCGCTGTTCACCGCGTTCGTCGTGGTGCCCGCCGTGATCGGCATCTTCTACAGCTTCACGAACTACGTCGGGTACGGCCGGTGGTCCTTCCTGGGGCTGCGGAACTACACGACGCTGTTCACGGATCCGAACATCATCGCCTCGTACGGCTTCACGCTCGGGTTCGCGGCGGTCACGGTCGTCGTCGCGCAGGTGATCGCCCTGGCGCTCGCCGTGGCGCTGTCGCGGCGGATCCGGTTCGCGGCGCCGCTGCGGAGCGTGTTCGTCATCCCGATGGTGATCTCCGGGATCGTCGTCGCGTACGTGTTCAACTACCTGTTCTCGAACTCGCTGCCGGCCCTCGCCACCGCGGTCGGGTTCCACCCGCTCGAGCAGAGCATCCTCGGCAACCCGGACCTCGCGTGGCTCGCCATCGTGATCGTGTCCGCCTGGCAGACGATCCCCGGAGCCCTGCTCGTGTACACCGCCGGCCTCACGGCGATCTCGGACGACCTGTACGAGGCGAGCGCGCTCGACGGCGCCAGCTCCTGGAAGCAGTTCCGCTCCATCACGCTGCCGCTCATCGCCGGGTTCATCGTCATCAACACGGTGCTCGGCGTGAAGGGCTACCTCGGCGCCTACGACGTCATCGTCGGTCTGACGAACGGTGGCCCCGGCACCGCGACCAGCAGCGTCGCCATGACGATCTTCGGCGGGTTCACGGGCGGCGACTACGCGTACCAGATGGCCAACGCCACGGTGTTCTTCATCGTCACCGTCGTGATCTCCGTCGCCCAGCTCCTCGTCACCCGCGGAAGGACCATCCGACTGTGACCTCTGTCGACCTCCACCACGACCAGATGGCCGGCTCCAGCGCCGGCCGCCCCACCACCACGCGTCGGCGTCGTCGGCTCGGCCGCACGAACTGGCCGCTGACCGTCCTGCTCATCCTGGCGTCGCTGACGGTGCTCGCCCCGCTGTGGGTCACGCTGTCGATGGCGTTCAAGACGAGTGCGCAGTCGGTCGACGGGAACGCGTTCTCGTTCCCGGCACCGTTCAACCCCGCGAGCTTCGTGCAGGCGTGGCAGCTGACGCACTTCCCGGTGTCGTTCGGCCTGTCGCTCGGGGTCGCCGCGATCACGGTCGTGCTGACGCTGTTCCTCAGCTCGCTCGCCGCGTTCGCGATCGCCCGCAACTGGGACAAGCGGATCTACCGCTGGTCGCTGTACTACCTGCTCGCCGCGCTGTTCCTGCCGTTCCCAGTGGTCGCCCTGCCGCAGATCCAGCTCACGGCACTGACCGGTCTCGACAACCCCGTCGGCGTCGGCATCCTGCACGCGATGTTCCAACTGTCGTTCAGCGTGCTGCTCTACTCGGCGTACCTCCGCTCGCTGCCGATCGAGCTCGAGGAGAGCGCCCGCATCGACGGCGCGACGACGTGGCAGATCTTCTGGCGCATCGTGCTGCCGCTGCTCGGTCCGATGAACGCCACGGTCGGCATCTTCGCGTTCCTGGCGTCGTGGAACGACTTCATGATGCCGTCGCTCATCACCGCGGACCCGAGCCTGCAGACCCTTCCGGTCGTGCAGAACATCTTCCAGAGCCAGTTCGGCACGAACTACAACGTCGCGTTCGCGTCGTACCTCATGGCCATGGCGCCGACGATCGTCGTGTACCTGTTCGCCCAGCGCTGGGTGATCAGCGGCGTGACGCAGGGCGCCGTCAAGCACTGACCGACGCGCGCCGTCGAGCACCGACCGGCGGGTTCCGCCCGGGAGGCCCACCCCACCGCACACGGGTACCGTCACGCCCGACCACCCCACCGACCTGGAGGACCATGTCCGACTCCGTCACGCAGCCCGCGCCCGACGCCATTCCGACCGCGCTGCCCGTCATCCGGCCGCTGCCCGGCGCCGCGCCGCGGGCGCGCGACGACCAGCAGGTCCACGGCGACGGCTGGCGCATCACGGTGCTCACCGAGGGGCTGTTCCGCGTCGAACGGTCGGCCGACGGCGGGTTCGAGGACCGGGCCTCCACGTTCGCGATCCGCCGCGACCTGCCGGCCGTGCCGTTCGACGTCGAGCGGTCCGGCCGGGGCGTCGTCGTGACGACGGCTCGGGCGCGGCTGCGGTACGACGGCGGCCCGTTCTCGGCGAGCGGGCTGCTCGTCGAGATGATCGGCGCGGACACCGGCCGGTGGCGGTACGGCGAGCCGACGCGGGACCTCGGCGGGACGGCGCGGACGCTCGACGACGTCGACGGACGGACGGACCTCGAGAGCGGTGTCGTCGCGCCCGACGGCATCGCTGTGGTCGACGACGCCGCCTCGTTCCTGTTCGAGGACGACGGCTGGGTCGGCGTGCGTGGCGCGGACCGCGAGGACCTCTACGTGTTCGCGTACGGCCGCGACTACCCGGCCGCCGTCTCGGCGCTGTACGCGGTCTCGGGACCGCCCACGCGCCTCCCGAGATGGGCACTCGGCAACTGGTGGAGCCGGTACCACCCGTACACGGCCGACAGCTACCTGGCGCTCATGGACCGGTTCGACGACGAGGGCGTCCCGTTCTCCGTCGCCGTGATCGACATGGACTGGCACCGCGTCGACTCCGTGCCGTCGCGGTTCGGGAACGGGTGGACCGGCTACTCGTGGGAGCGCTCGCTGTTCCCCGACCCCGAGGCGTTCCTCACCGCCCTGCACGAGCGCGGCATGCGGACGACCCTCAACCTGCACCCCGCCGACGGCGTGCGGGCGTTCGAGGACGCCTACCCGACGATGGCGCGGGCGCTCGGTGTCGACCCGGAGACGGAGCGCCCGCTGCCCTTCGCGCCGACGGACCGCGCGTTCCTCGAGTCGTACTTCCGCGACCTCCACGACCCGCTCGAGGACCAGGGCGTCGACTTCTGGTGGATCGACTGGCAGCAGGGGCGCACCTCCGACCTGCCGGGGGTCGACCCGCTCTGGGTGCTCAACCACTTCCACCACCTCGACGCCGCCCGGAACGGCGGCCCCGGGATGACGTTCTCGCGGTACGCGGGGCCCGGCAGCCACCGGTACGCCGTCGGGTTCTCGGGCGACGCGGTCGTGTCGTGGGCGTCGCTGGCGTTCCAGCCCGAGTTCACGGCGACCGCCGCCAACATCGGCTACGCGTGGTGGAGCCACGACATCGGCGGGCACACCCGGGGCGTGCGCGACGACGAGCTGGCGACGCGCTGGGTGCAGTTCGGGGTGTTCTCGCCGATCATGCGGCTGCACTCCGCGAACAACCCGTTCATCCGCAAGGAGCCGTGGTGGTTCCCGCCGGAGCATCGCGCCGCCATGGACGACGCCCTCCGGTTCCGCCACCGGATGGTGCCCTACCTGCACACCATGAACCACGCGGCCGCGGCCGGCACCCCGCTCGTCCGGCCGATGTACCACCTCGAGCCGCGCCGGAGCGAGGCCTACCGCGTCCCGAACGAGTACGCGTTCGGGTCCGAGCTGCTCGTCGCGCCGATCACCGAGCCGCGCGATCCCGCCTCCCTGCTCGGGAGCGTCCGAGCCTGGCTGCCCGCCGGGACGTGGACCGACGTGTTCACCGGGACGGTCTACCGCGGCGACCGGAGCCTCGCGTTCCACCGGCCGACCGCGTCGATCCCCGTGCTCCTGCGGGCCGGCGGGATCCTGCCGCTCGACGCGGGTCCCGACCTCGACGCGACCCGGAACCCGAGCGAGCTCGAGGTGCTCGTCGCGCCGGCGGCCTCCGGGACGTTCGTGCTGGCGGAGGACGCCGAGGAGGACGACGCGGGCGCTGCCGCCGCCGGTCCGGCCGTCCGGACCGAGCTCACCTGGGACCTCCCGACCCGCACGTTCCGCATCGGGCCCGCGGAGGGCCGGGGCGACCTGGTCCCGCCCGTCCGGACGTGGACGCTCACCGTCCTCGCCGCCCTGCCGGACGGACCGGTGACCGTCGACGGCGCCGAGGTCGCCGTCGACGGGGTGGACGGGCGCTGGAGCGTGACCGCGACCGTCCAGTCCGACGTCGGCGCCGTCGTCCGCATCGCGGGGGAGGTCCGGGTCGGCCCCGACCGACGCGACGCGGCCCGCACCGTGCTCGCCGACGCGCAGATGGGCAACCCCGAGAAGCTCGAGGCGTGGGAGATCGTCGCCGCTGACGGACCCGTCGTGGACCGGCTCGCGGAGCTCGACGCCGTGGCGCTGCCGCAGGCGGTCCGGGCGGCGCTCACCGAGTTGCTCGGGGCGGTGGTCGGGGAGGTGCCTCCGGGCGATGTGTCCTGAGCGAGCTGCGTCGCTCCGGAGGCCGGCTGGCTCGCGGGTACCGCTGACATCACTGCGAGAGGTCGCGGAGTCCCTACGTGAGACCGCCTGCGCCCCGGTCGGCGCGGGGAGTCCGGGCCGACGGGCGGCGAAGCGGAAAGTTCGCTGGACGACCGTCTGTCGGGCCACTCGAACGACTCCGACTCCGCGGTGCGTGGCCCGCTCCTTACCCGATCGCGTCGAAGCGTGCCTGGTGTGCCGCGACGTCGTCGCGGTGTGACTCTGACCAGCGCTTGAGTTGGCGGACGGTCTCGTGCAGCGATAGCCCGAGTGCGGTGAGCTCGTAGGTCACCGACACGGGGACGGTCGCGATAGCGGTGCGGGTGACGAGGCCGTCCCGTTCGAGGGCGCGGAGCGTCTGCGACAGCATCTTCGGGCTCACCCCGGCGAGCACCCGTCCGAGCTCGGAGTAGCGCATCGGGCGGGGGTCACCGTCGCAGTCGGGTCCGCTCCCGAGGGCGGACAGCACCAGGGTCACCCACTTGCCGGAAACTCTGCCGAGGAGCTGTTGGCTGGGGCAGGCCGCGAGGAACGCGTTGTACTCCGCCTTCGCCGTCGCCTTCTTCTCCGCTGCGGTCATCGTCGCCATGCTGCCCTCCGGGTACCTACGCACTTCTCGGTTACTACTTCCCCACGGGAAGCGCCTTGCCCAGAGTGGATCACGCACCACAGATCCACAAGACCGTGAAAGGCACCTCATGACGAACAGCACCACCACAGGACTCCCCGGCGGCACCTGGACGCTCGGCGGCCACGTCGTCAGCCGCTTCGGCTACGGCGCGATGCAACTCGCCGGTCCTTGGGTCGTCGGCCCGCCGAAGGACCACGACGGCGCGATCGCGGTCCTCCGCGAGGCAGTCGCCAGTGGCATCACACACATCGACACCTCGGAGACGTACGGCCCGCGCGTTGTGAACGACCTGATCCGTGAGGCTTTGCACCCCTACCCGTCGGACGTGTTCATCGCGACGAAGGCCGGCGGACGACGGGACGCGCAGGGCGGCTGGCCCGCGGCACGGAAACCGGACGAGATCCGGGCGCAGATCGACGACAACCTCGAGACCCTCGGGGTGGATGTGCTTGACCTCGTGCACCTTCGCGCGGGCGACGCGCAGGGGCCTGTGCCTGAGCGGATCACCGAGGCCTTCGAGACCCTCGTCGACCTGCAGCAGCAGGGGGTGATCCGGCACCTCGGGATGAGCAACGCGACCGCCGACCAGGTTGCCGAGGCGCAGGCAATCGCGCCGATCGTGTCCGTGCAGAACGGCTACAACCTGGCGAACCGGCAGGACGACGCCCTCATCGACCGGCTGGCGGGGGAGGGCATCGCGTACATCCCGTTCTTCCCGCTCGGGGGCTTCGCGCCGCTGCAGTCGGAGGCACTCGCGCGGGTCGCCGCGAGGCTCGGAGCGACGCCGATGTCCGTCGCACTCGCCTGGCTGCTGCAGCGCTCCCCGAACGTGCTCCTCATCCCCGGCACGTCCTCCGTCGCGCATCTGCGCGAGAACATCGCCGGTGCAGCGGTTGCGCTGTCGGTGGACGACGTGCGAGAACTGGACCAGATCGCGGGGTGATGCGCCTGCCGAGGCCGCGTGCCGCGAGCCCGGCAATCGATCGTCTGCCGGGTTGGCCTCGTCATGCCCTGGCGGAGTGGTGGGAGTGATCGTTCTCGGGATTGGCCGAGTACACGGTCGAGGACTCTCCGCTCTGGTATCGAGGGTCGCGTGAGCTGATCGGGCTAGCTGACGCCGGGGAGCTCGGGCTGAGTGCACCTCTGCGCAACGACCTCAGAGCGTGGAACGACGTCGTCGACTCCCTGGCCAACGCGTACGTCGATTGGCCGTCACCGGCGGTTCGCGACGCCCACCGCGTCGATGCGTTCGTGTTGGCGAGCCGGGTGCAACTCGAACTCGGCAACGACGCACACGTCTGGTGTGGGGCCGGCGCAGGCGTCGACATGGTCACTGAAGAGGGGACGGAAGTCGTTCTGACCGCTGGACGCGCTATTTCGGACGTCGAGTTCTGGCATGAGGGACGACGGGATGCCAGGACAGCGCGCGCCGCTGGCGCGCGCGAGGGAACCGCGAAGGCACTCATCCGTTGGCGGGCCCTCACAGGACGCGTCGACACACCGTTCGGGAACGCGGCGGCGCGCGCCCTCGGACTCCGCACGGCCGGCCGCGTTCAGGCAGACACCGGTTCACTCGCGCAGGTCCTCTTCTACGCCGGCGTCTCGGCGCCCTACTGGCACGACGAGCTCACTGAACCTGCCCGAGACGAGTTCGACCGAACCTGCTCAGGCGCAGTCATCGCTACTCACGACCGCCCGTAAAGGTCGCTCAATATTCCCCGCATGAGGACTGAAGTCCGCCCGGGAGCGGATCGGCTACCGGACGGGGACTGCTGCAGGTTCGGTTGACTCAACTGAACCTGCAGCAGTCCCAACCATCCACTGCGGCTCCTCGTCATCGATGGGACACTGCTGTCGTGCAGATCGACGAGTTGAGCGACGAGGTCGAGCAGGTCTCCGCCTTCTACGCGGAGCGACACGGCATCGATCGATCCGATGACTGGTTCGTGTTGAAGCTCAACGAAGAAGTCGGGGAGCTCACGCAGGCGTACCTCGCCCGTGCTGGGCAGGCACGCGACAAGGGACGCTCCGCTGTCGAGCTCGAAGGCGACTTTCGATCAGAGCTGGCGGACGTGTTCGCGCAGGTGCTCCTGATCGCGCGCCGCTTCGACGTCGACTTGTCCGACGAGGTCGCCCGGAAGTGGCTCGTCTGGAAGCCGTCCCAGTAGCCGATCGGCTGTCGAGATGCCCGGGGCGCTGTCGCAGAGCGCTCGGGTGGCTGTGTGAAGTCGGCTGTTCCTCGTGGTTCGTCGACCGCTGCGCAGGCCAGCGTTCGGCCCTCAGCTCTCGGGCACGAGGTCGGTGATCGTGGCCACCTCGTCGGGAGTGAGCGAGATCGCTGCCGCGGCGAGATTCGCGCGGAGGTGCTCGAGGCTGGTGGTTCCAGGGATGGGCAGCGTGTTCGGTGCACGATGCAGGTGCCAGGCGAGGGCGATCTGCTGTCGGCTTGCGCCGTGGTGCTGAGCGATCGGCTCGATCGCAGCCATGATCCGCTCGGGGTCGCCCCCCTCGACGAACCCCATCGGGTGCCAGGGTGAGAACACCGCACCGTCTTCCCGAGTGGCGTGGAGGAGGCTGACGCCGGTGCGGTTGGAGGTGTTGTACAGGGCCGTCGCGGCGGCGATCGAGGTGATCTGTTGCGCGGCCTGGAGCTGTTCGAGGGTGACGTTCGACAGCCCGATGTGGCGGATCAGACCCTCGTCCTTCATCGCCGCGAGCGTCGCAACCTGCTCCTCGAACGGCACGTCCGTCGCCTGGCCGCTGTGCAGGTAGTACAGGTCCATCGTGTCGAGTCCCAGCCGCCGTGCGCTCATGTGCGCTGACTGGCGGAGGTAGTTCGGGTTCCCGACCGCGCCGAGGGTTGAGTAGTCGAAGCCACCCCGCACGATCCCGCCCTTGGTCGCGATGACGAGGTTCTCGGGGTAGGGGTGCAGGGCCTCTCTGATGAGGATCTCGTTCGAGTGCGGGCCGTACACGTCGGCGGTGTCGATGAACGTGACACCGGCGTCGACCACCGCGCGGAGGAGAGCGACGCCTCCGTCGCGGTCGGGGTATTCGCCCCAGACCTGCCTGCCGGTGAGCTGCATCGCGCCGAAGCCGATCCTGCCGACGGTGAGGTCTCCGCCGATGGTGATGGTCGGGGTGGGTGCGATCATGACATTTCCTTCCGGCGTGATCAGCCAGCGTGCGGAACCGAGAGAAGGCCTCTCGATCCACCGGCGGACGATTCCGCGCCGTGCCGGAGTGGGGGTCACGGCGCTGTGTGGGACGTCGGCTCGTGGACGGCGTCGTGCCACGGAGGACCCGGCCCGAGGCAGCCGAGCGGGCGTGGGCTGCGCTCAGACGAGGAGCGCGCCTCCGTCGACCGGGATTGAGGTCCCCGTGATGAAGGGCTGCGTCATCGCGTAGAGGAATGCCTGGGCGGCATCGCTGACCTCTCCGACGCGGCCGACGGGGAGCCTCTCGGCCTGCTGGTCGAACATGGCTTGCTGGTCCTCAGCGGTCATCCCCGCCCACAGGGGGCTGCGGATGATGCCTGGTTCGACGACGTTCACCCGGGTCGGTGCCAGTTCGACGGCGAGAGCACCCGCGAGGCTGGTCGTCGCTCCGCACAGGCTCGATGCGACCGCCCAGCCGGCACCCGGCCGGGTGCGAGCCGACCCAGAGGTGAGGGTGATCGAACCGCCGGGACGGATGCGTCTCGCGGCTTGGCTGACCGTGTTGATCGCACCGAAGTAGCGCACCTGGAAGAACCCGCGCGCGCGGTCGAGGTCGAGGCCGTCGACGGGCATCAGCGACAGGGGTTCACCGGCGGTGTAAACGAGGTGGTCGAAGTCGCCGATCTCTTGGAAGAACGAGGCGACGTGCTCGGTGTCGAGGACGTCGAGCGCCCTGCCCGTGGTGGACGCGGTGAGCTCGCCGAGGGCGGCGTCGATGCTGGCCTGGCGGCGTGAGGCGACGATGACCTCTGCGCCGGCGTCGATGGCTGCGTGCGCCGTTGCGAGGCCGATTCCGGAGGTACCCCCGATGATGACGACGCGCTGGTTGGTGAGGGACACGGTGTTCCTTTCGATCGGACGAATGGAGTGTGTGCGCTCCGGGTGCCCGGTGTCCAAGACCTCTTCCGCCGCTGTTGAGACCCAACGGGTATCAGCCATGATGAGCGCGTGAATGCTGATCTCGACCTCCGCAAGCTGCGGTACTTCGTTGCCGTTGCGGACACGTTGAGCTTCGGCCGCGCCGCGGAGCAACTCCGCATCGCGCAGCCGGTGCTGTCGCGGCAGATCCGTGCGCTCGAGCAGGAGCTCGGCACGCAGCTCTTCGTCCGGGACACCCGCGGAACCGAACTCACCGACAACGGACGTCTGCTTCGCGCTGAGGTTCAGCCGCTCCTCGCATCCGCTGCCGCGGTACGCCGCCGCGTCGCGATCGCGGCACGCGGCGAGGACGTCTTCACCGTGGGGTTCATGCCCGGTCTGACCGTCACCGGCGCGGTACGAACGTTTCGACGCGGGGCGCCCGAGGTGGATGTCCGTGTGATGCGGACCGGGTGGGAGGACGAGGTCGCGGTGCTCCACGACGGGCGTGCCGATGTCAGCTACCTCCGGGAACCCTTCGACCGCGCGGAGGTCCGCACCGTGTTCCTCCACGACGAACCGCGGGTCGTCATGCTCCCGTCCGACCATCCGCTGGCGGGCACGGATCAGGTGACGATGGGTGACCTCGGCTCCGAGGAGTTGCTGCAGGACCCGGCGGCTGTTCCCGAATGGTCCGGGTCGGCTCCATCCCGGCGGGCCGGGGACGGCTCCGCGAAGCGCCGGTCGCGGACGGTCGAGGAGAAGCTGGAGCTCGTCGCCGGCGGCGCTGGAGTAGCGATCCTGCCGTTGTCCACGGCCCGGTTCTACCGCCGACCCGACGTGCGGTTCGTTGCCGTCACCGGCCTGGCTCCCACCGCAGTGCACATCGCCTGGGAGGCCAGCCGCGCCTCAGCGCGCATCGCCGCGTTCGTCGACGCCGCTCGGGCAGACGTTACGCCCCTCTGAACAGCACCATTCCTCGTGATGGCCGCGTACGGCGTCAGGCGTCCGGCGCCGGCGCGCTCTCGCGCACGAGGATGCGGTGCCCCACCGTGTGGTGTGCCCCGCCCTGGTGCTCGCCGTCGAGTTCCCGGAGCACGAGGCCGAGCGCCCGTTCCGCGAGCCCGTTCGTGTCGGGGGCGACCGATGTCAGGCTCGGGTCCGTGCTCGCGCCGAGCTCGATGGCGTCCCACCCGATGACGGCGACGTCGTCGGGGACGGTGATCCCGTGTCGGCGGAGCGACCGGAGGGCACCGATCGCGGCGAGGTCGTCGCGGCAGAGCAGGGCGTCCATCCGCAGGCCGGCGTCGAGCGCGGCGTCGAGGGCCTCCTCGGCGCCCCGCGCGTCGCCGACGTCGCGGGGGACCAGGAGCGTCGGGTCGTCCGGGAGGCCCGCCCCGGCCAGTGCGCGCCGGTACCCCTCGAGTCGGAGGGTCGAGGTCCGCGAGGCCTCGCCCACCTCGTGCCCGAGGAACGCGATGCGCCGTCGGCCGAGACCGAGCAGGTGCGCGACGGCGTCCTCGGCGGCGGCGACGTTGTCGATGGCGACCTGGTCCGAGGTGGCGGGCTGCGGGTCCTCGCCGAGGAACACGACCGGCATGCCGCGCCGCATCGCGTCGAGTTCGCCGGCGCTGAGCATCTGGGGATGCATGACGAGGGCGTCGATCGTGCCGGCCTCACGGTCGGCGAGGACCGCGCGTTCGCCCTCCGCGGTGTCACCGGTCTCGATGAGCAGCAGCCGGTAGCCGCGCGACTCGGCGACGCGGGCGAACACGTGGGCCAGTTCGGCGAAGTACGGGCGGCGGAGATCGGGGAACGCGAGACCGAGCATCCGGGATCGTCCCGTGGCCAGGCTCCGAGCGAGTCCGTTCGGTCGGTAGCCGAGTTCGTCGATGGCCGCCTGCACCCGCGCGCGCATCCGCGGACTGACGTGCTGGTACCCGCGCACGACGTTCGAGACCGTCCCGATCGAGATGCCGGCCCGGTCCGCCACGTCCTGCAGGGTGACGCGATCCATGGGGGAAGGGTATCGCCACGCGCGTTTGAAGCGGTATAAATTCGACTCGTGCACATCGATGACGCTGTTCCGACGACGCCCGCTTCCTCGTCCCCGGCCGCTCCGCCGGTCGCCGCGCCGACCCTCCCGGTCGCGAGCCGGCAGGACGGCACCCATCCGCGACCGCAGCTCATCCGCGGGCGATGGGCCTCCCTCGACGGCATCTGGTCGTTCCGCCACGACGACGCCGACGCAGGCCTGATCGCGGGCTGGACCGCGGGCCTCCCGGACGCCGGTGTGATCACCGTGCCGTTCCCGCCGGAGTCGGTCGCGTCGGGTGTGGACGAGCCGGGGTTCCACCCGGTGGTCTGGTACGCGCGGAGCATCTCCGCGGAGGATCTCGAGCGTGCCGGGCGTTCGGCCGATGCGTCGCGGGTGCTGCTGCACTTCGGCGCGGTGGACCACCGCGCGAGCGTCTGGATCGACGGCGCACTCGTCGGGACGCACGAGGGCGGGCACACGCCGTTCACGATCGACGTCACCGCGTCCGTGGACGACGGCCGGACCCACACCCTGGTCGTCCGCGCCGAGGACGACCCCCACGACGTCACGCAGCCCCGCGGCAAGCAGGACTGGCACGAAGAGCCGCACGCGATCTGGTACCGGCGCACCACCGGGATCTGGCAGACCGTGTGGCTCGAGGCCGTACCGCCCGTGTCGGTCGAGGCGTTGCGGTGGGTGCCCGCGGGTCCGACCGCCGTCGCGCTCGGCGTCCGCCTGCGCGGCGCGGCACGGGCGGGCGCACGGGTGCGCGTGGCACTCCGCTGGGAGGACCGTGGCGAGGACCTCGGGACGACCGAGGTCACGGTGCCCACTGCCACCGACACGGTCGACCTCGTCCTGCCGATCGCCCGGCAGGTGAACGGGCAGGCCGAGGACGAGATCCGCTGGAGCCCGGAACACCCCAGGCTCGTCGACGCGACGGTCACCCTGCTCGACCCCGCCGGCGCGGTGCTCGACGCGGTGTCCTCGTACCTCGGGCTCCGGACCGTCGCGGTCGACCGGGGGGCGTTCCTGCTCAACGACCGCCCGTACGACGTCCGGAGCGTCCTCAACCAGGGCTACTGGCCGGACTCGAACCTCACCGCGCCCTCGCCCCAGGCGTTGCGGCGCGAGGTCGAGCTCATCAAGGAGCTCGGGTTCACCGCGACCCGGATCCACCAGAAGATCGAGGACCCCCGGTTCCTGTTCTGGGCGGACCGCCTCGGCCTCCTGGTCTGGGGCGAGGCGCCGGGTGCGTACGCGTTCACCCCGACGGCGGTGCAGCGGCTCATGCGCGAGTGGATGGACGCCGTGGAACGGGATGTGTCGCACCCGTGCATCGTGACGTGGGTGCCGCTCAACGAGAGCTGGGGCATCCAGCACGTGCCGCAGGACCGCGCCCAGCAGGCGTACTCGCGCGCCCTCGCCGACGTGACCCGGGCGCTCGACCCGTCACGGCCGGTCATCTCGAACGACGGCTGGGAGCACACCGCGTCGGACATCCTGACCGTGCACGACTACGAGGGTGACGGTGCCGTCCTCGCCCGCACCTACGCCGACGCGGCCGCCCGGACCGCCGTGCTGTCCGGCATGGGACCCGCCACCCGGCGGATCCTCGTCGACGGCGTGGAGGACCAGGGCCAGCCCGTCATGCTCACCGAGTTCGGCGGCGTTCAGTACCAGCCGGGCGCACGGCGCGAGGACGGCTGGGGCTACACGGCCGCGACCGACGGCGACGACTACCTCGACCGGATCACGGCGCTGTACGACGCGATCCGAGCGAGCACGTTCCTGGCGGGCTCGTGCTACACGCAGCTGACGGACACGCTGCAGGAGACGAACGGGCTGCTCACCGCGGAACGCGAGCCGAAGGTGCCGATCGAGCGGATCCGCCGCGCGGTCACCGGGCGCGGCTGACCCCTCCGAGCCCCAGCCCCGCCGCACCTGTCTCTTATACACATC
>NZ_QKTN01000011.1:0-68083 GCF_003234515.1 Curtobacterium sp. MCBD17_034 | reverse complement strand
GGGTGAGGTCGTGCACCTCGAGGCCGACGGCCACGGTCGTCGTCTGGGTCCCGATGCCCGCGAGGGGGCTGGCGACCCGGAGGCGGGGCCGTCGTCGGCCGGATGTGGAGTCACGGTGGGACCATTCTGCCGTCCCCCGCATCCGGACGCGCCCGGTGGGACCGGCCGCCATGCGGGTGTCACCCTCGTCGTGTTGGATGGCGGCATGACTGACCTCAACAGCAAGCCCGAGTTCGACGCCCCGGAGGGCCCCGCCCCCACCGAGCTCGTCATCACCGACATCGTCGAGGGCGACGGCGCGGAGGCCCAGCCCGGATCGACCGTCAAGGTGCACTACGCGGGCGTCGAGTACGACTCCGGCGAGGAGTTCGACAGCTCCTGGAACCGCGGCGAGCCGATCGACTTCCCGCTCGCGGCGCTCGTCCGCGGCTGGCAAGAGGGCATCCCCGGCATGAAGGTCGGCGGCCGTCGCAAGCTCGTCGTGCCGCCGGAGCTCGCCTACGGGCCGGCCGGTGGCGGGCACTTCCTGTCCGGCAAGACCCTGATCTTCGTCATCGACCTCCTCGGCGTGCGCTGATGCCGACCGCGGTCCCCACCGTCGAGCTCAACGACGGCACCGCCTTCCCGCGCCTCGGGCTCGGGACGTACGGGCTGAACGGCGACGAGGGCGTGGCGGCGGTCCGTGCCGGCATCGACGCGGGCTACCGGCTCCTCGACACGGCGCTCAACTACGGCAACGAGGACGCCGTCGGCCGTGCCGTGCGCGAGTGCGGTCTCCCGCGTGAGGACCTCGTCGTCACCTCGAAGCTGCCCGGGCGACACCACGGGTACGACGAGGCCCACCGATCGATCGAGGAGACCCTCGGCAACCTCGGGCTGGACTCGGTCGACCTGTACCTCATCCACTGGCCGAACCCGTCCGTCGACAAGTTCGTCGACACCTGGAAGGCCTTCGTCGACCTCCGGGACAGCGGCGTCGTCCGCTCCATCGGCGTCTCGAACTTCACCGAGGAGCACCTGCAGCGCATCGTCGACGCGACCGGTGTGGCCCCCGCGGTCAACCAGGTCGAGCTGCACCCGTACTTCCCCCAGGGCGCCCTCCGCGCGGTGCACGAGCGCCTCGGGATCGTGACCGAGAGCTGGAGCCCGCTCGCCAAGCAGAGCGAGCTCCTGACCGAACGCGTCGTCACGGACGCCGCGGCGGCGCACGGGGTCACCCCGGGGCAGGTCGTGCTGCGGTGGCACGTGCAGCTCGGCGCCGTGCCGGTGCCGAAGTCGGGCGACCCTGGACGGCAGCGCGAGAACATCGACGTGTTCGCGTTCGAGCTCACCGACGACGAGATGACGGCGATCTCCGGGCTCGAGCGTGGCCGGCTCTGGGGCGGCGACCCCGACTCGCACGAGGAGATGTGAGCCCGCGACGGGGCCGGTCGGACCGGCCCCGTCGCACCTCCACGTCGACACCTCCCACCACGGCGCGCGCGGGGCTACACTTGTCACCCCCGTCCCGAAGGGTGTTGCGTGACCGAGGAGTCAGAAGTCGACCGCGAACGTCAGTACGTCGACGGCCTGTTCGCACGGCTCGACGAGTTGTCCGCGGACGCCGCCCGGCGGCTGGCCGAGACCCGTCGTGAGTCCGTCGGTGGGAACCACCAGAGCCGCAGCGAACGTGACGCCTTCGCCCGCCTCTACGAGGACACCCTCGCGACGCTCGAGCGCGTCGGGGACCGGCTCGTGTTCGGCCGCCTCGAGGTCGCGGACCCGGAGCAGGACGAGAGCGCCTTCCGCTACATCGGCCGCGTCGGGCTCCGGGACGCCGAGCACCGGCCGCTGCTGCTCGACTGGCGCGTCCCCGGCGCCAGCGCGTTCTACCAGGCGACGGCGGCCCACCCGATGGGCATGCGCGCGCGTCGGCACCTGACGCTGGCCGGTCGCGAGGTCGTCGGCGTCGAGGACGAGGTGTTCGACGCGACGCTCTACGACAGCGAGCGCACCCACCTGCAGGGTGAGGGCGCGCTGCTGGCCGCCGTGAGCGCGGACCGCACGGGCCGGATGACCGACATCGTCGCGACGATCCAGGGCGAGCAGGACCGCATCATCCGGTCCGCCATCGAGGGCGTGCTCGTCGTGCAGGGTGGCCCCGGCACCGGCAAGACCGCCGTCGCACTCCACCGGGCGGCCTACCTGCTGTACTCGCACCGCGAGCGTCTCCGCGGCTCCGGCGTGCTCGTCGTCGGTCCGTCGCCGGCGTTCCTGACGTACATCGAGCAGGTCCTCCCGTCGCTCGGCGAGACGGGCGTCGTCATGGCGTCCCTCGGGTCCCTGTACCCGGGCGTCGACACCGATCGGCACGACGGCGCGCGGGCCGCCGCGGTCAAGGGGTCGGCCGAGATGGCCGACCTGCTCCGCCGCGCGGTGCGGTCCCGGCAGATCGTGCCGACCGAGACCGTCACGGTCGACATCGAGGGCGAGCGTCTCGTGGTCCCGCCGTCGCTCATCGCCGCGGCGATGCGGAAGGCCCAGGAGCGGGGCAAGCCGCACAACGTCGCGCGGGTGACCTTCAACAAGGCGGCGCTCGATGCCCTCACCGGTCTGCTCGCCGAGCAGCTGCGCGAGCGCGGGACCACGGTGGACGAGGCCGACGAGAAGGTCCTCCGCGAGGACGTCCGTTCGTCGTACGACGTGCGGGTGCTGCTGAACGGCGCGTGGATGCCGCTCCCGGCCGAGAAGTTCGTCGAGGACCTCTACGCGCGCCCGAACTGGCTCGCCTCGCTGACCCCGCACTGGTCCGCTGACCGGCGGGCGTTGCTCCGACGCTCGCGCGGTGCCGGGTTCACGGTCGAGGACGTCCCGCTGCTCGACGAGGCCGCCGAGCTCCTCGGCCCGTTCGACCCCTCGGGCGGCGGCGCCCGGCGGCAGGCGAAGGCGGCCCGACAGCGCGACGTCGAGAACGCCCGCATCGCGATCGAGAACATGGGCGTCGAGGGCATCGTGACGGCGGAGCAGGTCGCGGGGTCCTTCGCCGAGGGCGGTGACCCGCGCACCACCGCGGAGCGTGCAGCGGAGGACCGCGAGTGGACCTACGGCCACATCGTGGTGGACGAGGCCCAGGAGCTCTCGCCGATGCAGTGGCGGGTGCTCGCACGGCGGAACCCGTTGCGGTCCTTCACGATCGTCGGGGACATGGCGCAGGGGTCCTCGCCCGCCGCCGCGCGGAGCTGGGACGACGTGCTCGGTGCCCTCGCCCGCCGTCGTCGAGGCCGGGCTCCCCGCGTGCCGCTCGACCACCGGATCGAGTACCTCACCGTCAACTACCGCACGCCGCGGCAGATCGTCGAAGCCGCCGGTCGGTTCGCTGAGGACGCCGGGCTCGCGGTCACCGCCACCCGTGCCGTCCGTGACGGTGATCCGGTCGAGCACGTCGCGGTGTCCCGCGCCGGCCTCGTCGACGCGGTCGTCGAGCAGGTCCGGGCCGAGCGGCGTCGGATCGGCACGGGCACCATGGGCGTCATCGCGCCCGACGACGCGATCGCGGTGATCCGCGAGCGGTTGGCGGCGACCACGGACGACCTCCGTTCACTCGAGGCGCCACGGCCCGGCGCGGTCACCGTCCTCACCGGTGCCGAGGCCAAGGGGCTCGAGTTCGACGGCGTGGTGCTCGTCGACCCGGACGGTGTCGGCGCCGACGCTGCCCGCGCGGCCGCCGCCGTGTACGTCGCCATGACGCGGCCGACCCGGCGGCTCGTCGTGCTCGACGTCATCGCGACCGACGAGGACGCCGGTGCGGCGGAGGCGGGGGACGTCGCGGCCTGATCTCGCCGGCGGTCAGTCCCGTTTCCGGTGCTCCACGAGGTCGAGCGCGTACTGCTGCCACCACTGTCCGGCGGCCGGTCCACCGTTGCACGTGCCGTCGCTCAGCCCGGGGGTCTTCACCCACAGCAGGGCGTCGAGTCGGGTGGAGCCGGCGGTGACGTGCGGGGTCTGCCCGAGCCCGGCGCCCGGCGGGTTGCACCAGGTGCCGAGCCACCCCCGGCCGTTGCGGGACACGTCGATGACGAAGTGCGGGTCGCCCCCGATGCGGTCCGCGAGCCGGTCGGCGTACGCGCGTTCCTGGTCGACGCGGTAGAAGTTCGACACGTTCGTCGAGAAGCCCTGGGCCTCGTCGACGCCGGCCTCGCGGAGGCGCCGCGCCATGGTGTCCACGGGGACGCGGTCCTCGTTGCCGCCGTCGAGGTACACCGTGAGCCCGGCGTCGACGAGGGTGTGCACGGCCTGCCGGATCACCGGGATGCGGCTCGTCCCGATGCGGGGGCAGTTCGAGATCTGGGCGAGGGAGTCCGGTTCGACGAGCACGACGGCGTGCGATCCCCGCATGGCGTCGGCCACGTGCCGCACCCAGGGGCCGTAGGCGGCCGTGCTGAGGCCGCCCTTCGAGTACCCGCCGCAGTCGCGGTCCGGCACGGCGTAGAGCACGAACGTCGGGGTCGCCTGGTGCGTCTGCGCGCTCTCGAGCACCGCGCGGACGGTGCGCACGGTGTCGGCGGTCGAGCCCGCGCCCGTGAGCCACGTGGCGATCGGCTGGTCCGCGATCACCGAGAGCGCGTTCGCCGTCGCGACGTCGCCGCGGGTGCGAGCGGCGGACTCGGACCGGGCGGGGTGGTTCACGCTCGTGGGCTGCACGGCGAGTCCGCCGGGGAAGGCCTCGGCCGCGGTCCTGCGGGTCGCGATGACGCGCGTCGGCGTGGGGGTGGCATCGGGGGTCGACATGGAGCCTCCGTTCCGGTCGGCGTGGGGCAGGACGACCGTCAACGCGAGCACGAGCAGCAGCGCCAGCCCCACGGCGACCGCGCCGAGGACGGCCCACTGGCGGCGCCCCGACCGGTGGTGGCCGGCCGGCGGGCGGGGGTCAGGCCGCTCCGTGGGCATGGCGGTCCTCCTCGTCCTCACGGGTCGGTCGGACCAGCCTCGCATCACCGGCCCCGCGGCGGCCACTCGCCGGTCCGCTGTGCGCGATCTGCCAGGCGCGGCTCGGTCGGTGTCCAGCCTGGGCACAGGGGTGCGCCAGGCTGCTGCCCCAGACTGTGCGGATGTTCCGGAGACTGCTGCTGCTCGTCGTCACCGCCGGCTACGCCTGGGTGGTGTGGCGGATGACGCTGACACCCCGGCTGTTCTCCCGCTCCGGCAGTGATGCGGTCGCCCTCGTCCTCCGGCTGGCCCAGCAGCACGCGGCGACGGCGTGGGTCACCTACGACCGCGCGGAGTTCCTGGCGAACATCGCGATGTTCGTCCCGGTCGGTGCGATCGCGGCGATGTGGCTGCCCCGGCGGGCGTGGTTCCTCGCGGGCATGCTCGCCGTCGGACTCTCGGTGGGCATCGAGTGGACGCAGCACGTCGCCCTGCCGGGCCGCGTCGCCGATCCGCGCGACGTCCTCTCGAACGGGCTCGGGGGGTTCCTCGGCGCCACGCTCATCGGGTTGGCCCGGTCGGCGGTGCCCGAACGCCGCCGCCGACGCCCGCGCATGGTCTGACGGACGCGCGTCGCGCGACCGGTCGACCCCGGTCCTCCCGTCCGTCCCCTGGTCCGGCCGTCCGGGGGGCACCCCTTCTGGAGCTGGCACCGGCCGGCCCGGGTCCGACACCCTGGGTGGTGGGCCGTGCAGGACGGCCCGACAGGAGGACCACCGCGTGCCCACCCACGACGTCCCGGGGGCGGTACGACTCGACGACCTCACGGACCGGGTCCCGGGGCAGACGCTCATGGCGGCCTGCCTCGCCGAGCAGGCGGCCGCGCCACCGCGGTGTCGTCTCGCACGCGTCGTCGGCGCGCGCGTGCTCACCGACGCGGCGCGGTCCTGGTACGTCGGCGTGGTGGGGGAGCGCGTGACCGCGCGGCTCCTCGAGGGGCTCGGACCGGAGCACGTCGTACTGCACTCCATCCCGGTGACGGACTCGGGCGCGGACATCGACCACCTCGTCGTCGGACCCATGGGTGTCGTCACGGTGCACACGAAGCACCACCGCGACGCCCGCGTGTGGGTCGGCGGCGACACCGTGCTCGTCGCGGGTCAGCGCCGGCCGTACGTGCACGCGGCACGGAGCGATCGGACGCGCGTGCTGCGTGCCCTGGCGGCGCTCACGCTCCCCGTCGCACCGGTGACGAGTCTCGTCGCGGTGGTGCACGCCGCCCGGGTGCAGGTCCGACGCGCGCCCGAGGACGTCCGCGTCGTCGACGCCCGTCACCTCGTCCGGACGCTCCGCCGGCTCCCGACGGTCCTCGGTCAGGACGCGGTGTGGGCGCTCGCCGGGGCCGTGACCTCCACCGAGACGTGGGGCGTGCGGCCCGAGGGTGAGCCCGCCGACGTCGTGGCACGGTTCGCAGCGCTCGGACGGGAGGTGCGGGTCGCCCGCGCTGCGCGTCTCGCGTGGGCGGGTGCCGCGTGTGCGGGCGTCGCGGTCGGCCTCGTCGCGGTCGTCGCGGCCGTCCCCGGCCTCGTCTGGGCACTGTTCAGCTGACTCGGGGGCACGGACGGGGCTCGTCGGGGGCGTCCGGCGACGGGCCGGTGGGGTATCATCGTCAGGTTGCCGTCGAACGGCC
The DNA here is from genome assembly GCF_003234515.1 of Curtobacterium sp. MCBD17_034. Lineage (NCBI taxonomy): Bacteria > Bacillati > Actinomycetota > Actinomycetes > Micrococcales > Microbacteriaceae > Curtobacterium > Curtobacterium sp. MCBD17_034. The sequence continues at coordinate 61,488 of NZ_QKTN01000011.1, read as the reverse complement.
GCGGACACAGAGCGCCCACACATCCGGTGTGGTGCACCGCGCAGCAACAGGAAGGGGATCACCCATGGCACTCGAATCGAACGTCAAGAAGGCGATCATCGAAGAGTACGCGACCCACCCGGGCGACACGGGATCCCCCGAGGTCCAGGTGGCCGTGCTCACGCAGCGCATCAAGGACCTCACCGAGCACCTCAAGGAGCACAAGCACGACCACCACTCGCGTCGTGGTCTGCTGCTCCTCGTCGGGCAGCGTCGTCGTCTCCTCGGCTACCTCGCCGACGTCGACATCAACCGCTACCGCTCGCTCATCGAGCGCCTCGGCCTGCGTCGCTAGTCACTGCTCTGTCGGTCACTGCGGTCGACGATCGAAGTGCCTCCGCCAGGCGGGGGATCCGGTCTTGACCGAACGCCCCGTCCCTCCCACCGGAGGGGCGGGGCGTTCTGCGTTCCCGACGGGTGCGGTCGTCTCCCCGCGCGTTCGCACGGAGCGGGAATAGCGTGCACGGCACCGTCGTTCGGCTACCATGTACATGCAAACGCATCGAAAGAGGAGCGCATCGTGCAGTTCGGCATCTTCACCGTGGGTGACGTCACCACCGACCCGACGACCGGCAGGACGCCGACCGAGGCCGAGCGGATCCAGGCGGTCCTGACCATCGCGCAGAAGGCGGAGGAGGTCGGCCTCGACGTCTTCGCCACGGGGGAGCACCACAACCCGCCGTTCGTGCCGTCCTCGCCGACCACCATGCTCGGCTACCTCGCCGCGAAGACCGAGCGGCTGGTCCTCAGCACGAGCACGACACTCATCACGACGAACGACCCGGTGAAGATCGCCGAGGACTTCGCGATGCTCCAACACGTGTCCGGCGGCCGCACCGACCTCATCCTCGGCCGCGGGAACACCGGGCCCGTCTACCCGTGGTTCGGGCAGGACATCCGACAGGGCGTCAACCTCGCCATCGAGCACTACGCACTCCTCCGCCGCCTCTGGACCGAGGACGTCGTCGACTGGCAGGGCCACTTCCGCACACCGCTGCAGGGTTTCACCGCGACGCCGCGCCCACTCGACGGCGTCGCCCCGTTCGTCTGGCACGGCTCGATCCGCACCCCCGAGATCGCCGAGCAGGCGGCCTACTACGGCGACGGCTTCTTCGCGAACCACATCTTCTGGCCCGCGAGCCACACCGCGAACATGGTCCGGCTCTACCGTGAGCGGTTCGAGCACCACGGACACGGGCCGGCCGCGAACGCGATCGTCGGGCTCGGCGGCCAGGTGTTCATGCGGAAGAACTCGCAGGACGCCGTCGCGGAGTTCCGCCCGTACTTCGACAACGCGCCGGTCTACGGCCACGGCCCGAGCCTCGAGGACTTCACGCGGCAGACGCCGCTCACGGTCGGCAGCCCGCAGGAGGTCATCGACCGGACGCTCGGCTTCCGCGAGTACGTCGGCGACTACCAGCGCCAGCTGTTCCTCATGGACCACGCGGGGCTGCCGCTCACGACCGTGCTCGAGCAGCTCGACATCCTCGGCGAGGAGGTCGTGCCCGTGCTCCGGAAGGAGTTCGAGGCCCGCCGTGCCCCGGGCGTCCCCGACGCCCCGACCCACGCCTCGCTCGTCGCGGCCGCGCAGTCGGCCGCCGTCGCCAGCGACGTCGCGGAGGTGCGCGCATGACCACCATCGCCGTCGTCTCCGCGGGGCTGTCCGAACCGTCGTCGTCGCGCCTCCTGGCCGACCGGCTGGCGGATGCCGCCGTGACCGCCCTCGGTGACCCCGACGGGGTGCCGGGAGGCGCGACGCGCGTCGTGCACGTCGACCTGCGCCCGCTCGCGCACGAGATCACCGACGCGATGCTGACGCGCTTCACACCGCCCGCGCTCGGCGCGGCGGTCGCCGAGGTCGTCGAGGCGGACGCCGTCGTGTTCGTCGCGCCGGTGTTCACCGCGGGCATGAGCGGGCTCGCGAAGTCGTTCCTCGACGTCCTCGAGACGGACGCACTCGTCGACATGCCCGTGCTGCTCGGTGCGACCGGTGGCTCCCCGCGGCACTCGCTCACGGTCGAGCACGGGTTCCGGCCGGTCTTCAGCTATCTGCGCGCCGCCGTGGCGCCGACCGCGGTGTTCGCGGCCACCGAGGACTGGGGCGACGCCGAGGGCGTGGCGGCACTCGACGGTCGGATCCGCCGGGCGGGGGCCGACCTTGCCCACATGGTCCGGACCTCCCGGCGTCGTGTCCCCGTGACGGAGCCCGACGTCGTCGACTTCGGGAGTCTGCTCGAGGGCCTCGGTCAGTAGCGGGCACGCGGAGGGGGAGACCCGCTCAGTACCAGTGCGGGTTCTCGCTCATCTCGTGGTTCCACGCGGCGCAGGGGCTGCCGTACGCGTCCTTGATGTACGCCAGGCCCCAGTTGATCTGGGTGTCCTGGTTCGTCCGCCAGTCCGCGCCCGCCGTGGCCATCTTCGACGCGGGCAGGGCCTGCGGGATGCCGTAGGCGCCGCTCGAGACGTTGAGGGCGTTCGCCCGCCAGCCCGACTCCTGCGTCCACAGTGACACGAGGCATGAGAACTGGTCGGAACCCCAGCCGTAGGCACCGATCGCGCCTCGCGCGTACGCCTGCGCGCCTGCGGGGTCCGCGCCGACGCCGGATGGATCCGGGTACGACGTCGTGGGCGCGGCCGCCGCGACGGCGGACGTGGCGCGTTGGGCGGCCGCGCGCTCCGCAGCGAGCTGCGCGGCCCGCTTCTGGGCCGCGACCTGGGCGGCCACGGCCTGGCCGATCGCGTACTGCCGCTCGACCTTCGCCGTCGTGTCCTTGAGGGTGGCGAGCTGCGCGTACAGCTCGTCGCTGTGCTGCTGCGTGCTCGACACCGCGGCGTTCGCCGCTGCCTCCGCGGCGTCCGCCGCCGTCGACTTGGTCTCCGCGGCGTCGGCGAGGCGCTGGCGCTCCGCCTCGGCCCGCTGCGCCTGGTCGTGGAGGGACGTGGCCGTGTTCGCCGCCACGCTCGCGTCGCTCATCACACCGGCCCACGTGTCCGACAACTGGTCGAGGGTGCCGAGTTGGTACAGGAGGTCCTGGGGCTTCTTGGAGCCGACGATGCGGCTCGTGATCGTGTCGCTGTCGCCCGAGCGGTAGAGGTGCGCGGCGAGCTGCCCCGCCCGGTCCTTGGCGCGCGCCGCGGTCTCGGCGGCGGCCGCTGCCCTGGCGGTCAGGTCGTCGGCCGTCTGGGTCGCCGCGCGCAGGTCGGACTCGGCCGCGGCCGCCTGGGCCGACGCGGTGAGCGCGGCGGCGGACTTCTGCGCGGCCACCGACTGGAGGCCCTTGAGCGCGTCCTGCACCTTCGCGACCTCGGCCTGCGTGGCCGCCTGGTTGCCCTTCGCCGCCTGGACGTCCGCCCACGACGGGTAGGTCGTGGCCTGGGCCGGGAGGGCTCCGACGACCGGCGCGACGAACGCGCACACGGTCAGGGTGAGGCCCGTCACGAGCAGCCGACGGCGCGCACGTCCGGGCGCGGCGGCACGCGTGGGGGAGGAGTGACGCATGGGCCCAGGCTAACGACCCACCGCGTGTTCGCCGCGAGCCATGCCGGAGCGGCGGACCCGGATGCTAGGCTCGTGACCGTCGGTGACGTATCCGTCATCGATCTGGAACCAACCGGAGCAGGCCGGCACGAAGCTGGTCATCGGTGGTGACCTACGGGACCGTCCCCCACGCGGGGCGAGCGGCGCCGTGGATTTCTACTGCTGGCCAGGCATGCGTCCCGCTGTCGTGTGGGCGCACGTGCACACCGTGCCCTCGACCCCCGGCCCTGCTGCACACACACCATGCGGCGTCGACCACGACGCCGACACCACCACGCACGCTCGACGAGCGTGCGTGGCCGTCACGCACACGAGGAGGCACCCCTTTGGAGGGTCCCGAGATCAAGTTCGCCGAGGCAGTGATCGACAACGGTCGCTTCGGTACCCGTACCGTCCGGTTCGAGACCGGTCGTCTCGCGCAGCAGGCGCAGGGCGCCGTCGCCGCGTACCTGGACGACGAGACCATGCTGCTGAGCGCCACGAGCGCCGGCAAGCACCCGCGGGAGGGCTTCGACTTCTTCCCGCTCACCGTCGACGTCGAGGAGCGCTCCTACGCCGCCGGCAAGATCCCCGGCTCGTTCTTCCGCCGCGAGGGCCGACCGTCGACCGAGGCCATCCTGGTCTGCCGGCTCATCGACCGCCCGCTCCGTCCGTCGTTCGTCGACGGTCTCCGCAACGAGGTCCAGATCGTCATCACGGTCCTGAGCATCGCGCCGGACGAGTTCTACGACGCCCTCGCGATCAACGCGGCGTCGGCCTCCACGCAGATCTCCGGTCTGCCGTTCTCCGGCCCGATCGCCGGTGTGCGCCTCGCGCTCATCGACGGCCAGTGGGTCGCGTTCCCGAAGCACTCGCAGCTCGAGCAGGCCGTGTTCGACCTGACCGTCGCCGGCCGGGTCGTCACCGACGAGGCCGGCAACGAGGACGTCGCGATCATGATGGTCGAGGCGGAGGCCACCGAGAACAGCTGGGGTCTCATCCAGGGTGGCGCCGTCAAGCCGGACGAGTCCGTCGTGGCGCAGGGCCTCGAGGCCGCCAAGCCGTTCCTCAAGGTCCTCGTCGAGGCCCAGGCGAAGATGGCCGCGCAGTCCGCCAAGGAGATCCAGGACTACCCGGTGTTCCCGGCGTACTCCGACGAGGTCTACGCGGCGGTCGAGGGTCTCGCCCTCGACGAGCTCAAGGGCGTGTACCAGATCGCCGGCAAGCTCGAGCGCCAGGACGCCGACGACGCCCTCAAGGCGCGCGTCAAGGAGGCCGTCGCGGCCCAGGTCGAGGCCGGCACGCTGCCCGCCGAGGCCAACGGTCAGGTCTCCGCCGCCTACAAGTCGGTGACGAAGAAGGTCGTGCGCGGCCGGATCCTCACCGAGCAGGTCCGCATGGACGGCCGCGGCCTCGCCGACATCCGTCCGCTCGACGCCGAGGTCGCGGTCATCCCGCGCGTCCACGGTTCGGCGATCTTCCAGCGCGGCGAGACCCAGATCCTCGGGGTCACGACGCTGAACATGCTCAAGATGGAGCAGCAGATCGACTCCCTGAGCCCGGTCACGAAGAAGCGCTACCTGCACCACTACAACTTCCCGCCCTACTCGACCGGTGAGACCGGCCGCGTCGGTTCGCCGAAGCGTCGCGAGATCGGACACGGCTTCCTCGCCGAGCGGGCCCTCGTGCCGGTCCTGCCGAGCCGCGAGGAGTTCCCCTACGCCATCCGTCAGGTGTCCGAGGCCCTCGGGTCGAACGGCTCCACCTCGATGGGCTCCGTGTGCGCCTCGACCCTGTCGCTCCTCAACGCCGGTGTGCCGCTGCGCGCGCCGGTCGCGGGCATCGCGATGGGCCTCGTCTCCGACACCGTCGACGGCCAGACCCGCTACGCGGCCCTGACCGACATCCTCGGTGCCGAGGACGCCCTCGGCGACATGGACTTCAAGGTCGCCGGCACGAGCGAGTTCGTCACCGCGATCCAGCTCGACACGAAGCTCGACGGCATCCCGTCGTCGGTCCTCGACGCCGCCCTGAAGCAGGCCAAGGAGGCCCGTTCGGCGATCCTCGGTGTCCTCACCGAGGCGATCGACGCCCCCGACGAGATGGCTGACACCGCGCCGCGCGTCATCAGCGTCCAGATCCCGGTCGACAAGATCGGCGAGCTGATCGGCCCGAAGGGCAAGACGATCAACGGGATCCAGGACGAGACCGGCGCCGACATCTCGATCGAGGACGACGGCACGGTCTACATCGGTGCGGTCGACGGTCCCTCGGCCGAGGCCGCTCGCGCCCAGGTGAACGCGATCGCGAACCCGACCAACCCGGAGATCGGGGACCAGTTCCTCGGAACGGTCGTCAAGATCGCCACGTTCGGTGCGTTCGTCTCGCTCCTCCCGGGCCGAGACGGACTCCTCCACGTGTCCGAGGTCCGGAAGCTCGCCGGTGGCAAGCGCGTCGAGAACGTCGAGGACGTCCTCGGGGTCGGCCAGAAGGTCCTCGTCGAGGTCACGAAGGTCGACGACCGCGGCAAGCTGTCGCTCGCGCCCGTGATCGCCGAGGAGGCCGACACGGCGACCGAGTCCGCGGACGCCGAGGGCGCCACGGTCTGACGCTCGCGCTCGACGGAACGGCCGTCGGTCCCCTCGGGGGCCGGCGGCCGTTCCGCGTCTGCGGTCCGGCCGCCGTCCTCTGGCCGCCGTCCGGACACCGCGAGATCGCAGACGTTGCCGCTCCGCCCCGCGGCAGAGCGGCAACGACTGCGATCTCGGCGGGAGAGGCGCCGGGCGGCCGGGCGGCACGGCGGCCGGGCGGCACGGCGGCCGGGCGGCACGGCGGCCGCGCGGCAGGTCAGGCGGCGGGTGCGTCGGTGCCGAGCACGCGACTCGCCACGCGGCCCAGAGCCGCGCATGCCGCGATCGTGTCCCCGGCGTACGACCCCACCATCGCGCCGTCACGCGCGAGCATGAGCTCGTCGGCGCCGTCGCCCGGGAGCGGGTGGCCGGCCTGCTGCAGGAGCTCGGCGAGCTGATCGGTGTACCAGTCGCGGTGGGCCGACACGACCTCACGGACGGGGTGCCGGGGGTCGTGGTACTCCGCCGCGGCGTTGAGGAACGCGCAGCCCCGGAAGTCGGGGTCGTTGGTGGTGTCCACGACGGTGTCGACCCAGGTGCCGACCGCAGTCCGTGCGTCGGGTGCCTCGGCGATGATGGTGTCCATCGCCTGCTTGACCTGCTCGTGCCGGCTCCGCACGTAGGCGAGGATCAGGTTGTCCTTCGAGCCGTAGTGCTTGTAGAAGGTCGCCTTCGTCACGCTCGCCTCGGCGATGAGCCGGTCGACGCCGACGCCACGGATGCCCTCTTCGTAGAAGAGCCGGGCCGCCGTCTCGAGGATCCGGAGCTTCGCGCCGCCGGTCGGACGCGCGGCGCCGGTCCGGGGAGCTTCGCTCGACCCGGGTGTCGTCGGTCCCGGGAGACGCTGGACGGTCGGTTGGGGGGAATCGACCGTCACAGCGTGGCTCCTCGGGACAACGTCGGCTGTCGCGACACCGCGGGGGGACGTGTGTCGCACCAGGACCCGGTTGTCCGGTAGCCGCCGAACCGGCATCGAGGGGGCGGTGCCGTTCCGGTGCCGTCACTGTAGCACGAGGAGGACAGACAGACGAGTCCGTATGTCCGCATCGGGTGTACCCCGTTCCCGGGTCATCCGCGGGCTGTCCACAAGCGCAGGCCGTTCCTGAGTCACGTCCGTGGAGACTCAGTAGGCTCGACGCGATGAACCGCCCCGTGCCGTTGCCGCTCGAAGCGCCGGAGACCGCCTTCCCCACCGCAGGGGGGACCCTCGTCCGGCGTTCGGTCCTCGCCTCGGGCGTCCGCGTGCTCACCGAGGCCGTCCCGTCGGCGCGGTCGACGAGCATCGGGTACTGGGTGGGGGTCGGTTCGCGCGACGAGCAACCCGGCCAGTACGGCTCGACCCACTTCCTCGAGCACCTGCTCTTCAAGGGCACACGCGAACGCAGCGCGTTGGACATCGCCGTGGCGTTCGATTCGGTCGGCGGCGAGCACAACGCGGCGACCGCCAAGGAGTACACCTGCTACTACGCCCGCGTCCGGGATCTCGACGTCCCGATGGCCGTGGCCGTGATCGGCGACATGGTGACGAACTCGGTCCTCGACCCGGAGGCCTTCGACGTGGAGCGCGGGGTGATCCTCGAGGAGCTCGCGATGGCTGCCGACGACCCGGCCGACCTCGCGGGCGAGGCCTTCTTCGCCGCCGCCTTCGCCGGCCACGCGCTCGGGCGTCCGATCGGTGGCACGCCGGACAGCATCCGTGCGGTCGAGCGCGACGAGGTCTTGGACCACTACCGGCAGCACTACATGCCGAGCGGCATCGTGGTCACGGCCGCGGGCGCGATCGACCACGACCAGCTCGTCGAACTCGTCGCGGCGGCCTTCCGGGACGTCCCGCCGGCCACCCCGAACCCCCGTCGCTCGGCCGAGGTCCCGGCGGAGGGCGTCGAGCCCCGCCTGGAACTCATCCGTCGTCCCACCGAACAGGTCAGCCTCATCCGGGGTTCGCACGGGCTCGACCTCCGCGACGACCGCCGCCCGGTGCTCAGCGTGCTCAACGCGGTGCTCGGTGGCGGCATGTCCTCGCGCCTGTTCCAAGAGGTCCGCGAGCGCCGCGGTCTGGCGTACGCCGTGTCCTCGTTCGCCCCGGCGTACCTCGACAACGGCGCGTTCGGGGTCTACGCCGGTTGTGCGCCCGACAACGTCGGGGCGCTGCTCGGCATCGTCGATGACGAGTTCCGCAAGATGACGGACAGCGGGATCTCAGCCGACGAGCTCGCGCGTGCGAAGGGCCAGATCGAGGGCGCGCTGACGCTGTCGCTCGAGGACACGGACGCGCGCATGACGCGGCTCGGCCGCTCCGAGCTCGGGGTGGGGGAGTTCACAGACCTCGCGACGGCCCTCGAGCGCGTTGATCGCGTGAGCACCGACGACGTCCTCGACCTCGCGCGCGACCTGTTGACCCGCCCCGTGGTCACGAGCGTGGTCGGCGCCGTCGACCGCGCCGACCTCGAGGGCGCTCCCGGCGCGGACGACGTCTGACCGGTCCGGCATGTCGCACTACCTCTACCTCGTCCGGCACGGGGAACACCAGGACGCCGAGCACGGCCTGCGCGACGGCAAGCTCTCCGAGCGTGGCAAGCGGCAGGCGACGCTCATCGCGGACCGTCTCGGCGGGATCCCGTTCGACTCCGTCTGCCACTCGCCGCTCGAAGCGCCGGCCGAGACCGCCAGGATCATGCGTGAACGGCTCCCGGCGATCGTGCCCGAGGCCTCGACGCTCCTGTTCGACTGCGTGCCCTCGGGCCCGACGTCCGAGATGCCGCACGCCTACCGGAGCTTCTTCGGCGGCGTGACGGAAGAGGAGATCGCGGCCGGCCAGGCCCAGATGGGTGACGCCGTCGCCGAGTGGTTCACGCCCTCCATCGAGGACCGCCACGACCTCCTCATCACCCACAACGCGGTGATCGCCTGGTTCGTGCGCGAGGTGTTCCAGGCGCCGGACTGGCGCTGGATGGGGACGAGCGTCGCCCACACCGCGCTCACCATCGTCCGCGTCCGGTCGGCGAAGCCGCCGGAGCTGGTGACCCTGAACGACACGGCGCACCTGCCCGTCGAACTGCGGACGGGCCTCCCGGTCCCGCAACCGCTCTGACGGTCAGCCGACCCGCCGCCGGTACCAGGCGGTCGCGTTCGGGTTGTCGTTGTACGGCGCGATCCGCTCGTACCCGCGGCCGCGGTACATGGCGCCGGCGGCGACGAGGCTGTCGTTCGTGTCGAGGACGACGCTCGTGGCGCCGAGGTCGACGGCAGCGCGCTCGAGCGCGTCCATGATCGCGGTCGCGACCCCCGCCCCTCGCGCGGCGGGCTCGACGAACACGTGTTTGACCTCGAACCGGACGTCCTCGCCGTCGTCGTCGATGCGCCGGAGGCCGCCGCAGCCGACGGCGTCCTCGCCGTCGTGTGCGACCACGAAGGTGCCGTGCGGCGGGACGAACTCGCGCGAGTCGGTCCGCTTGCGTCGGTACGACCCCTGCGCGACGGGGAACGTCGCGGCCCGCTCGTCGAGGTAGTGGTCGAGCAGGACGTCGACCTCGGGCAGATCGGCGGGGACGGCGCGCACGGAGACCACCTCCCGATCCTACGGGCGGACCGGGGGATGGTTGGATGGGCCCATGAGCATCCCCGTCGCCGTGGTCGGTGCATCCGGTCGCCTCGGTCGCCTCGTCGTCTCGGTCGTGGAGGCGCTCGACGGGTTCGACCTCGTCGCCTCGCTCGGGTCGGGGGACCACGTGGAGGACGCCGGTCCGGACGTCTTCGCCGGCGCTCGCGTCGTGGTCGACGTCACGGTGCCGGCGCGGAGCCCGGCGATCGTCGACGCCGCGCTCGCGAGCGGTGCCAACGTCCTCGTCGGCACCTCGGGGTGGTCCGCGGACCGGCTCGCGCACCTCCGCGCCGTGCTCGGGGACCGGCCGGAGCAGGGGGCGATGGTGGTCCCGAACTTCTCGATCGGCTCCGTGCTCGCGACGCACCTCGCGACGATCGCGGCGCCTTGGTTCGACGCGGTCGAGATCGTCGAGGCCCACCACGCGGCGAAGGTCGACTCGCCGTCGGGGACGGCCGTCCGGACCGCGGAACGCATCGCCGAGGCCCGACGCGACGTGGGGCCGGTCGCGGCGCCGCACGTGGACCAGCGCGCGCGGGGACAGCAGGTGGCGAGCGTGCCGGTGCACAGCCTCCGGCTACCGGGCGTCCGGGCCCAGCAGGACGTCGTGCTCAGCGGCGTCGGCGAGACCCTGACGATCCGGCACGACACGACGGACGACGTCGCCTACACGCCGGGTGTCCGCGCCGCGCTCCGTGCCGTGCCCTCCCTCCGGGGGCTGACGGTCGGGCTCGACAGCGTCCTCGGCATCGCCTGACGTGCGCTCGCGCTTCGCCGGCGTCGCGCTCATCGCCGCGCTCCTCGTCCTGTACCTCGTGCTCGTCGGTCAGCGCGCGGTGGCGTTCATCGCGACCGGGCTCGGCATCGGTGTCGGGATCGGGGTCGCGTTGCTCGTCGTGGCCGCGATCGGCGCCGTGCTCCTCGTGCTCGAGCTGCGGTTCGGCTTCCGCGTCACGCGGCTCGCCACCCGACTCGAGCGTGAGGGCGGCGCCCCCGACGACGTCGTTCCGCTCCGGCCGTCGGGCCGCCCGGACCGCGCGGCGGCCGACGCGCTGTTCGCGCGCTACCGCGACGCCGTCCAGGCGGCGCCCGAGGACTGGCGGGCGTGGTTCCGCCTCGGAGTCCTGTACGACGCCGCGGGCGACCGGCGCCGCGCTCGCGACGCGATGCGCACGGCACTCCGGCTGTCGGCCGGTCACTGACCTGCCGGCCCGCGGCGTGCCGCCCGCGGCCCGCGGCCGGGTGTCAGCCGAGCAGCGCGTCGACCGCCTGCTCCACCGTCTCGTGCCGGAACGTGTAGCCGTCGGCCTGGAGCACCGCCGGGACGAGCAGCTGGCTCGCGAGCAGGAGTTCGTCCGCGGCGTCGCGGAGCGCCAGGCGCAGGACCGTCTCGGGCACCGTGAGCGCGTACGGTCGGTGCAGGTCCTGCGCGACGCGCCGGAGGACGTGGTCGGCGAGCGCCGGTGTGGGGCCGGCGAGGTTCACCGGCCCGGCGACCTCGGACGAGCAGAGGTGCACGATCGCGGCGACCTCGTCCTCGAGCGAGATCCAGGGCCAGTACTGGCCGCCGGTGCCGAGCCGCGATCCGAGTCCGAGTCGGGTGAGGGGCAGCACGGGGGCGAGCGCGCCGCCGTCCGGCCCGAGCACGAGCCCGGTGCGGAGCAGGACCGTCCGGGTCGTGGAGGGCGCCTCGGAGGCCGCGGCCTCCCACGCGGTGCAGACCTCGGCGAGGAACCCCGCGCCGGGGTCGGCGGACTCGATGAGCCGGTCGGCGGGGCGGTCGCCGTAGTACCCGGACGCGGAGCCGCTGAGGAACGCGTGGGGCGGCGTCGCCGCGCGCTGCATCGCGGTGACGAGGGTCCGGGTCGCGTCGAGGCGCGAGGACCGGACGGCGCGTCGTCGCGCGGCTGTCCACGGCAGCCGGGCGATGCTCGCGCCCGCCAGGTTCACCACGACGTCGGCACCGTCGACGACCGCGGGGTCGAGGTCGGCGACGCCGGGCTGCCACCGGAACTCGTACGGCGACGTCGGCTCGCGACGCACGAGCGTCGTCACGTGGTGCCCCGCGGCGCGCAGGGCGGCCACGAGCGGCGTGCCGATGAAGCCGGACGCGCCGGCCACGAGCACGGAGAGCGGGGCGTCCGCCATGGGTCCTCCTTCGACCGCCCCACCGTACCGACGACGACCGACGCACGACCGGGAGGGCCGACGCGCCCCCGCCGGATCGGGTCACGCCCGCCCGCCGGTCGCCCTGCCGCCGATCGCTCGGCCTACCGCCGGTCGCCCTGCCGCCGTTGGCTCGCCCTACCGCCGGTCGCCCTGCCGCCGCTCGCGGAGGACGGTGGTCGCCCGTAGGCTCGGAGCCATGACCGACACCGCGTCGCCGACCTCCGTCAAGCAGCCCGACCCGTCCGTCGCCACCCCGTACGAGGACCTGCTCCGGAAGGTGCTGGACGAGGGCGTGCCGAAGGGCGATCGCACCGGCACCGGCACGCGGAGCCTGTTCGGCGCGCAGCTGCGGTTCGACCTCGCGCAGGGGTTCCCCCTGGTCACGACCAAGCGCGTCCACTTCAAGTCCGTCGCGTACGAGCTGCTGTGGTTCCTCCGCGGCGAGTCGAACGTGCGGTGGTTGCAGGAGCACGGCGTGCGGATCTGGAACGAGTGGGCCGACGCGGACGGCGAGCTCGGTCCCGTGTACGGCGTGCAGTGGCGCTCGTGGCCCACGCCTTCGGGCGACCACGTCGACCAGATCGCCGAGGTCATCGAGCAGATCCGGACGAACCCGGATTCGCGTCGGCTCATCGTGTCGGCGTGGAACGTCGCCGACATCCCGTCGATGGCCCTCGCGCCGTGCCACGCGTTCTTCCAGTTCCACGTCGTCGACGGCAAGCTCTCGTGCCAGCTGTACCAGCGGAGCGCCGACATGTTCCTCGGTGTCCCGTTCAACATCGCCAGCTACGCGCTCCTGACGCACATGGTGGCCGCGCAGACCGGGCTCGAGGTCGGCGACTTCGTGTGGACCGGCGGCGACTGCCACATCTACGACAACCACGTCGAGCAGGTGCGCGAGCAGCTCGCGCGGACCGCGTACGCGCCGCCGCAGCTCCGGATCGCCCCGCGCGACGGCATCGACGCCTACGAGTACGAGGACTTCGAGCTCGTCGACTACGCGCACCACCCGACGATCCGCGGCGCGGTCGCCGTCTGATGCCCCGGGGCGAGGTCGGCCTCATCTGGGCGCGCTCGCGCGACGGCGTGATCGGTGCCGACGGGGACATCCCCTGGCACCTCCCGGAGGACCAGGCCGAGTTCCGCCGGGTGACGAACGGGGCGACCGTGGTCATGGGACGGCGCACGTGGGACTCGCTCCCGCCGCGGTTCCGGCCACTGCCCGGGCGCCGCAACGTCGTGCTGACCCGCGACCGGTCGTGGTCGGCGGACGGCGCCGAGGTCGTCCACGACGTCGACACCGCCCTCACGGTGGCCGCGGACGGGCCCACGTGGGTGATCGGCGGCGCGCAGGTGTACGAGGCGGCGCTGTCGCGAGCGGACCGCGTCCTCGAGACCGTGATCGACCTCGACGTCGACGGGGACACCACGGCACCCGAGCTCGGACCCGATTGGCACACGGTCGCCGCCACGCCCTCGGCGACGGAGTGGCTGACGTCGCGGACGGGTCTGCGCTACCGCTTCGTCGAGTCGCGCCGTCGTGCCTGAGCCGGTCCGGGCCTCCCGACCGCTGGTCCCGGTGGATGAGCGCTGCCGGTACGCTGGTTCGCGTGTCCTCGCGTGAGAATCCCTTCGGTCAGGTCCTCGTCGCGCTCGTGACGCCGTTCACCGCCGACGGCGAGGTGGACTGGCCGGGCGTCGAACGGCACATCGACGACTGCATCACGGCGGGTGCCGACGGCATCGTCGTGACCGGCACCACGGGCGAGACCTCGACGCTCACGGACCCCGAGAAGCTCCGGCTCGTCGAGGTCGGCAAGTCGGTCGCGGCGGGCCGCGCGAAGATCATCACGGGTGGTGGCTCGAACGAGACCGCGCACGCGATGCAGCTGTACAAGCAGAGCGAGCGCGCCGGCGCGGACGGCGTCATGATCGTCACGCCCTACTACAACAAGCCGACCCAGGCCGGCGTCCTGACGCATTTCCGGATGATCGCGGACGCCACCGACCTGCCGGTGATCCTCTACGACATCCCGGGCCGGACCGGCGTCCCGATCATGTACGACACGATCGTCCGTGCCTCGAAGCACCCGAACATCGTCGCGGTGAAGGACGCCAAGGGCTCCTTCAGCGAGGTCAGCCGGGTGCTCAACAACACCGACCTCATGTACTTCTCGGGCGACGACGCCAACGTGCTGCCGCACCTGGCGATCGGGGCGACCGGTCTGATCGGCGTGACGGCGAACATCGCGGCGGCACCGTACCGCACGATCGTCGACGCGGTGAACCGGGGCGACCTCGCGGCGGCGACGGCCGAGCACCAGCGGCTCGAGCCCCTGGTCCGCGCCGTCATGACGCACGTGCCCGGCACCGTCGCGGCGAAGTACATCCTGCACGGCCTCGGCCGGATCGCGAGCCCGCGGGTGCGCCTGCCGCTCGTCGGCCCGGAGGAGTCCGAGGCCGCCGTCATCGAGGCCGAACTCGAGTTCGTGCGCGACATCCCCGGCGCCGACTTCTCCAACTTCCGCCCGGACCGCAACGCGGCGGCCGGCGGCGCGCTGCCCAAGGTGCCAGGCACCACCCGTTGACCACCCGCGGCGCACCCGGTGCGCCGCCCACACCCGTCAGGACCAGATGCCCACGAAGACCTCCGAGCCGCAGCCGCTCGAACCCGGCACCCTCCGCGTGATCCCCGTCGGGGGACTCGGCGAGATCGGCCGCAACATGACCGTGTACGAGTTCGACGGCAAGCTGCTCGTCGTCGACGCTGGCGTGCTGTTCCCCGAGGAGCACCAGCCCGGCGTGGACTTGATCCTGCCGGACTTCACCCCGATCCGCGATCGTCTCGACGACGTCCTCGGCGTGGTCCTGACGCACGGGCACGAGGACCACATCGGCGCCGTGCCGTACCTGCTCAAGCTCCGGCAGGACATCCCGCTCATCGGGTCCACCCTGACGCTCGCGCTCGTCGAGGCGAAGCTCAAGGAGCACCGGATCAAGCCGTACACGCTGACGGTGCGCGAGGACCAGGTCGAGCAGCTCGGCCCGTTCCACCTCGAGTTCGTGGCCGTGAACCACTCCATCCCGGACGCGCTCGCCGTCGCCATCACCACTCCGGCGGGCCGTGTGCTCCACACCGGGGACTTCAAGATGGACCAGCTCCCGCTCGACGACCGCATCACGGACCTGCGCGCGTTCGCCCGACTCGGCGAAGCCGGGGTCGATCTGTTCCTACCGGACTCCACGAACGCGGACGTCCCGGGGTTCACCGCGCCCGAGCGTGACATCGGGCCGGTGCTCGAGAGCGTCATCGCCCGTGCGCGCCGCCGCGTCGTCGTGGCGAGCTTCTCGAGCCACGTCCACCGCGTGCAGCAGGTGCTCGACGCCGCCGCGGCGAACAACCGCCGGGTGGCGTTCATGGGCCGGTCGATGGTCCGGAACATGACGATCGCGGCCGAGCTCGGGTACCTCCGGGTGCCGGACGACGTCCTCATCGACGCCAAGAAGGCCAAGGACCTGCCGGACGACCGCATCGTCTACATGTCGACGGGGTCCCAGGGCGAGCCGATGGCCGTGCTCGCGCGCATGGCGAACCTCGAGCACCAGATCGAGATCGGCGAGGGGGACACCGTCATCCTCGCGTCGAGCCTCATCCCCGGCAACGAGAACGCCGTCTACCGGGTGATCGACGGGTTGACGAAGCTCGGCGCCAAGGTCGTCCACAAGGGCAACGCGAAGGTGCACGTGTCGGGCCACGCCTCCGCGGGCGAGCTCCTGTACTGCTACAACATCCTGCGGCCGCGGAACGTCATGCCCGTGCACGGTGAGCACCGCCACCTGTACGCGAGCGCCGACCTGGCGATCCAGACGGGGGTCCCGCCGCGCAACGTGATCCTCGGCGAGGACGGCACCGTCGTCGACCTCAAGGACGGCGTGGTCCGCGTGGCCGGGCAACTCGACCTCGGCTACGTCTACGTGGACGGGTCGACCGTCGGCGAGATCACGGACGCGGACCTCAAGGACCGGCGTGTGCTGGCGGAAGAGGGCTTCATCTCGATCTTCTGCGCCGTCGACTTCACCACCGGCCAGTGCATCGTCGGCCCGGAGATCCAGTCGCGCGGGTTCGCCGAGGACGACTCCGTGTTCGACGAGGTCCGGCCGCAGATCGTCCGGGCGCTCGCCGACACGGCGGCGAACGGCGCGGGTGACCAGCACGCGTTCACGCAGGCCGTCCGTCGCACGGTGGGGCGCTGGGTGAACACGAAGCACCGGCGGCGACCGATGATCGTGCCGGTGGTCATCGAGGCGTAGGCGCGGCGGCACGAGCCAGCGGCACGAGCCGCGGCAGCACGAGGGCGGGGTCCGACGGACCCCGCCCTCGTCGTCGTCCGAATCCGTTGACAGACTTCGTTACTTTGGGATAGAAAGTCCGCACGGGCTCCCGCAGAGCAGCGGGAGCGGTTCGGCTATCTCAAAGGAGAGACCATGCACGACACCGACACGCGCGCCGCTGCTGAGGCGATCGGCCGGGGCATCAGCAGGCGCACCCTGTTCCGCTACGGCGGCGCCGGCGTCGCGAGCGTCGCCCTCGCGGAACTGCTGGCGGCCTGCTCCTCGGGGTCCTCCGCCTCGTCGAGCGGCACGACGACCGTCCGCATGTGGAGCTGGTACACGGGCCAGCGGGACGTGTTCCCCAAGGTGATCGCCGCGTTCGAGAAGAAGCACCCGAACATCAAGATCCAGAACCGGATCTTCGGGACGCCGGACCAGTACCTCCCGGCGCTCACCGCGGCCGTCTCGGGTGGTGACGTGCCCGAGATCTTCGCCCCGCACGTCCGCGCCATCACCTACGGCGAACAGGGGATCTCGGCGGACCTCCGCAAGGAGCTCGGGTCCGGCTTCTTCAAGGACTTCTTCTCGTCGAACAACCAGGAGTACACGAAGAACGGCAAGCAGTACGCGCTCGGGTTCATGGCACAGACGTTCGGCCTGTTCTACGACCCGGACATGCTGAGCGCCGCGGGGGTGGACGGGGAGCCGGAGACCTGGGACGACCTCATCGCCGCCGCCGCGAAGATCGACGCCACGGGCAAGTCCACCGTCGCGTTCAGCGCGAACCCGACGACGAGCGCGCTCGATTTCTTCCTCCCGCTCATCACCCAGGTGACCGACGACCCGACGTACTACCTCAAGCTCGACCAGCTCGAGAAGGGCTACGCGTACACGAACAAGCCCGTGCTCGAGGCGCTCCAGTTCAACGACCGGATCGTCAAGGCGGGCGTGTTCCAGAAGGGCACGACGGGCACGTCGGGCGACCAGGCCACCCAGCTGTTCTACACGGGGGGTGCGGCCATGCTGTTCGCCGGGTCCTGGATCCCGCAGTCACTCGCGCAGGACGCCCCCAAGGCGTTCCTCGACAAGTACAAGATCATGCGGACCCCGGCGATCAAGAGCGGGGCCCGACACTGGACCGCCGACCAGGCCGGAGCCGGTTGGGCGGTGTCCGCGACGAGCAAGGCCAAGGACGCCGCGATCGAGTTCCTCAAGTTCATGTACGAGCCGGCCCAGTACTCGCAGCTCATGAACGACTCGCTGAGCATGCCGTCGACCAAGAGCGCCGCGGACCGCGTGAGCGACCCG
Organism: Curtobacterium sp. MCBD17_034; assembly: GCF_003234515.1. NCBI lineage: Bacteria > Bacillati > Actinomycetota > Actinomycetes > Micrococcales > Microbacteriaceae > Curtobacterium > Curtobacterium sp. MCBD17_034. The sequence goes on along the minus strand of NZ_QKTN01000011.1, from coordinate 43,892 downwards.
CACATCAAGCTCATGACGTCGTGGCTCCCCGACGGCTGCCCGCACATCCCGTTCGGCGCGGGATCGAGCGCGGCCGGTGACCCCCTCGGCAAGATCTTCGACCAGACCGCCTCGCCGGCCGAGGTCGCCAAGCAGATGCAGGCCGCCGTCCTCAACGCGAAGGGCTGACATGGCCGTCACCAATGTGCTCCGGCCGGAGCGGGCGGGACGGTCGGACGAGATGGGCCAGCGTGGGCGCGGTCCCCGCGGCACGGGTCGGGGCGGTGGCCCGGGCCGGGACCGCGGCCGGGGACGAGCGGGAGGCTCCGCTCGCCTCCGCCGCTGGGAGTGGGTCTCCGGGTACACCTTCGTCGCGCCGACCGTCCTGCTGTTCGCGGCGTTCGTCGGCTGGCCGATCCTCTACGCCGCCTACCTGTCGCTGACGCGGTGGAGCGGCTTCGGGATCCCGCAGTTCATCGGGCTCGACAACTACACGCGCATGGCGAACGACCCGGTCGCCCGTCACGCGTTCGTCGTGACCGTGCTCTACGCGATCGTGACCACGGTCCTCCAGACCGCGATCCCGCTCGTGATCGCGGTGCTCGTCGCGAACGTGTGGAAGGGCCTCAGCGTCGTGGTCCGGACGATCCTGTTCGTCCCCGGCCTGGTGTCCTTCGTCGTCTCGGGTGCGCTGTGGAAGCTCATCTACGACCCGAACATCGGCACGCTCAACCGGACGCTCCGCGGGCTCGGGCTCGGCAGTCTCGCCGCGAACTGGCTGTCGACCCCGTCGCTCGTGCTGCCAGCGATCATCGCGGTGTCACTCTGGATGGCGATCGGCATGAACATGCTCATCTTCTTCGCCGGCATCCAGGGCATCGACCCCTCGCTCTACGAGGCCGCCGAGGTCGACGGCGCCTCCCGGTTCCAGCAGTTCCGGTTCGTGACGATCCCGGGCCTCCGGATCGTGACGGCGATCGTGATCAGCCTGAACCTGATGAACGGCTTCAAGGTGTTCGACATCATCTTCGTCATGACCGGCGGTGGTCCGAGCCACCAGTCCGAGGTGTTCGGCACCTACCTGTACAGCCTCGCGTTCGGGTCCACCGGTGGGTCCGTGCCGCAACTCGGCTACGGCAGTGCCTTCAGCGTCGTCGTCATGCTCCTGTGCGGCGTCGCCGTGCTCGTCCAGATCGTGCTCGCGAGGAGGGCCGCCCGATGACCGCCATCAAGCAACCGGTGTCCCGGACCGACGTCCGCCGCCTCGACCAGGCGCCGCGGCACCGACGGGTCCCGTACGCCCGGTCGGTCGCGGCGATCATCCTCGTGGCGATCTGCGCGGTGACGGTGTTCCCGCTGCTGTGGCTGCTGGCGACGTCGCTCCGCCCGGAGAACACCGTGTTCAACGGACCGTTCTTCCCGACGATGCTCACGACGCGGGCATACGGCACGGCGTGGACGTCGACGGACTTCGGGCTGCACTTCCTCAACAGCCTCTGGATCACCACGGCGACGGTCGCGGGCGTGCTCGTGTTCGCGTCGATGACCGGGTACGCCTTCGCCAAGCTCCGGTTCCCGTTCAAGAACGTCCTCTACGTCGCGCTCCTGTCGACCCTGATGATGCCGTCGACGGCGCTCATCATCCCGCTCTACCTGCAACTCAAGAACATCGGGCTGCTCAACAGCCAGTTCGGCCTGCTCGTGCTCTACATCAGCAGTTCGGCACCGTTCGCCATGTTCCTCATGCGGGCCTTCTTCGAGACCCTGCCCGACGAACTCGTCCAGGCCGCGCGGATCGACGGTGCCGGCGAGTTCACGGTGTTCTGGCGGGTGATCCTGCCGTTGGCCCGACCCGGGGTCGCGACGGTCGTCATCTTCCAGTTCCTGTCGACGTGGAACGAGTTCCTCATCGCGAACACGGTGCTGCAGAACACGCGGGCACTGCCGCTCCAGCCGGTCCTGTTCAGCCTCATCGGGCAGTACCAGACCGACTGGCCGTCCCTCGCGGCCGGCCTGACGCTGTCGATCGTGCCGGTCGTGCTCGTGTACGTCTGGATGCAGCGACAGTTCGTCGCGGGCATGACCCTCGGGGCGGTGAAGAGCTGATGGTCGACCTCGGTACCACGATCGATCCCGACCTCGATGCGACCCCGGGCGGCTGGATGCGGCCCCTCGGGAGGACCGGGCTCACCGTCTCCGCGGTCACCCTCGGCGCGGCACCCCTCGGCAGCATGCCGGAGAACTTCGGCCATGCCGTCGAGGAGGACGACGCGGTCGCCCTCGTCGACCAGGTCCTCCACAGCCCGATCCGGACGATCGACACCGCGAACGGGTACTCGGGCGGCGCGAGCGAACGGCGCATCGGCCTCGGCATCGCGCGCGCCGGCGGCCTGCCGGACGACGTGCTCGTCGTCACGAAGGTGGACGCCCGGGACGGCGACTACTCGGGCGCCCGCGTCCGCGCGTCCGTCCGCGAGAGCCAGGAGCGGCTCGGCATCGACCGGCTGCCGCTCGTGCACCTCCACGACCCCGAGTTCCACGACCTCGACGCGATGACGGCGCCGGGTGGCGCGGTCGACACGCTCGTCGCCCTCCGGGACGAGGGCGTCGTCGAGCACATCGGCCTCGCGGGCGGGGACGTCCACGTCATGCGGCGGTACCTCGACCTCGGGGTGTTCGAGGTCCTCCTCGTGCACAACCGCCTGACGCTCGTCGACCGCAGCGCCGAGTCGCTCGTGGCCCGGGCGGCCGAGACCGACGTCGCGGTCGTCAACGCGGCCGTGTTCGGCGGGGGGATCCTCGCCGCACCGCGGAGTGGTCGGACCGACTACGGCTACCGCCCCGCGCCTCCGGCCACTCGCGCCGCCATCACCGCGATGGCCGACGTCTGCGACCGGTACGGGACCGACCTCGCGACGGCGGCGCTCGCCGCGTCCGTGCGGGAGCCGGCGGTCGCGAGCACGATCGTCGGGTTCAGCCGACCCGAGCGGATCGCGACGACCGTCGACGCCGCGACCACGGACCTCCCGGACGACCTGTGGGTGGAACTCGCCGCCCTCCGGCCGGCTCCGGAGCACTGGCTCGACGCCCGCTGAGGCGCCGAGCACCACGACATGGGCCCGCACCGACGCGGGCCCGGGAAGCAGGAGACCATGCCCCTCGTCCGCGTCGACATGCACGCGGCCCTCGCACCACGTCGCGAGGCCATCAGCGCCGCCATCCACAAGGGACTCGTCGACGGGCTCGCGATGCCCGAGGACGACCTGTTCCAGGTCTTCCGGCTCCACGAGCCCGGGGAGCTCGTGTACTCACGGACGTTCCCGAACGCGGACCGCAACGACATCCTCTTCGTGCAGATCCTGCTCGCCCGCATCTACGGTCCCGAGGACAAGCAGCGCATGTACGGGTGCGTGGTCGACGAGCTGGTGGGTGCCGGGGTGAAGCGCGACGAGGTCCTCATCGCCGTGACCGAGAACGAGGGCAGCGACTGGTGCGCCCCGGACAAGGAGGCCTGACGTGGCGTTCACCAGGAGCGATCTGCCCGACGACTTCGTCATCGGCACCGCCACGGCCGCGTACCAGGTCGAGGGGTCGGTCGACGTCGACGGCCGCGGACCGAGCATCTGGGACGACTTCGCCCGGGTCCCCGGCGCGATCACCGACGGCTCGACGGGCGACCCGGCCGACGACCACCTCCGCCGGTACCGCGAGGACGTCGCGATCATGGCGGACCTCGGCGTCGACGCGTACCGGTTCTCGGTCGCGTGGCCGCGCGTCCAGGCGGACGGCACCGGGCCGGCGAACCATGCGGGGCTCGACCACTACCGCCGCCTCGCGGAGTCACTGCTCGAGCGGGGCATCACCCCGTGGGCGACGCTGTACCACTGGGACCTCCCGAGCGCGCTCGAGGCGCGGGGCGGCTGGCTCGAGCGGGACACGGCGGACCGGTTCGCGGAGTACGCGGGCCTCGTCGTCGCGGGCCTCGGTGACCTCGTCGACCACTGGATCACCCTGAACGAGCCGTGGTGCTCGGCGTTCCTCGGGTACGCGTCGGGTGTGCACGCGCCGGGCAAGCAGCTCGGGACCCGTGCCGCGCACGCGGCCCACCACCTGATGCTCGGGCACGGGCGTGCCGTCCCGGCCATCCGTGCTGCCGCCCGGCCGACCGCGCAGGTCGGGGTCACGCTCAACCTCTACTCGGTGCGGTCGGCGACCGACTCGGCCGACGACCGCGACGCCGCCCGACGCATCGACGGCCTCCAGAACCGGCTGTTCCTCGAGCCGCTGCTCCTCGGCCACTACCCGGAGGACGTCGTCCGTGACCTCGGGGAGCAGGACTGGTTCGGGGCGACCCCCGCGTCCGACGCCGCCGAGATCGCGGCGGACGTCGACTTCGTGGGCGTCAACTACTACAGCCGGCACACCGTGCGGGCCGGTGGCGGGACCGGCGCGGCGACCAACGCCGGTGGCGCCGTCGGCGCGGTGAGCGCGAACCCGGGCAGCGAGTTCGTCGAGACCGTCGACACCGGTGCACCGCGCACGCAGATGGGGTGGGAGATCCACCCGGACGGCCTCGTCGACGTCCTGCGCATGGTCCACACGCTCCGGCCCGAGCTGCCGATCGCGGTCACCGAGAACGGCGCGGCCTACGAGGACGTGGTCGACGAGACGGGTGCCGTCGAGGACGAGGAGCGCCGTGCGTACGTCGAGGCGCACCTCGCGGCGTGCGCCGACGCGGTCCGCGAGGGGATCCCGCTCCGCGGGTACTTCTGCTGGAGCCTCCTCGACAACTGGGAGTGGGCGTTCGGGTACACGCGCCGCTTCGGCATCGTGCACGTCGACTACGCGACCCAGCAGCGGACCGTCAAGCGGAGCGGCCGCTGGCTGGCCGGCGTGCTCGGCGGCCCCCTCGCGACCACCACCGAGCAGTCAGGAGCCCAGGCATGACCATCACCGACACGGACCGCACTGACCCGGCCGCCGCTGAGCCACCGCTGCGCACCCCGGCGGTCGCGACCAAGCGCCTCCCGACCGTCGCACCGACCCGGTACGCGCTCGTCGGCAACGGGTGGCGCACCGAGGTCTACCTCCGGGTGGCGCAGCTGTTGCCCGACCGGTTCCGGGTGGCCGGTGTGGTGACGCGTCGAGCCGAGGCCGGGGCGGAACTCGAGCGCCGGTGGGGCGTCCCGACCTGGCGGACGCTCGACGACCTCCTGGCCGCGGAGCGTCCCGAGTTCGTCGTCCCGAGCGTCCCGTGGCCGGTGACGCCCGGGCTCGTCCGCGAGCTCGTCGGACGCGGGGTCCCCGTGCTCACCGAGACGCCGCCGGCGCCGGACCTGGACGGCATGCGGTCGCTCTGGGCCGACGTCGGCGCGGCGGACCTCGTCCAGGTCGCCGAGCAGTACCTGCTCATGCCGCTCCACGCCGCTCGGCTGGCAGCGGTGCGGGACGGCGCGGTCGGTGTCCCGACCTCCGTGCACGTCAGCTCGACGCACCTGTACCACGCGGTGTCGATGATCCGCGGGTTCCTCGACGTCGCCCCGGGGCCGGTGACCGTGCGGTCCGTGACCTCGACCGCGCCCCTGGTCGACCCGATCACGCCGGACGGCTGGACGCACGACACGGAGCCGAAGCCGGCCCGGACGATCCTGTCGACGCTCGACCTCGGGGACGGCCGCACGGGGCTCTACGACTTCACGGACAACCAGTGGTGGAACCCGGTGCGTCCGGACCACCTGGCGGTCCGCGGGTCGACGGGCGAGCTCCACGACGAGACCCTCGTGCGCATGCTCGACGCCACGACCCCGGTGACGTCGCGGTTCGAGCGGGCGCAGACCGGCCACGGCATGGACTACGAGGGGCTCGACACGACGCACATCAGCCTCGACGGGCGCCCGGTGTGGCGGAACCTGTACGAGGGCGGACGCCTCATGGACGACGACCTCGCCGTCGCCGAGCTGCTGACGCGCACCGGCGCATGGACCCGCGACGAGGCCCCGGCCCCCTACCCGCTCGCCGAGGGCCTGCACGACCACCACGTCGGGCTCGCCATCGAGAAGGCCGCTGGCACCGGCACGGCGGTGACGATCTCGAACGAGCCCTGGGTGACGTCGCGTGCGTGACGTCGCCGGCCCTCCCGGCCGATCCGCGCCGTCGTTCGTCGCGACCGCGCTCTTCGATGGCGTCACGCTCGACGGCTGGCACGCCGTCCCGCGCACGCCCGTGGCCGCACGGCCGGGAGCCCCGGCACCGGACCCCGCGTCACCCGCGGTCCGCGACGCCCTCGCCACGAGTGGTGCGTGGTCCGTGGTCGACGGTGCCGTCGTGGGCGGCCAGGAGCGCCGCGGACTCGGCGGCTACCTGGTCAGCGACGAGGTGTTCGGTGACGTCGACCTGACGGTGCTGGTGCGACCGGACTGGCCCGCGGACACCGGGATCATGCTCCGAGCCTCGGCGCTCGGGTCGCAGGGGTACCAGGTGCTCGTCGACCACCGGCCGTCCGGCTCCATCGGCGGGTTCTACGGCAACGGGATCGGCGGCTTCCACGCCGTCGGGTTCGCCGTCGACGCCGTCCGCGACGCCGACGGGCGGGCGGTCGGTCTGACCGAGGACGACCCGGTGACGAGTCGCGAGCTGGTGACGCCGGAGAAGCGGGCCCTGCTGACGCACGCCGCCAGCGCCGAGGCGTTCCTCGCCGCGTGGCGCTGGGACGACTGGAACGAGCTCCGGATCCGGTGCGTGGGGGAGTGGCCGGTGCTGACGACCTGGGTCAACGGGCTCCTCGTCGCCGAGTGCGACACCGGGGCGCTCCCACCGGACCGGTTCGACCGCGCCGCCGTCCGCGCCCTGCTCGGTCGCGCGGGGCACATCGCACTCGAGGTGCACGACAACGACCCCGCGCTCGGGGACGAGCGGTGGGGGCCGGGCGCGGTCGTGCGGTGGCGGGACCTGCGGGTCGTGCGGCTCGACTGACCGACGCCGCCGGGTGCGCCGGAGTCGCGGAGTCGCGGGGTCCGCCGGGGCCGCCGGGTCCGCCAGGTCCGCCAGGGCCGCCGCGTCAGCCGCGACCGGCGCGGGTCCGCGTCAGCCGGGCGTGGAGCACGGCGGCGGCAGCGCCGAGCGCGGCGGCGTCCCGGCCGACGGCGCTCATCGCCACGTGCACGGGATGCGTCCCCCGCATCACCGCGTGCGCGTGGAGCTCGCGCTGCACCGCCCGCAGGTAGCGCTCGCCGGCGGTGGCGAACCCCGGGCCCGCGAGGTAGACCTCGTCGAGGTCGAGCAGGTTGACGAGGTTCAGGATCGCCCGCGCCAGGTACTCGGCGGACTCCTCGACGAGGGCGAGCGCGCCGGTGTCGCCCTGGACGGCCGCGGCCGCGACGCGTGCGAAGGTCGCGCGGACGTCGGCCGTCACCGCCCGGGCGTCGTCGCCGTCCGTGGTGGTGTCGATGCCGAGCCGCGCGACGAGGGCCGCGTCGGTGCGGGCTCGTGCGACGACGGCGGCGGGCGCGGCGAGGACCTCGAGGCAGCCGCGGGACCCACACCAGCAGGGCGGCCCGTCCCACCGCAGGGACATGTGCCCGATCTCCCCGGCGTTCGACGACGCGCCCCGGTGGACGTCGCCACCGACGAGCAGCCCGCACCCGATGCCCGTCGCCATGTAGACCGTGGCGAAGTCGCGCGTGGACGGCACGCGGCCCGACCAGAACTCGCCGAGGGCAGCGCAGTTCGCGTCGTTGTCGACCGTGACCGGCAGGTCGGTCGCCGCGGTGAGCGCGTGCCCGAGCGCGAAGTCGTCCCACTCGCTCCACGAGTCGGTGGACCGGAGCACCCGACCGGGCAGGTCGAGCCGTCCCTCGCCGGCGACGCCGATCCCGATCACGGTGTCGCGGTCGATCCCGTGGTCGGCGAGCATGACGGCGACGTCCCGGGCGACGCGGGCCACGACGGCCTCGGGCGACTCGGTCCCGGTCCCCGCGACGCTCCGTGCGTCGATCGGGCGACCGCTGAGGTCGACGAGGACGTACACGTCCTGCGCGGTGTCCAGGGCGACCCCGACCGCGTAGCCGGCGGTGCTGTTCAGCTCGAGCAGGACGGCGCGTTTGCCGCCGGTCGACTCCGCGTACCCGACCTCGGACACGAGGCCGTCGTCGAGCAGGGTCCGGACGATCTTCGAGATCGTCGCGTTCGTCAGTCCGGACCGCTCCGCGAGCTCCGTGCGGCTGATGGTGCCACTCGAGCGGATGAGGTCCACGATCGCGCTCCGGGTCTCGGCGACCGAGGCGCCCTTGAGGCGACGGATCGGTGCGTCGGGGCGGACCGTGACCATCGTGTCGTCCTCCTCGTCGCTCCTGGCCCCACGGTACCGGGTGCGGGGGCGCGGCCCGTCACGGCGGGCCTCCCGCCGGACGTCCCCGGCTCGGGTTAGGGTTCCGCTCATGGCCGGGAGCACCAAGTCGTCGTCGCGCGCGTCCTCGGGGTCCCGCGCGTCCTCGGGGTCGCGGGCGCCCTCGCCCGCGCGCGGGTCCGGCGGCACGGGGGCCCGCGGCGCCACCTCCCGGACCCAGGCGACCACCCGGAAGCTCCCGCAACCGGTCGAGGTCGTCGGGCCGAACCCCCTCGTGACCGCCTGGACGGGTGCAGCGCACGGTGTCGGCGCGGTGTTCCGGCTGCTCGGCAAGGAGTCGCTCGAGCACGACGAACGACGCGACGGCTTCCCGTTCCTGCTGTTCCTGCTCGCGATCGCCGGTGCCGTGGTCGAGTGGCTCAACCCCGCCAACCCGGTCGCGGTGGCCCTGGACGCCTACACGTTCGGTGGTCTGTTCGGTCGGCTCGCGGTCGCGTTGCCGGTCATCATGATCGTGTTCGCCGGGTGGTTGTTCCGGCATCCCGCGTCCGTGCACGACAACACCCGCATCGGCATCGGCCTGGGGTTGCTCGTCATCGGCATCTCCTCCGTCTGTCACATCTACGGCGGTCAGCCCCCGGCGTCCGACGGCATGCCCGTGCTCGCACAGGCGGGCGGGATCATCGGCTGGGTGGTGATCGGCTGGATCGTCGCGGCCGCGACCGCGTGGATCGCCACCCCCGTGGCCGTGGCGCTCATCGCGCTCTCGCTGTTCATCATCACGAAGACGCCCCCGAACCACGTGGGTCGACGCGTGCACGAGCTCTACGCGTACCTGTTCGGCACGCCGGGGCCGGCTCCGATCGACGCGGACGCACCCGCGCCCGTGGCACCGCGCCGTGGCCGGAACACCTCGGCGTCGTCGTCGTTCGACCCGTTCGAGGACCTCGACGGCGACGGCAGCGGCGACGGCTCGGGCGAGGGCGAGCCCGGGGCGCTCCCGTGGTGGCGGCGCAACAAGACCGGGCGCGAGGAGGATCCCGCCTACGACACCCCCGTGCTCCCGCACGCCGAGACGTCCGACGCCGCGGCCGCCACCGGGCGCGGCGCTGCAGCTGCGCCGGTCGCCCCGGGTCCGGTCGGCGTCGCGGGAGCGGTGGGCCCGGGCGCCGCGGCGGGCCTCGTCGACCTGACGCCGGCCGAACCCGTGTCGGTCAACCTCAACGACTCGCTCGAACAGGACGTCGCCGAGGACCTCGACCGCGCCGAGGAGGCCCTCCGTGCGTTCGACGCGCAGGCGCCGGGCCGCGTGCGCCACGACGAGGCCCAGGCCGCGACCGAGGTCATCCGTCCCGCCGTGGCCGAGCCCGTCACGGACGTGCTGCCCCTCGACGAGGACGAGCAGGACGGCCTGCCCGACACGTCCGCCGACGACGCTCCGGCCGCGCCCTACCGCCTGCCCGCCGCCTCGACGCTGAGCCCGGGCACCCCCGCGACGGCGCACAGCACCGCGAACGACGAGATGGTCGCGGCGATCACCGGCGTCCTCACCGAGTTCAAGGTCGACGCCAAGGTCACCGGGTTCTCGCGCGGCCCGACGGTCACCCGGTACGAGATCGAGCTCGGCCCGGGGGTCAAGGTCGAGCGCGTCACGGCGTTGAGCAAGAACCTGTCGTACGCGGTCGCCTCGAACGAGGTCCGCATCCTCTCGCCGATCCCCGGCAAGAGCGCGATCGGCGTCGAGATCCCGAACTCGGACCGCGAGATCGTCTCGCTCGGCGACGTGCTGCGGTCGAACGCGGCCACGAAGTCGAAGCACCCGATGACCATCGGCGTCGGCAAGGACGTCGAGGGCGGCTTCGTCGTGGCGAACCTCGCGAAGATGCCGCACCTCCTGGTCGCCGGCTCCACGGGGTCCGGCAAGTCGAGCTTCGTCAACTCGATGATCACGTCGCTCCTCATGCGCGCGAAGCCGAGCGAGGTCCGCATGGTCCTCGTCGACCCGAAGCGCGTCGAGCTCTCGATCTACGCCGGTGTCCCGCACCTCATCACCCCCATCATCACGAACCCGAAGAAGGCGGCCGAGGCGCTGCAGTGGGTCGTGAAGGAGATGGACATGCGGTACGACGACCTCGCGTCGTTCGGGTTCCGGCACGTCGACGACTTCAACCGTGCCGTGGCGAACGACGAGATCGTCCTGCCCGCCGGCAGCGAGCGGAAGCTCAAGCCGTACCCGTACCTCCTCGTCGTGGTGGACGAGCTCGCGGACCTCATGCTCGTCGCCCCGCGCGACGTCGAGGACTCGATCGTCCGCATCACGCAGCTCGCCCGGGCGGCCGGCATCCACCTCGTCCTCGCGACGCAGCGTCCCTCGGTGGACGTCGTCACGGGGCTCATCAAGGCGAACGTGCCGTCGCGGCTCGCGTTCGCGGTGACGAGCGTGACGGACTCCCGGGTCATCCTCGACCAGCCGGGAGCCGACAAGCTCATCGGCCAGGGCGACGGACTGTTCCTGCCGATGGGGTCGTCGAAGGCCGTCCGCGTGCAGGGCGCCTGGGTGCAGGAGAGCGAGATCGCCGAGGTGGTCGCGCACGTCACCCGCCAGGCCCGCCCGGAGTACCGCCAGGACGTCCAGGCGGTCGTCGAGCGCAAGGAGATCGACGCCGACATCGGTGACGACCTCGAGCTCCTCCTCGCGGCCGTGGAGCAGGTCGTCTCGACGCAGTTCGGGTCGACCTCGATGCTCCAGCGGAAGCTCCGCGTGGGCTTCGCCAAGGCGGGGCGGCTCATGGACCTCATGGAGTCACGCGAGATCGTCGGGCCGAGCGAGGGCTCGAAGGCCCGCGACGTCCTCATCACGGTCGAGCAGCTTCCCGAGACCCTCGCGCGACTCCGGGGTGAGGAGCCCCCCGCGCCGGCCGCCCCGGTCACCCCGACGCGCGACGGCGCGGAGGGCGACGTCGGGTACCGCGGGTCCGACGACCCGGTCGCCGACATGACCCGTGGGTACGATGAGGTCGAGAGCGATCCGGACGAGGACGCCTGGAGCCTGACCGGCAGGGAGTGATCACCATGAGCGCCTCCGGTGAGTCCACCGCGACGCAGAAGCGGTTCCCGTGGCGGGGGCGGGTGATCCGATCGGGATCGGGGCCGGCGTCGACCGCGAACGTCGCCAACGTCATCACCGTCATCCGGATCCTGATGGCGCCGGTGTTCTTCGTCTTCCTGCTCCTCGACGCGGGGCAGGACGGTCCCCTCCGGATCTGGGCAGCCGTGCTGTTCGTGGTCGCGATCGTCACCGACAGCGCCGACGGCATCATCGCCCGCCGGCAGAACCTCGTCACCGACTTCGGCAAGCTCGTCGACCCGATCGCCGACAAGGTGCTCATCGGCGGCGCCCTCGTCTCGCTCTCGGTGCTCGGGGAACTGCCCTGGTACGTCACCGTCCTCATCATGGTGCGCGAGATCGGCATCACGGTCTTCCGCTTCGCGGTGCTGAGCGACCGGGTCATCCCCGCGAGCCGCGGCGGCAAGGTCAAGACGGTCCTGCAGGCCGTCGCGATCACCCTGGCCCTCATCCCCTTCTGGAACGTCTTCGGCGGTTGGGTGCACGTCGTCGACGCCGTCCTCATGGTGTTGGCGTTCCTCGCGACGATCCTGAGCGGTCTCGACTACCTGTGGCAGGCCTGGCGGCACGGCCGGGAGGCGCGGTGACGGTCACCGACGCACCCGACGCTGTCGTGCCTCCCGGCTCGCTGGCGGTCGCGATCGTGCGCGCACTCGCGGCGCGCGGCGAGACGCTCGCCGTCGCGGAGTCGCTCACCGGCGGTCTCGTCGTGGCGGAGCTCGTCGCCGTCCCGGGTGCGAGCGCGGTCGTGCGCGGGGGTGTGGTCGCCTACGCGACGCCGTTGAAGCACCGGCTGCTCGGCGTCGACGCGGCGCTGCTGGCGACCCGGGGGGCGGTCGATCCGGAGGTCGCGCGGCAGATGGCGACCGGGGTGCGTGCGGCGACGGCGGTCGACGGCCTCGCGGCGACCTGGGGCATCAGCACGACGGGCGTCGCCGGACCGGAACCGCAGGACGGCAAGCCGGTCGGCACGGTGTTCGTCGGGATCGCGCGGGCCGGTGTCGCCGAGGCGTCCGAACTCCGGCTGGATGGTGACCGTGCGGCAATCCGCGCGGGGGCCGTCTCCGAACTCCTCACACGCTTGCACCAGGCGGTCACGGCGAGCACGTCCGGGGAATAGGGCGCGTTTCCATCCGGTTACAAGTGGTGCATTCACAAGCACCACCCAGAGCCCCCTGGTTAGCATGCACGAACCGGCGGCGATAGTGTTGCTGTCCCGTTCTCGGTCACCGGGATCGAGCGGGATCGGGATGACAGGAAGGAGGAGTTCTCATGGTTCTCGTTCGTCAGGAAATCGGCGATGTCCTGCGGGACTTCCGCTTGCAGAAGGGCCGGACCCTCCGTCAGGTCGCCAGCAAGGCCAGTGTCGCGCTCGGATACCTGAGCGAGGTGGAGCGCGGTCAGAAGGAAGCCAGCTCCGAGATCCTCGCTTCGGTCGCCGACGCGCTCGACACGCCCATCTCGGTCATCATGCGCGAAGTCGGTGACCGCCTCGCGGTCGTCGAGGGGATCACCTCCCCGGTTCCGGACATGCTGCCGGACGACCTCGTCGCCGAGTTCGACAACGACCTCGCGGTGCGCTGAGCGCAGTCCGCGTCGGAACGCCCCGGTCCTGCTGGACCGGGGCGTTCCGCGTTCCGGGGGCGCGGCGATCAGGGCCAGCGGCGGTGGCCGCCTCGACGAGTGCGTCCGGCCCCGCCTCGTGTCCGGGGTCCTGGCTACCATGGGGCCGTGCGCGTGAGTGAGTTCTGGCAGGCGGTCGAGGACGAGTTCGGTCCGGCCTACGGTCAGGTGGTCACGCGCGACGTCGTCCTCGGGGCGGTGGGCGGACGGTCGGCGGCCGACGCGCTCGCGGCGGGGGTGCCGGCCCGCGACGTCTGGGAGGCCCTGTGCGACGCGCAGGACGTGCCCGTCGGACGGCGGCACGGCAAGGGCCTCCGCGCTCCGCGCGACTGACGCCCACTCGAACACGTCTTCGGCGTGTTGCTCGAACGGGTGTTCGACCCGGTGCTACCGTCCTGCACAGATGCTCGTGGCGACGTACCGTCCACAGCGGTCTGCTCTCGGCGTGGTGATGTCGGTGGCCGGTCGTAGGTTCGGTCCATCGGATGAGCATCCGAGCCTTGTCGGTGAACCGAGGACCCTGCCCCACCGGTCCTCGCGAAGGCGACAGCCTACAGGCGCCGTACACGAGCAGAAGGAGCGCATCATGCCCTCACCCGCAGACCGCGAGAAGGCCCTCGAGACCGCACTCGCCCAGATCGACCGACAGTTCGGCAAGGGCACGGTGATGCGCCTCGGGAGTGACGAACGCGCCCCCGTCGCCACCATCCCCACCGGATCCGTGGCGCTCGACGTCGCTCTCGGCATCGGCGGCCTCCCGCGTGGTCGCATCATCGAGATCTACGGTCCGGAGTCCTCCGGCAAGACGACCCTGACGCTGCACGCCATCGCGAACGCGCAGCGCAACGGCGGCATCGCGGCCTTCATCGACGCGGAGCACGCCCTCGACCCCGAGTACGCGAAGAAGCTCGGCGTCGACATCGACGCGCTCCTCGTCTCCCAGCCCGACACGGGTGAGCAGGCGCTCGAGATCGCGGACATGCTCGTCCGTTCGGGCTCGATCGACCTGGTCGTGGTCGACTCCGTGGCCGCGCTCGTGCCCCGCGCCGAGATCGAGGGCGAGATGGGCGACTCGCACGTCGGCCTCCAGGCCCGCCTCATGTCGCAGGCACTCCGGAAGCTGGCCGGTGGGCTCAACCAGACGCAGACCACGATGATCTTCATCAACCAGCTGCGCGAGAAGATCGGCGTGTTCTTCGGCAGCCCGGAGACCACCGCTGGCGGTAAGGCGCTCAAGTTCTACGCCTCGGTCCGGCTGGACATCCGCCGCATCGAGACCCTGAAGGACGGCACCGAGGCCGTGGGCAACCGCACCCGGGTCAAGGTCGTCAAGAACAAGATGGCGCCGCCCTTCAAGCAGGCCGAGTTCGACATCCTCTACGGCGTGGGGATCTCGCGCGAGGGCTCGTTGCTCGACTTCGGTGTGGAGCACGGCATCGTCAAGAAGTCGGGCGCCTGGTACACGTACGAGGGCGACCAGCTCGGCCAGGGCAAGGAGAACTCGCGCAACTTCCTCATCCAGAACGGCGACATCGCCGCCGAGATCGAGCGCAAGATCCTCGCGAAGCTCGGTGTCGGTGCTGCCGCTGCCACCGCTGACGCCCCGGCGCCGGTCGAGTCCCTCGAGAAGAAACTCGCCGCCAAGAAGGGCGCGTGAGCTCCCGAGACAGCTCCATGCCTGACGACGGCCTCGCACCGGTCACCGACATCTTCGGTGCGCGGTCGTCGGCACGGGCGACGTCGTCCCGGCGCGGACCGGCGGAAGGCGGAGCACCGTCTGCCGAGCCCGACGCACGCGGCGCGAGCATGGGCGGCCCGGACGGGGATGACGCGATCCCGGTCGGTCTCGTCCGCGACGAGACCGACGTCGACCGCCCGGACGCCTCCGACGCGTGGCTCCCTCCGGTGACGGGTTCCACCGTCGGGTCCGTCGAGACCGTCGGGCCCGCCGCCCCGGTGCGCCGACTGCGGGCTGCCGACCGGGACGATGACGCCGAGCACGAGACGGTCGAGTCGCCACCCACGCACGACGAGTTGCTCGCCGAGGCAGAGCGGATCAGCATCCGGGCGCTCAGCCGCCGTGGCACGAGCACGTCCGAGCTGCGGACCGCCCTCCTCGGCCGCGAACTCCCCGAGGACATCGTCGAGCACGAGATCGCTCGACTCACCCGGGTCGGTCTCCTCGACGACGTGCGGCTCGCTGCCGACCTCGTCGACCGTCTGCACGACCGCAAGGGCCTGGGGCGACAAGGCGTGGTGGCGGAGCTCCGGCGGCGGGGCGTCGACCAGGCGGCGATCGACGCGGCCCTGGCGGACCAGGACGACGACGCGGCGGAGTCCGAGCGTGCGATCGAGTTGGCCCGCAAGCGCGCCGGACAGATGCGGGGGCTCGACCACGAGACCGCGGAGCGCCGGCTCTCGGGGTTCCTCATGCGCAAGGGCTACGGCGGATCGGTCGTGCGGACCGCCGTCCGGATCGCACTCGACGGCGGCGGCCGACGGGGTGGCGTGCGCTTCGAGTAGGCGGGCCGGGCCTGCCGGTCTGGGCGACGGTGACGCCGCCGTACACTGACAGCACCATGGCGACCACCACCGCAGCGCGCCCCCGCACCTACGAGGTCCGGACCTACGGGTGCCAGATGAACGTGCACGACTCGGAGCGTCTCAGCGGGTCACTCGAGGCGGCCGGGTACGTGCCGGCTGTGGACGAGCAGGCCGACGTCGTCGTGATCAACACCTGCGCGGTCCGCGAGAACGCGGACAACCGCCTGTACGGCAACCTCGGCCACCTGGCCGGGGTCAAGCGTGAGCACGAGGGGCTGCAGATCGCCGTCGGTGGGTGCCTGGCGCAGAAGGACAAGAACGTCATCCTCGAGAAGGCCCCGTGGGTCGACGTCGTGTTCGGCACGCACAACATGGGCTCGCTGCCCGCGATGCTCGAGCGCGCACGCCACAACGGCGAGGCGCAGGTCGAGATCCTCGAGGCGCTCGAGGTGTTCCCGTCGACGCTGCCCACCAAGCGGGACTCCACGCACAGCGGGTGGGTGTCGATCTCCGTCGGCTGCAACAACACGTGCACGTTCTGCATCGTCCCGTCGCTCCGGGGCAAGGAGAAGGACCGCCGACCGGGCGACGTCCTGGCCGAGATCCAGGCGCTCGTGGACGACGGCGCGATCGAGGTCACGTTGCTCGGCCAGAACGTCAACTCGTACGGCGTCGAGTTCGGCGACCGCCAGGCGTTCAGCAAACTCCTCCGCGCTGCCGGTTCGATCGAGGGGCTCGAGCGGGTCCGGTTCACCAGCCCGCACCCCGCCGCGTTCACCGACGACGTCATCGACGCCATGGCCGAGACGCCGAACGTGATGCCGCAGCTCCACATGCCGCTGCAGTCCGGCTCGGACCGCATCCTCCGGGCGATGCGGCGGAGCTACCGCAGCGACCGCTTCCTCGGGATCCTCGACCGGGTCCGCGCCCGCATCCCGCACGCGGCGATCTCGACCGACATCATCGTCGGTTTCCCCGGCGAGACCGAGGCCGACTTCCAGGACACGCTCCGGGTCGTCGAGCGTGCACGGTTCGCGTCGGCGTTCACGTTCCAGTACTCCATCCGCCCGGGGACGCCCGCGGCGACGATGGAGCAACAGGTGCCGAAGGAGGTCGTGCAGGACCGCTACGACCGACTCGTGGCGCTGCAGGACCGGATCGTCGCCGAGGAGAACGCACGGCAGGTCGGCCGAACGGTCGAGGTCCTCGTCGCGACGGGCGAGGGGCGGAAGGACGACGCGACGCACCGACTGAGCGGGCGGGCCGAGGACGCCCGTCTCGTGCACTTCGGTGTACCCGCCGGCTCGGAGGTCCCGCGCCCGGGCGACGTCGTGACGCTCGAGATCACGCGCGGCGCACCCCGGTACCTCATCGCCGACACGGACGCGCCGCTGCGCGTCCGCCGCACCCGCGCGGGCGACGCGTGGGACCGCGCGCAGGCCGCCTCGTGTGGCGTGCCGGTCCCGGCCGACGTCGGTGCGGCGGACGCCGCGGTCGGGCCCCGGCCGGTGTCGCTCGGGCTGCCGACGCTGCGGGTCGGCGCGCCTTCCGGCCGCTGACGGTGCTCGAGACGCCTGCATCATCGGGGGCATCGGCATCGGCATCGGCGTCGGCGTCGGCGTCGTCGGAGGCGCGGGCCAGCGATCCGGGCGTGGAGGGCCCGGACGTCATCGCGATCGTGGGTGCCACGGGCACCGGCAAGTCGGACCTGGCGCTCGGCATCGCCGAAGCACTCCGCCGAGACGGTCTCCCCGCCGAGATCGTGAACGCCGACGCGATGCAGCTGTATCGCGGGATGGACATCGGGACGGCCAAGGTCCCGATCGCCGCCCGACGCGGTGTGCCGCATCGACTGCTCGACGTGCTCGACGTGACCGACGAGGCGAGCGTCGCGGCGTACCAGCGTGACGCCCGGGCGGCGATCGACGCCGTGGTCGGGGCGGGCGCGCCGGTCGTGCTCGTCGGCGGGAGCGGCCTGTACGTGTCGAGCGTGCTCCACGACCTGTCCTTCCCCGCCACGGATCCGGAACTCCGCGCGGCGCTCGAGCGCGAGGCGGACGAGCGCGGGGCGGACGCACTGCTCGAACGACTGCGTGCCCTCGACCCCGCGGCGGCGGCAGCGGTCGACCCGCGGAACACCCGGCGTCTGGTCCGCGCCGTCGAGGTCGCGACGAACCGGGATCCGGTGCGCCCGCGCCTCCCGTCCGCACCGCGGCCGTGGCGACCGATGCGGGTGCTGCACCTGCAACGGCGGCGTGAGGTCCTCGTGCCGATGCTGCACGAGCGCGCCGCGAGGATGTTCGACGACGGCCTCGTCGACGAGGTCGCGGGCCTCGTCGACGTCGGCCTGGAGGCCGGACGGACGGCCCGCGCGGCGATCGGCTACGCGCAGGCTCTCGACGTGCTGCACGGCCGCTCGGACCTCGAGGGCGCCGTGACGTCGACCGCGGTCGCGACGCGGCAGTACGCCCGCCGACAGGTTTCCTGGTTCCGGCGGCTGCGCGAGGCGGAGTCGCTCGACGTGACCGGAGCGGGCCACGACGACCTCGAGCGGGTGGCCGTCGCCGTGGCTGCCGACCGCGGCCGCGGGGACGCGTCCGAGGCCCTCGCTAGGATCGGGGCGTGACCGAACTCCACTTCACCAAGGGCCACGGCACGGGCAACGACTTCGTGCTGTTCGCCGACCCGGACGCGACAGTGGACCTGACCCCGGAGCGCATCCGTGCCATCGCCGATCGTCGCTTCGGCGTGGGCGCCGACGGCGTGATCCGCGCGGTCAGGACGGCCGCGCTGCCGGACGGCCGATCGATCGCCGCCGTCGCTCCCGAGGCCGAGTGGTTCATGGACTACCACAACGCCGACGGCAGTGTCGCCGAGATGTGCGGCAACGGCGTGCGGGTGTTCGCGCGCTACCTGACCGACGCCGGACTGGTCGACCTCGCGCCGGGCGAGACCCTGGCGATCGGGACGCGGAAGGGCGTGGTCGACCTGCAGCGGTCGACCAACGGGTTCTCGGCCGACCTCGGACGATGGGGGCTCGGCATCGCCGGTCTCGACGGCGACGAGGTCCTCGTCCGCGCCCGCAACCTCGACGGCGCGCGCCCGGGCCTCCCGATCGACGTCGGCAACCCGCACGTCGTCGTCGCCGTGGCGACGGACGACGAACTCGCGGGGCTCGACCTGACCTACGTGCCGGTCCTCGAGCCGGCACCGCCCGCGGGCGCGAACGTCGAGTTCGTCCTGCCCGGCGATCCGCTCGTGCGCGACGGCGTCGGCCACATCACGATGCGCGTCCACGAGCGCGGCAGTGGCGAGACCCTGTCGTGCGGCACGGGGGCCGTCGCGGCGGCCCTGGCGGTCCGCCACTGGGCCGGTCCGCAGGCGCCGGACACCTGGCGGGTCCGCGTGCCCGGCGGCGTCCTGACGGTCCGGATGGCCGCTGCGGAGGACGGCGAGCACGTCGCGCTGAGCGGTCCCGCCGACCTGGTGTTCGAGGGCGACCTCACCGTCTGACGGCCGGTGCCATGACGCACCCGCCGCGATCAGCGTGTCCGGTGCACCCGGATGACGCGGTACCCGCGGTCGGTCGTCGCGCGCGTGACCGCGAGGTCGGTGTCGAGCGTCTCGGCCAGCCACCGCTGCAGCGAGTCGCCGCCCAGGTTCTTGGCCACCACGAGCCAGGCGTCCCCACCTGGTTGCAGGCGCGGGAGCCACGTGAGCAGGATCGAGTGGAGCTCGTCCTTGCCCACCCGGATCGGGGGGTTCGACCAGATGGTGGCGAACCGGAGGTCCTCCGGCACCGCCTCCGGCAGACGCACCGTGACGTTCCGGGCACCGGCCGTCGCCGCGTTCGCCCGAGCCAGGTCGAGCACACGCTCGTTGACGTCGACGCCCCAGACCTCGGCCTCGGGCGCCTGCAGCGCCATGGCGATGCTGAGCGGACCCCACCCGCAGCCGACGTCGAGGAGCGCCCCGGTCGCGGGCGGTGGCGGCACGCTCTGCAGCAACACCCGCGTGCCCGCGTCGAGCCGGTCCGGGCTGAAGACGCCCGCGGCGGTGGCGAGGGTGAGCGTCCGCCCGGCCAGGGTGACCGTGATGCGCCGCGGTCGGGCGTCGCTCTCCGGCTGGGCCGAGAAGTAGTGCTCGTTCGCCATGGATGAACCGTACCGGCATCTCCGTGTGTCGCCGGGTGCCCGGAGGTAGCCTGTGGACGATGACGGAGCAGGACGACATGGTCGAGGGTGTCCTCGAGGAGCAGCAGCACGACGGTGTGGTCGAGCGGGTGTTGCGGAACGCCGAGAGCAGGACGACCCCGGCGGTGTTCGCGCCGGCGCAGGCGATCCAGACCACCGACGCCGAGGTCGTGGGGTGGCAGGGCGACGGCGAACAGTACGACCGTGAGGACCGCGCCGCGCTGCGTCGCGTGTCCGGTCTGTCCACCGAGCTCGAGGACGTCACCGAGGTCGAGTACCGGCAGCTGCGGCTCGAGCGCGTCGTCCTCATCGGCGTGTACGCGCAGGGTGACGCCCAGGACGCCGAGAACTCGATCCGTGAGCTCGCTGCCCTCGCGGAGACGGCGGGCGCGGTCGTGCTCGACGGTCTGCTCCAGCGCCGCCCGCACCCGGACCCGAGCACGTACCTCGGCCGCGGCAAGGCCGAGGAACTCGCGATGGTCGTCAAGGCGACGGGCGCCGACACCGTCATCGCCGACACGGAACTCGCGCCGAGCCAACGCCGTGCGCTCGAGGACGTCGTCAAGGTGAAGGTCATCGACCGCACCGCCGTCATCCTCGACATCTTCAGCCAGCACGCCAAGAGCCGCGAGGGCAAGGCACAGGTCGAACTCGCGCAGCTCGAGTACCTGCTCCCGCGCCTCCGTGGTTGGGGTGAGTCGATGTCCCGTCAAGCGGGTGGCCAGGTCGGCAGCGCGGGCGCCGGCATGGGGTCCCGTGGTCCCGGTGAGACCAAGATCGAGCTCGATCGGCGTCGCATCCACACCCGGATGGCCCGGCTGCGTCGACAGATCGCGGGGTTCGCCCCGGCGCGCGAGGCGAAGCGCGCCGAGCGGCACCGCAACGAGGTGCCGAGCGTCGCCATCGCGGGGTACACGAACGCCGGCAAGTCGAGCCTGCTCAACCGCCTGACCTCCGCGGGCGTCCTCGTGCAGAACCAGCTCTTCGCGACCCTGGACGCGACCGTCCGTCGGACCGAGACCGGGGGTGGCCGCCCGTTCACGTTCGTCGACACCGTCGGGTTCGTCCGGAACCTGCCGCACCAGCTCGTCGAGGCCTTCCGGTCCACGCTCGAGGAGGTCGGTGAGGCCGACGTCGTGCTGCACGTGGTCGACGGTTCCCACCCCGATCCGGGGGCGCAGCTGAGCACCGTCCGCGACGTCATCGCCGACGTCGGTGCCCGGGACGTGCCCGAGGTGGTCGCGTTCAACAAGGCCGATCTCGTCGACGCCGATCAGCGTCTCGTCCTCCGCGGCCTCGTACCGGACGCCGTCTTCGTGTCCGCGCGGACCGGCGAGGGGATCCCCGAGCTGCTCGCCGCGATCGAGGCGCGTCTGCCGGAGCCCGACGTCGAGCTGACGATCGTGGTCCCGTACGACCGCGGCGACCTCGTGTCCCGGCTGCACGACGAGGGTGCGGTGGAGCGGACCGAGTACGTGGTCGACGGCACCCGCCTGGACGTCCGCGTCTTCGCGCGCCAGGTCAGCGAGCTCGCGCCGTTCGTGGTCGCGCCGGTCCACTCCGCCTGAGCGGGGCGTCGCGGCTGGGAGGCCGAAACCGCCGGCCCGGCGCACCACCGTGCCGTTCCGCGTCCAGCGGACGGACCCGGGTGTGCGCGACGTCACACGGAGCGCAGGACCGCCACGACGCGTCCGAGCACCGTGGCCGCGTCGCCGAGGATCGGCTCGAACGCGGTGTTCCGCGGGAGCAGCCAGGTGTGGCCGTCGCGCTGGCGGAACACCTTGACCGTCGCCTCCTCGTCGAGCATCGCGGCGACGATCTCGCCGTTCTCGGCGGTCTGCTGGCTCCGCACGACGACCCAGTCGCCGTCGCAGATCGCGGCGTCGACCATGGAGTCCCCGACCACGCGGAGCATGAACAGGTCACCGGTCCCGACCAGCTGACGGGGGAGCGGGACGATCTCGTCGACGTGCTGTTCGGCCGTGATCGGGATACCGGCGGCGATCCGGCCGACGAGGGGAACGAGCGTCGTCGCGTCGATGTCCGGTCCGTCCTCCGGTCGGGGCTCGTCCACGAGGACCTCGAGCGCGCGCGGTCGGTTCGGATCGCGGCGGATCCAGCCGCCGAGCTCGAGCTGACCGAGCTGGTGCGTGACGCTCGACAGTGAGGAGAGGCCGACCGCGTCACCGATCTCGCGCATGCTCGGCGGGTACCCGCGGTTCGCGATCGAGGAGCGGATGGCGTCGAGGATCGCCTGCTGCTTCGGGGTCAGGGGCTTCTGGGTGCGCATCTCGCGTGGTGCGTCGTCTGCCATGTGCGTCGTGCTCCCCGGTCCGGCCAGTGGTCGTCGCCCCGTCCGACGGGAATGTCGGTGGTTCCCGTCAGGCTGGCTCCAGTCGATCGAAACTGTATCCGCCAGGACCAGGCGCGCCAAACACCTGTTCGAGCGTGTCGTCGATCCGACACCCCGTTCAGCACCAGTAGGACTTGCGCGCGCTTCGGATCGAACGTATGTTCGGTACAGGTCTTCGGACCACCGAGGCGACCCATGTACGAGGAAGGCGTCAGCATGAGCACCATCAGCAGCACATCCGCCGGTACGGTCCGTCCCCGGCTCCGGATCACTCGGCGGGGCCGGGTCGTCCTCACCACCGTCAGTGCACTCCCCGTGTTGCTCGTGGTCGCCCTCGCCGCCCTCAACGGTGGGCAGGCCGCAGCGGGGGACCATGCGGCGCACGTGCACTTCACGACGGTGACGATCCAGCCGGGCGAGTCCCTGTGGCAACTCGCGCAGGACGAAGCCCCGAACGTCGACCCGCGCGAGTTCGTGCAGGACGTCGTCGACCTCAACAACCTCCCGAGCGCCGCCGTCCAGGCGGGCGAGAAGCTCGCCATCCCGACGCAGTACACGACGGGCTCCTGATCGGCCTCCCGGACGGGGTGACGCCGTCGTCATCCCGTCCGGCTGGTCGGTCCGCGTTGACTGCCGCCGCCCTACGATGGTCCGGTGGCGATCACCCTGGACGACCTCCCCATCCGTGACGACCTCCGTGGTCAGACCCCGTACGGGGCGCCGCAGAAGCACGTCCGCGTCCAGCTGAACGTCAACGAGAACACGCATCCCGTGCCGCCCGAGGTCGCCGAGGACATCCTCGCCTCGATCGGCGCGGCGCTCGCCACGGTGAACCGCTACCCGGACCGCGAGTTCACCGCGCTGCGCTCGTCGCTCGCCTCGTACCTCGGGCACGGCCTCGCGCCGGAACACGTCTGGGCGGCGAACGGTTCGAACGAGGTCATCCAGCAGCTCTTGCAGGCGTTCGGCGGTCCCGGGCGGTCCGTCCTCGGGTTCCCGCCCACCTACTCGATGCACTCCATCATCGCCTCGGGTACCGGTACCCGGTGGATCCCCGCGCAGCGGGACGCCGAGTTCGGCATCAGCCCGGCGACGGCGGTCGCGGCGGTGCGCGAGCATCGCCCCGACATCGTGTTCTTCTGCGGTCCGAACAACCCGACGGGCACGCCGCTGTCGCTCGACACCGTGGCCGAGGCCTACGACGCGACGGACGGCATCGTCATGGTGGACGAGGCCTACGCGGAGTTCATGCCGAAGGACCAGCCCTCGGCCCTGACCCTGCTGCCCGGGCGGGAGCGGCTCGTCGTGTCGCGGACGATGAGCAAGGCGTTCGCCTTCGCGGGCGCGCGCGTCGGCTACCTGGCGGCCGATCCCGCGGTGGTCGACGCGCTCCGCCTCGTCCGGCTGCCGTACCACCTGTCGGCTCTGACGCAGGCCGCCGCGGTCGCCGCGCTGCGGCACGCGCCGGAGATGCTCCGGATGGTCGACGACATCGTGGTCCAGCGCGACCGGATGGTCCGCGAGCTCGGGGACATGGGCTTCCGCCCCTACGAGACCTGGTCCAACTTCGTGCTCTTCGGCGGCGTGGCGGAACCCCGCCGCGTGTTCGAGGAACTCCTCGAGCGTGACGTCATCGTCCGCGACCTCGGGATCCCCGAGCACCTTCGGGTCAGTGCCGGGACGGCCGACGAGACCTCGGCGTTCCTCACGGCGATGCGCGAGATCGACCCCGTTAGGGTTGGAGCATGACCGGCTCGCGCACCGCTTCGATCACCCGCGCGACGAGCGAGTCGAGCGTCACGTTGTCGCTCGACCTCGACGGCACCGGTCGTTCCTCGGTCTCGACGTCGGTCCCGTTCTACGACCACATGCTCACCGCGTTCGCGAAACACTCGCTCATCGACCTCCAGGTCGAGGCATCGGGTGACACCGACATCGACGCGCACCACACCGTGGAGGACACCGGCATCGTCCTCGGGCAGGCGCTGCGGCAGGCGCTCGGCGACCGCGCCGGGATCGGGCGGTACGGCGATGCGCTCGTGCCCCTGGACGAGGCGCTCGCCCAGGCCGTGGTCGACGTCTCGGGTCGTCCCTACCTCGTCCACACGGGGGAGCCCGAGGGCTTCGCGTTGCACCGCATCGGCGGCCACTTCACCGGCTCGCTCGTCCGGCACGTGTTCGAGGCCGTGACGATGCACGCCGGTCTCACCGTGCACGTCCGGGTCCTCGCGGGCCGTGACCCGCACCACATCGCCGAGGCCGAGTTCAAGGCGTTCGCGCGGGCACTGCGTGCGGCGGTCCAGCCGGACCCGCGGGTGGACGGCATCCCGTCCACGAAGGGTTCGCTGTGAGCGCTCGTCCGGACGTCGTCGTGCTCGACTACGGGTCGGGCAACATCCACTCGGCCGCCAAGGCGCTCGAGCGGGCGGGGGCGGACGTCACGGTCACGGCGGACCGCCAGGCTGCGCTCGCGGCCGACGGGCTCGTCGTCCCTGGGGTCGGCGCGTTCCGGGCGGTGATGGACCAGCTCGACACCGTGCGGGGCGGCGACCTCGTCGACCGACGGCTCGCCGGGGGCAAGCCGGTGCTCGGCGTGTGCGTCGGCATGCAGGTGATGTTCGAGCGGGGCGTCGAGCGCGGGTCCGATGTGCCGGGACTCGGGCAGTGGCCGGGGACGATCCACCAGTTGCGCGCGGAGGTCCTGCCGCACATGGGGTGGAACACCGTGCAGCCGCCCGCCGACTCCGTGCTCTTCGACGGTCTGAGCGGCGAGCGGTTCTACTTCGTCCACTCCTACGGCGCGACGTCCCTCGACATCGACGCACAGCCGCCGTTCCCCGCCCCGAAGGTGACGTGGGCCGAGCACGGCGAGCGCTTCGTCGCGGCGGTCGAGAACGGTGCGCTCGCAGCGACCCAGTTCCACCCGGAGAAGTCGGGCGAGCCGGGCATCGCGCTGCTCCGGAACTGGCTCCGGACCCTCTGACCCTCCGAACCCGGGAACACCATGAGCGATTCCTCCACCACACCGGCCCTCGTCCTGCTGCCCGCGGTCGACATCGTCGACGGCACGGCCGTCCGGCTGACCCGGGGCGAAGCCGGCAGCGAGACCGGGTACGGTGACCCCGTCGACGCCGCCGCCGCGTGGCGCGAGCAGGGCGCCGAGTGGATCCACCTCGTCGACCTCGACGCGGCGTTCGGTCGTGGCGACAACCGCGATGTGATCGGGCGCGTCATCGCCGCGGTCGACGGCGTGTCGGTCGAGCTGTCCGGAGGCATCCGTGACGACGCCTCGCTCGAGGCGGCGCTCGCGACGGGAGCGGCCCGGGTCAACCTCGGCACAGCGGCGCTCGAGCACCCGGACTGGGCCGCTCGCGTGATCGGCGAGCACGGGGAGCGCATCGCCGTGGGCCTCGACGTCCGCGGGACGACCCTCGCCTCCCGTGGGTGGACCGAGGACGCGGGCGACCTGTTCACCGTCCTCGCGCGGCTCGAGGACGCCGGGTGTGCCCGCTACGTCGTGACGGACGTGACGAAGGACGGCACGCTGCAGGGGCCGAACGTCGACCTCCTGCGGCAGGTCCTCGAGCGCACCGAACGACCTGTGGTCGCCTCGGGCGGTGTCTCGGCGCTCGAGGACCTCCGATCGCTCCGCGAACTCGTGCCCCTGGGGCTCGAGGGCGCGATCATCGGCAAGGCGCTGTACTCCGGTGCGTTCACCCTGCCCGCGGCGCTCGAGGTCGCGGGGGAGTAGGGCGTGACCGCCGACCATCACGACCACGCCGGTCACCACCACGGTGGCGACGGCACATCCGCGTCCTCCGGCATGGCGGCCGACAGCGCGGGTCTCCCGTGGGCGGGCCGCACGTTCCAGGCGCACGGCACGACGTTCGCGGGCGACGACGGCACGGCCGATCCCGCGCTGTCCGCAGCGCTCGAGGGCGTCCGCGCGGGGACGGGCTCGCACGTCACGGTGCTCGACGCGCTCCGCGGCGCCCGGTTGCTCGTGCCGCTCGTGGCCCACGCCGGTGACGTCGGGGTGGGACCGGACGGCCGCCCGGTGGACAAGACGCAGGAGCTCTCGATCGTCACGGTGGCGGGGCCGGACGGGCGGCGTGTGATGCCGGCGTTCACCTCGGTCGACGCCATGCGGTCGTGGGACCCGCGAGCTCGACCCGTCCCGGTCGAGTCCCGCCGCGTCGCGCTCGCGGCGGCGAGTGAGGGCACGGAGCTGATCGTGCTCGACCCGACGGCGCCGACGGAGTTCGTCGTGCGCCGTCCGGCCGTGTGGGCGCTGGGACAGGACGTCCCCTGGGTTCCCAGCTACGCGGACCCGCTCGTCGGCGAGGCCTTCGTCGCGTCGTTCGCCGACGAGCCCGACGTCGTCCGGGTGGAATTGGCCCCTGGCGACGCCGGCGGCCGCTTCGCGGGCCCCGAACTCATCGTCGGTCTCGTGCTCGTACCCGGTCTGGATGCGGAGTCGGTGCGCGGACTCGTGTCGCGCCTCCAGGCCCGCTGGTCGGCGGACCGGTTCATCACCGAGCACGTCGACAGCCTCGGCGTCGCGCTCCGGGCGGCCTGAGCGGAGCGCTGGGGCGTCGGGGCGGAGCGCTGGGCCGTCGGGCGGAGCGCTGGGCCGTCGGGGCGGAGCGCTGGGTCGTCCGGCCGGAGCGCGCGGGGTCGCGTGAGCGGACCGTGGCGCGCTGGTCGACCGGCCCGCGGCGCCCTAGTTGACCGGCCCGGTGTACTTCTCGCCCGGTCCCTGCCCCGGTGCATCGGGGATGCTCGACGCCTCGCGGAAGGCGAGCTGCACGCTCCGGAGGCCGTCACGGAGTGGACGGGCGTGGTGGTCGCCGATCTCCGGGGCGGCAGCGGTGACCAGCCCGGCCAGGGCCGTGATCAGCTTCCGCGCCTCGTCGAGGTCCGTCTGCGAGTCCGGGTCGTCCGCGAGCCCGACCTGGACGGCGGCCGCGCTGAGCAGGTGGATGCTGACGGTGTTGATGAGTTCGACCGCGGGGACCTCCGCGATGTCCCGGGCGGCACCGCCCTCCTCGGGTGACTCGTCCGTCGCGATGGGCTGGGCCTCGTCCGGGCTGTTGGTCACGGTGCTCCTCTGCTAGACTCTGACCGGCAGTTGCTGTCCACGTGCTCACGCACCGGCAGCAGCGCGAACAAGAGGAGTCTCTCCCACCCGCGACCGCGCACCACAGGTTACCGGGTCACAACCGCTCCGCCGACGGTGGCGTCCTGTCCGACAGGGCGTCCCGACGGTCGTCCGGCCCCACGGGTCGGGGTCGGGCGGGTACCACGGGTCGATCCGTGCGTACGAACTCCTCGCATCGCGTGCCCCGTCCCGGCCGAACCGCCGGACGGAGACCACTTCACGAAGGAGTTCCGCATCAGCGATCCCCGTACCAACGACCGAATCCGTGTCACCGAGGTCCGACTCGTCGGCCCTGGTGGTGAGCAGGTCGGCGTTGTCCCCATCGCCGTCGCCCTCCGCCTCGCGCAAGAGGCAGAGCTGGATCTGGTCGAGGTTGCTCCGAACTCGAAGCCGCCCGTGGCCAAGATCATGGACTACGGCAAGTTCAAGTACGAAGCCGCGCAGAAGGCCAAGGAGGCCCGGCGCAACCAGGCGAACACGATCCTCAAAGAGGTCCGGTTCCGTCTGAAGATCGACGCACACGACTACGAGACCAAGCGCAAGCGCGCCGAGGGCTTCCTCGCGGCGGGTGACAAGGTGAAGGCCATGATCCTCTTCCGCGGCCGTGAGCAGTCGCGTCCGGAGCAGGGCGTGCGTCTCCTCCAGCGCTTCGCCGAGGACATCGCGGAGTACGGCGTCGTCGAGTCGCGACCGACCCAGGACGGCCGCAACATGACGATGGTGATCTCGCCGCTCAAGAACAAGTCGGACGCCAAGGCCGAGTCGAACGCCAAGAAGGCCGCCGTCCGCGCCGCCAACCGCGCGCAGTCGAACCCCGAGGGCGCGAAGGCAGCCGCCGAGGCCGAGTCGCCGAGCGCCGCCGAGTAACACCGCTCCGAGCACCACCCGGGCCGTCCGGCCCCGTCGCAGCGCTGCGGCACCACGACCCCCACACCCCGTACGGAAAGGCACCCACATGCCCAAGCAGAAGACCCACTCCGGGTCCAAGAAGCGCTTCAAGATCACCGGCTCCGGCAAGATCATGAAGCAGCAGGCTGGTATGCGTCACAACCTCGAGGTCAAGGCCGCCAAGCGCAAGGCCCGCCTCAACGAGGACCAGGTCCTCGCGAAGGCCGACGTCAAGGCCGTCAAGAAGCTCCTCGGCCACTGATCGGCCCTCGCCGACCATCGCCGACCCGGAACGTTAGGAAACCACCATGGCAAGAGTGAAGAGGGCGGTCAACGCCGCCAAGAAGCGTCGCGTCGTTCTCGAGCGCGCCGAGGGCTACCGCGGTCAGCGGTCGCGCCTGTACCGCAAGGCGAAGGAGCAGGTCACCCACTCCCTCGTCTACGCGTACCGCGACCGCCGCGCCAAGAAGGGCGAGTTCCGTCGCCTCTGGATCCAGCGCATCAACGCCGCGTCGCGCGCGAACGGGCTGACCTACAACCGCCTCATCCAGGGCCTCGGGCTCGCGGGTGTCGAGGTCGACCGCCGCATCCTCGCCGACCTCGCGGTCAACAACCCGGAGACCTTCGCGGCGCTCGTCGAGACCGCCAAGAACGCGCTCCCGGCGGACACGTCCGCGCCGAAGGCCGCTGCCTGAGCCATCGCGCACCCGAGCGGGCCCGACCACGTCACGTGGTCGGGCCCGCTCGCTGTCCCGGGGGCGGTCGGGAGGTCCGGTGCGGGCCCGACCCGCGCCTCCCGGCCCGCGCCTCCCGGCCCGCGGCGCACGCGGCTCGGACGGGCGTGACGGCAGTCCCTGCCACACTGGGCGGGTGACCGAACTGCTCGACAACCCCCGCTCCTCCCGCGTCCGGACGGTCGCACAGCTGTCCCGCAAGGAGGTCCGCGCCGAGACGCGGCGGTTCCTGCTCGAGGGGCCCCAGGCAGTGTCCGAGGCCCTGCGCTTCCGGCCCGAGCTGCTCCACGACCTGTTCGCGACCCCCACGGCTCTCGAGCGCCATCCAGAGCTCGGCGAGGCCGCGGCGGCTGCCGACCTCCCGGTCGTGTTCGTGACGGAGCAGGTCCTCGAGGCGATGGCCGACACCGTCACGCCGCAGGGTGTGGTCGCCGTGTGCGAGCAGTTCCCGACGTCGGTCAAGGACGTATTCCGGCCGGGCGCCGGCGAGGACGCGGGTCTGCCCGGTCTCGTGGCGATCCTCGAACAGGTGCGCGATCCGGGCAACGCGGGCACGATCATCCGTGCCGCGGACGCCGCGGGCGCGCAGGCCGTCGTGATGACCGGGCGGAGCGTCGACCCCTACAACCCCAAGGTGGTGCGGTCGACGACGGGGTCGCTGTTCCACGTCCCCGTGTCCGTCGGTGTCGAGCTGGCCTCGGCAGTGGACCGAGCACGCGCCGCGGGCTACACCGTGCTCGCGGCGGACGTGTCGGGCGACGAACTCCCGGTGGTGCGGAGCGACGGCATGCTCGACGGTCCGACCGCCTGGGTGTTCGGCAACGAGGCCCGCGGACTCACCGCCGCGGACCTGGCCCTCGTCGACCGCGCGGTCCGGGTGCCCATCTACGGCCAGGCGGAGTCGATGAACCTCGCGACGGCGGCGTCGGTCTGTCTGTACGAGAGCGCGTTCGCGCACCGGTCCTGACCGCTGGTGGTCCTCCACCGCCGGGCAGCACACGTCGCTGTCCACGGTCCGGACGGTGTACCGGGAGGCCCGACGCCTGCCCGGTAGGCTTGCGTACCGTGTCAGAACCACTCGAGATCAGCGAGCCGGCGGTCGCCGCTGCCGTGGAGTCGGCACTCGTCGCCGTCCGCGCCGCGACGACGGTCGCGGAGCTCAAGCACGCCCGCGCCGAACACACCGGCGAGCAGTCGGTGCTCGCGCGGCTCAACGCGTCCATGCGGACGGTGCCGAAGGAGCAGAAGGCCGAGGCCGGCAAGCTCGTCGGCCAGGCGCGGGCGCGGGTGAACCAGGCGATCGCCGAGCAAGAGGCCGTCCTCGCCGTGGCCGAGGAACGCGCCCGCCTCGAGTCGGAGCGGGTCGACGTCACGGCGCTGCCGGTGCGCCACCAGCCCGGCGCGCGACACCCGCTGTCGTTGCTGCAGGAGACGATCGCGGACATCTTCGTCGGCATGGGGTGGGAGGTCGCCGAGGGCCCCGAGCTCGAGCACGAGTGGTTCAACTTCGACGCCCTCAACTTCGACCAGGACCACCCCGCTCGCGCGATGCAGGACACGCTGTTCGTCGAGCCGGTCGAGCGGCACCTGCTCATGCGCACGCACACGTCGCCCGTCCAGGTCCGATCGCTCCTGGGGCGCGGTGTGCCGCTGTACGTCATCGCGCCCGGGCGCGTGTACCGGTCGGACGAACTCGACGCGACGCACACGCCCGTCTTCACCCAGGTCGAGGGCATCGCTGTCGACCGGGGACTGACGATGGCGCACCTGCGCGGCACGCTCGAGCACTTCGCGCGGCAGATGTTCGGCGCCGACGCCCAGATCCGGCTCCGGCCCAACTACTTCCCGTTCACCGAGCCCTCCGCCGAGATGGACGTCTGGCAGCCGAACGCCAAGGGCGGCGCGCGCTGGGTCGAGTGGGGTGGGTGCGGCATGGTCAACCCGAACGTGCTCCGCTCGGCCGGCATCGACCCGTCCGAGTACCAGGGCTTCGCGTTCGGCATGGGGATCGAGCGGACGCTGCAGTTCCGCAACGACCTCAACGACATGCGTGACATGGTCGAGGGCGACATCCGCTTCTCGCAGCAGTTCGGAACGGTGGTCTGATGCGCGTCCCACTCCGATGGCTCGGTGAGTCCGTCGACCTGCCCGAGGACGCGACCCTCGAGCACGTCCACGCCGCCCTCGTGTCGGTCGGGTTCGAAGAAGAGGCCGAGCACGCGTTCGACCTGACGGGGCCGATCGTCGTCGGCCGAGTCCTCGAACGCGTGCCGGAGCCGCAGAAGAACGGCAAGACGATCAACTGGTGCCAGGTGGACGTGGGCGAACCGGAACCGCGGGGCATCGTCTGCGGCGCGCACAACTTCGACGTCGGTGACCTCGTGGTCGTCACGCTGCCTGGTGCCGTGCTGCCCGGTCCGTTCCCGATCGCCGCCCGGAAGACGTACGGACACGTGTCCGACGGCATGATCGCCTCCGCCCGCGAGCTCGGCCTCGGCGAGGACCACGACGGCATCCTCCGCTTCGCGGACCTCGGCATGGAGCCCGAGGTCGGCGCGGACGCGATCGCGCTCCTCGGGCTCGACGACGCCGCGGTCGAGATCAACGTCACCCCCGACCGCGGG
Source organism: Curtobacterium sp. MCBD17_034 (assembly GCF_003234515.1). Lineage (NCBI taxonomy): Bacteria > Bacillati > Actinomycetota > Actinomycetes > Micrococcales > Microbacteriaceae > Curtobacterium > Curtobacterium sp. MCBD17_034. The sequence goes on along the minus strand of NZ_QKTN01000011.1, from coordinate 12,322 downwards.
TACGCGTTCAGCATCCGTGGCGTGGCGCGCGAGTACGCCCACGCCACGGGGGCGACCTTCCACGACCCCGCCGAGCGTCCGGCTCCGCGGTCGGGTGACGGCTTCGCGGTCACCATCGCGGACGACGCACCGATCCGCGGCACCGTGGGCGCCCGGACCTTCGTGACGCGCGTGGTCCGCGGCATCGACCCGACCCGCCCGACGCCCGCCTGGATGATCGCGCGGCTCCGACTCGTCGGCGTCCGGAGCATCTCGCTGCCCGTGGACATCACGAACTACGTGATGTTCGAACTCGGCCAGCCCCTGCACGGCTACGACCTCGGCGCGCTGCAGGGCGGGCTCACCGTCCGCCGCGCGACGCCGGGCGAGACCCTCGTGACCCTGGACGACGTCGAACGCCGACTCGACCCCGAGGACCTCGTCATCGCCGATGACGCCGGCCCGGTCGGGCTCGCGGGCGTCATGGGCGGCGCGCGCACCGAGATCGGAACGGGGACGACTGACGTCCTCATCGAGGCCGCCGGATTCGATCCGGTGTCCATCGCTCGGTCGGCCCGTCGGCACAAGCTCCCGAGCGAGGCCTCGAAGCGGTTCGAGCGGGGTGTGGACCCCCTCGTGGCCGAGGCTGCGGCGGCCCGCGCCGTCGAGCTCCTCGTCGAGCTCGCGGGTGGCACCGCGGACGACCTCGGATCGACGGTCGTCGATCGCTCGCCCCGCCCGGCGGTGTCGATGCGTCTCGATGCGCCCCAGTCCGTCGTCGGCGTGGCCTACACCGAGGCCGAGGTCGTCGAGACCCTCCGGTCCGTCGGCGCCGAGGTCACGACCGACGCGGACCTGCTCACGGTCACGCCGCCGTCATGGCGGCCGGACCTCGTCGACGGCGTCTCGCTGATCGAGGAGGTCGCGCGCATCGTCGGCTACGCGCGGATCCCGAGCGTGCTGCCGGTCGCGCCGCCCGGACGTGGCCTCAGCCGTGCCCAGCGTGCCCGTCGCCGCGTCGTCGCGGCACTCGCGGCCCAGGGCCTGGTCGAGGTCGTGACGGCACCGTTCGTCTCCACGGCGACGGCTGATGCGTTCCCCGGGATCGACGCGGCCGGCGGTCCGAGCGTCGCACTGGCGAACCCACTCGACAGCGAGCTGCACCTGCTCCGTCGTTCCGGTCTGCCCGGGCTCGTCGACATCGCCCGTCGCAACACGGCGCGAGGCCTCGTCGACGTCGCGGTGTTCGAGGCGGCCTCCGTGTTCCTGCCCGCCGTGGGGGCCGAACTCGGCACGACGACGATCCCGCGCGGTGCGGAGCGTCCCGACGACGCCACCCTCGCCGCGATGACCGCGTCGCTCCCGGCGCAGCCCACCCACGTGTCGGCCCTGCTGACGGGGTCGCGGCTCCTCAAGCAGCCCGGTGTGGCGGCCGAGCCGTACGGCGTCGCCGACGCGCTCGACGTGGCGCGGACGGTCGCGTGGGCGGTCGGCGCCGAGCTGACCGTCGCGCAGACGGAACACCCGTCGATGCATCCCGGCCGTGCGGCCCTGGTGTCGGTCGGCGATCACCCCGTCGGCGTGGTCGGCGAGCTCCTCCCGTCGACGACGGCCGACGCCGACCTGCCGCGCGTGGTCGCGGTCGTCGAACTCGACCTCGACGCCCTGGTGGCTGCGGCCCCCGCCGCGGTCCTGCCCGAGGCGATCGTCTCCTACCCCGCGGCGACGCAGGACCTGTCCCTGGTGGTCGACGTGGGTGTGCCGGCGGGCGCGGTGCTCGACGCCGTCCGCGATGGCGCCGGTCCGCTGCTGGAGTATGCTCGCCTCGTGGACGACTACCGGGGCGCCGGCGTGACGGAGGGACAGAAGTCCCTGACCTTCGCGCTGCGGTTCCGCGCCACGGACCGCACGCTGACCGCCGCCGAGGCCACCGAGGCCCGAGACGGCGCCGTCCGACGTGCCGGCGAGCGATTCGGGGCGACCCTGCGCGACTGATCCACTCGGGATCAGCCTCGCCCGGGGTCGCCGCCTCCGACTCCCTCGACCGAAGTCCGATCATCAAGGTGGAACCCATGTCCGTATCCGTCGCCGTGGCGGGAGCCAGCGGCTACGCGGGTGGGGAGCTCCTGCGCGTGCTCTCCGCCCATCCCGAGTTCGACGTCAGGACGGTGACGGCGTTCTCGAACGCCGGACAACCGCTCATCGCGACGCAGCCGCACCTCCGCTCGCTCGCACACCTCACCCTGACCGAGACCACCCCGGAGCAGCTGCGCGGGCACGACGTCGTGTTCCTCGCGCTGCCCCACGGCCAGTCCGGCGCGATCACCGAGCAGCTCGGGGACGACGCGCTCGTGGTCGACTGCGGTGCGGACCACCGTCTGACGGACCCGGCCGACTGGTCGGCGTTCTACGGCGGTGCGTACCACGGCGCGTGGACGTACGGTCTACCCGAACTCGTGCGGGCCGGCGGATCGGGCGCCGCCGCCAAGCAACGGTCCGAGCTCGTCGGGACGAAGCGCATCGCAGTACCGGGGTGCAACGTCACCGCCGTGACCCTGGGGATCGCGCCCGGGGTCGCCGCGGGCGTCGTGGAGACGGACGACATCGTCGCGGTGCTGAGCGTCGGGCCGTCGGGTGCGGGCAAGAAGCTCGCGACGACCTACCTGGCCGCCGAGATCCTGGGGTCCGCGTCCGCCTACGCGGTCGGGGGCACCCACCGGCACGTGCCGGAGATCCAGCAGAACCTCCGCGTCGCCGGGGCCTCGTCGGTGCGGGTGTCCTTCACACCCGTGCTCGTCCCGATGGCCCGGGGCATCCTCGCGACCACGTCCGCGCGGCTCGCGCCCGGTGTGGGCGCGCACGACGTCCGGCTGGCCTGGGAACAGGCGTACGCCGACGAACCGTTCGTCCACCTCCTGCCCGAGGGCGAGTACCCGCGCGTCGCGGACACGGTCGGTGCGAACACGGCGCTCGTGGGCATCGCGGTCGACGAGGCCGCTCGACGCGTCGTCGCGATCTCGGCGCTGGACAACTTGGCCAAGGGCACGGCCGGTGCCGCTGTGCAGTCCACCAACATCGCGCTCGGTCTGCCGGAGACGCTCGGTCTCTCGATCGACGGAGTCGCCCCGTGACCGCGGTGACCGACGGGACCGCGGTGCCGTCCCTCCAGGGCGTCACGGCCGCGGCCGGGTTCCGCGCGACGGGCGTGACCGCCGGGTTGAAGCCGAGTGGCAAGCCGGACGTCGCCCTCGTCGTCAACGACGGTCCGTCCGACGCGGTCGCCGCGGTGTTCACGAGCAACCGGGCGAAGGCGAACCCGGTCATCTGGTCCCAGCAGGTCGTCGCGGACGGCGTCGCGCGTGCGGTCGTCCTCAACTCGGGCGGTGCGAACTGCTTCACCGGGTCCTTCGGGTTCCAGACGACGCACCAGACGGCCGAGGCGGTGGCCGACGTCATCGGTGTCGGTGCAGCTGACGTCGTGGTGTGCTCGACCGGCCTCATCGGGGTCGGGGGCGAGGCCTTCCGCGAGGGCGTGCTCCGTGGTGTCGGACTGGCTGCCGCCGGGCTCAGCACCGACGGCGGTCCGGCGGCAGCCGAGGCGATCATCACCACCGACACGCACGCCAAGCAGTCGGTGGTGTCCGTCGACGGCTGGACGATCGGTGGCATGGCGAAGGGCGCCGGGATGCTCGCGCCCGGGCTCGCGACGATGCTCGTGGTGATCACGACGGATGCCGACCTGGCGTCGGACGCGCTGGACCAGGCCCTCCGCGCGGCAACACGCGTCACGTTCGACCGCGTCGACTCCGACGGCTGCATGTCCACGAACGACACGGTCGTGCTCATGGCCTCCGGCGCCTCCGGGACGACCCCCGAGGTCGGTGACTTCCAGGAGGCCCTCACCGCGGTGTGCGCGGACCTCGCGCGTCAGCTCCAGCAGGACGCCGAGGGCGCGAGCCACGACATCGCGATCGAGGTCGTCGGCGCGGCCAGCGAGGACGACGCGGTGACGGTCGGGCGCAGCGTCGCCCGCAACAACCTGTTCAAGGCCGCCGTGTTCGGCAACGACCCCAACTGGGGGCGGGTGCTCGCGGCGATCGGCACGACGGACGCCGAGTTCGACCCGTACGCGGTCGACGTCAGCATGAACGGGGTCCGCGTGTGTCACGCCGGCGCTCCGGACCGCCCGAGCGACCAGGTCGACCTGACGCCGCGCGACACGCACGTGCACATCGACCTCGGGGTCGGCCCCCACGCGGCGACGATCCTGACGAACGACCTGACGCACGACTACGTGCACGAGAACAGCGCGTACTCGAGCTGATGGCGAACGGAACACACGTGGACAACGACGGACTCCTCACCGAGGACCAGGAACTCGCCGCGGTCAAGGCCGCCACGCTCATCGAGTCGCTGCCCTGGATCAAGCGCTACTCCGGCAAGGTCGTCGTCGTGAAGTTCGGCGGCAACGCGATGGTGAACGACGACCTCAAGCGCGCGTTCGCCGAGGACATGGTCTACCTGCGCTACGCGGGGCTCCACCCGGTGGTGGTGCATGGTGGCGGCCCGCAGATCTCGGCCGCGCTCGAGCAACAGGGCATCGCGTCGGAGTTCCGTGGCGGGTACCGCGTGACCACGACCGAAGCGATCACGGTCGTGCGCGACGTCCTGGCCGGTGAGGTCAACCGCGAGATCGTCGACCTGCTCGACGAGCACGGCGCCGGACTCGGGGTCGGCGTGTCCGGCGACGGCGGCTCGTTGTTCTCCGGGCACAAGCGCGGCGTGGTCATCGACGGCGAGGAGTTCGACCTCGGTCACGTCGGCGACATCACCGAGGTCGACCCAACCGAGGTGCTCGCCGCGATCGAGGCCAACCGGATCCCGGTGGTGTCGAGCATCGCGATCGACGAGAGCGATCCGGAGCAGGCCCTCAACGTGAACGCCGACGCCGCGGCGGCAGCCCTGGCGATCGCGCTGCGCGCGTCGAAGCTCATGATGCTGACCGACGTGCCGGGGCTGTACCGGAACTGGCCCGACCGGGACTCCGTGATCGACCTCATCTCGGTCGACGAACTCCGGGAACTCCTGCCGAGCCTCGAGTCCGGCATGATCCCGAAGATGACCGCCTGTCTCGATGCCGTGGTCGCGGGCGTCGGCGGCGCGACCATCATCGACGGCCGTATCCCGCACTCCATCCTCCTCGAGGTGTTCACCCTGCGCGGTGCCGGCACCGAGGTCATCCCCAACGAACGACGCGCGCCCGGACACCCGGCCGCTGCTGACGAACGGAACGAAGCATGAGCATGACGACCCAGACTGGCTGGAACGACCGGTTCGGCGCGTCGCTCATGCGATCGCTGACCCCACCGAAGATCATGCTCGAGCGTGGCCGCGGCTGCCGGGTGTGGGACGTCGACGGCAAGGAGTACCTCGACTTCCTGGCGGGCATCGCCGTGAACTCGCTCGGTCATGCCCACCCCGCGGTGGTCGAGGCCGTGACGGACCAGGCGTCGAAGCTCATGCACGTGTCGAACTACTTCGCCACGCCGCCGCAGCTCGAGCTCGCGGAACGCCTCAAGCGCATCACCGGCGCGGGGGACGCGGGTCGCGTCTACTTCGGTAACTCCGGGGCCGAGGCGAACGAAGCCGCGTTCAAGCTCGCACGGCTGAACAAGGGCGACGGGTCCCGCACGCGGATCCTCGCGTTGCAGAACTCGTTCCACGGACGCACGATGGGTGCCCTCGCGCTCACCGGCAAGCCCGCCCTCCGCGAGGACTTCGAGCCGATGATCCCCGGGGTCGAACACATCGACTCCACCATCGAGGCGCTCGAGGCCGCGATCGACGACCATGTCGCCGCACTCGTGCTCGAACCGATCAAGGGCGAGGCCGGCGTCGTCGACCTGCCCGAGGGCTTCCTCGCGGCGGCGCGAGCGCTGACGGAGCAGCACGGCGCGTTGCTCATCCTCGACGAGATCCAGACCGGCGTGGGACGCACCGGGTCGTGGTTTGCCTTCCAGGGGCACGGGATCACGCCCGACGCGATCACGATCGCGAAGGGCATCGCCGGAGGCTTCCCGATCGGCGCACTCGTCACGTTCGGGTGGGCGTCCGACCTGTTCTCGGCAGGCCAGCACGGGTCCACCTTCGGCGGGAACCCGCTGGCGACGCGGGTCGCGAACGCCGTGCTCGGCGAGATCGAGACCACCGGGCTCGTGGAGGCGGCGCGCGGCAAGGGCGAGCGCATCCGCGCCGGGATCGCAGCCATCGGCAGCCCGCTCGTCGACGAGGTGCGGGGCGAGGGCCTCCTCGTCGGGATCGGACTCACCCGACCCGTCGCCCCCGCGATCAACACGGCCGCGCTCGAGCGCGGGCTCATCGTCAACGCTCCGAACGAGTCATCCATCCGGATCGCACCGCCGCTCATCGTGTCCGACGCCGAGATCGACGAGTTCCTGGTGATCCTCGCGCAGGCGATGGAGGCAGCGGCATGACCCGCCACTTCCTCCGGGACGACGACCTCACCCAGGCGGAGCAGCTCGAGATCCTCGACCTCGCCGCGGCGATGAAGGTCGACCGCTGGGGCGCGAAGCCGCTGGCGGGGCCCCAGAGCGTGGCGGTCATCTTCGACAAGTCCTCCACCCGGACGCGCGTGTCGTTCCACGTCGGCATCAGCGACCTCGGGGGCAGCCCGCTCATCATCTCCACCGCCAACAGTCAGCTCGGCGGCAAGGAGACCCCGTCCGACACGGCGCGCGTGCTCGAACGGATGGTGTCCGCCATCGTCTGGCGCACGTACGCGCAGGCCGGGCTCGAGGAGATGGCCGCCGGGACCACGGTGCCGGTCGTGAACGCGCTGTCGGACGACTTCCATCCCTGCCAGCTCCTCGCGGACCTCCTGACGATCCGCGAGCACCGGGGCACGCTCGCCGGCCAGACGATCGCCTTCGTCGGCGACGGCGCGAGCAACATGGCCCAGTCCTACCTGCTCGCGGGGACGACCGCGGGCATGCACGTCCGTGTCGCGGCCCCCGTCGCGTTCGCACCCGACCGGCAGGTCGTCGCCGACGCCGAGCGCGTCGGCGCGCGGACCGGTGGCTCCGCCCTCGTCGTGACGGATCCCGTCGCGGCGGTGAGTGGTGCCGACGTCGTCGTCACCGACACCTGGGTGTCCATGGGCAAGGAGGACGAGAAGCAAGCGCGCCTCGAGACCTTCGCCGGGTACCGCGTCGACGACGAGCTCATGGCGCACGCCGCCGACGACGCCGTGTTCATGCACTGCCTGCCCGCCGACCGCGGCTACGAGGTGACCGAAGCGGTCATCGACGGTCCGCGGAGCATCATCTGGGACGAGGCCGAGAACCGACTGCACGCGCAGAAGGCCCTCCTCGCCTGGCTCCTCGACCACGCGGCCGACTGACCTCGGCCCGCGACGACATCCACCACCCCGCACCCCCGCATCCCCTGAGAAGGAGAACCATGGCAGACCGCGTCGTACTCGCGTACTCCGGAGGGCTCGACACCTCCGTCGGCATCGGATGGCTCAAGGACGCCACCGGCAAGGAGGTCGTGGCACTCGCCGTCGACGTCGGCCAGGGCGGCGAGGACATGGACCGCATCCGTCAGCGCGCGCTCGACTGCGGCGCCGTCGAGTCGATCGTCGTCGACGCCAAGGACGAGTTCGCCGACGACTACCTGATGCCGGCGCTCAAGGCGAACGCCCTCTACCAGAAGCGCTACCCGCTCGTGTCCGCCCTGAGCCGGCCGCTCATCGCGAAGCACCTCGCCCTCACCGCCAAGCAGCTCGGCGCGGACAGCGTCGCCCACGGTTGCACCGGCAAGGGCAACGACCAGGTCCGGTTCGAGGCAGCGGTCGCCGCGATCGCCCCCGACCTGACGAGTGTCGCGCCGGTCCGGGACCTCGCTCTCACGCGCGACAAGGCGATCGTGTACGCGCAGGAGCACGACCTGCCCATCGAACAGAGCAAGAAGTCGCCGTACTCGATCGACCAGAACGTCTGGGGCCGCGCCGTGGAGACCGGGTTCCTCGAGGACCCCTGGAACCCGCCGATCGAGGACCTGTACTCGTACACGCAGGACCCGACGGTCGAGCGCGCCGCGGACGAGGTCACCATCACGTTCGAGCACGGCGTTCCGGTCGCGATCGACGGACAGCGCTTCAGCGCACTCCGCATCGTGCAGGAGCTCAACGCACTGGCGGGCAAGCACGGCGTCGGGCGGATCGACGTGGTCGAGGACCGGCTCGTCGGCATCAAGAGCCGCGAGGTCTACGAAGCGCCCGCCGCGATGGCGCTCATCGCGGCGCACGAGGAACTCGAGAGCCTGACGCTCGAACGTGACGTCAACCGCTACAAGCGCGGGGTCGAGTCCGAGTGGGCGAACCTCGTGTACGACGGTCTCTGGTTCTCCGGGCTCAAGCGCAGCCTCGACGCGTTCATCGAGGACACCCAGCAGTACGTGTCCGGTGACATCCGCCTGCAGCTGCACGGCGGCCGTGCGACCGTGACGGGCCGTCGGAGCGAGCAGTCCCTGTACGACTTCGACCTCGCCACGTACGACACGGGCGACACGTTCGACCAGTCGCTGTCCAAGGGCTTCATCGAGATCTGGTCCCTGCCGAGCAAGATCTCCGCTCGGCGCGACCTGGCCAACTGAGGCGGAGCGGCGGCATGGCGGACGAGCAGAGCACGAGCAGGGCCGGCGAGGCCGGCGCGCTGTGGGGCGGGCGGTTCAGCAGCGGTCCCTCCCCGGAGCTCGTCGAACTGAGCAGGTCCACGCAGTTCGACTGGCAGCTGGCGCCGTACGACATCGCGGGGTCGCGGGCACACGCCCGCGCCCTCGCGGTGGCCGGGTACCTGTCCGAGGACGAACTCAGCCGGATGCTGGACGGTCTCGACCGCCTGGACGCTGCGGTCGCGGCCGGCACGGCCCGACCGGGCCAGGACGACGAGGACGTGCACTCGGCGCTCGAGCGTCTGCTCATCGAGGACATCGGGGGCGACCTCGGTGGGAAGCTCCGGGCCGGCCGCAGCCGGAACGACCAGATCGCGACGCTGGTGCGGCTGTACCTGCTCGACCACGCGCGACGGATCGGGCACCTGCTGGTGGACCTCATCGACGCGCTCAGTGCGCAGGCGGACGCCCACCGTGACGCCGTGATGCCCGGGCGCACGCACCTGCAGCACGCGCAGCCGGTGTTGCTCGCGCACCACCTGCTCGCCCACGCGTGGCCGCTGGTCCGTGACCTCGAGCGCTTCCGTGACTGGGCCTCCCGGGCATCCGCGTCCCCCTACGGCGCGGGTGCGCTCGCCGGGAGCTCACTCGGTCTCGATCCCGCCGCGGTCGCGGCAGACCTGGGATTCGCTCGCCCCACCGAGAACTCGATCGACGCGACGGCGTCGCGCGACGTCGTGGCGGAATTCGCCTACGTCACCGCGCAGATCGGGATCGACGTGTCGCGGCTGGCCGAGGAACTCATCGTCTGGAACACGAAGGAGTTCGGCTTCGTCCGGCTGCACGACGGGTTCTCGACCGGGTCGAGCATCATGCCGCAGAAGAAGAACCCGGACATCGCGGAACTCGCACGCGGCAAGAGCGGCCGCCTCATCGGCAACCTCACCGGGCTGCTCGCGACGCTCAAGGGACTCCCGTTGGCGTACAACCGCGATCTCCAAGAGGACAAGGAGCCGGTGTTCGACTCCGTCACGCAACTCGAGGTGCTGCTCCCGGCGTTCACCGGCATGGTCGCGACCGTCGAGTTCGACACGCAGCGCATGGCGACGCTCGCGCCGCAGGGGTTCTCCCTCGCGACGGACGTGGCCGAGTGGCTGGTGCGCCGCGGTGTGGTGTTCCGTGACGCGCACGAGATCTCGGGTGCCTTGGTGCGCTTCTGCGAGGAGCGCGGCCTCGAGCTCGACGAACCGAGTGATGCGGATTACCGGTCCGTCTCCGAACACCTGACCCCGGACGTCCGCTCGGTCCTGACCGTCGAGGGGAGCGTCGCCAGTCGCGCTGGTGCCGGAGGGACGGCACCGGAGCGCGTCGCCGAACAGGTCGTGGCCCTCACCGCTCGGATCCGATCGCTGACCGAGGCGGCGCCGCTCGCGTGATCGACGAGGCGGGGGTGCTCGGCGAGCCCGCGCTGGCGGCTGCTCCCGCGCTGCTCGGTGCGACCATCACCGGTCGCGGCGTGACCGTGCGCATCACCGAGGTCGAGGCCTACATGGGCGAGACCGACCCGGGGTCGCACGCGTTCCGCGGTCCGCGGCAGCGCAACCGTCACCTGTTCGGTGCGCCAGGGACCCTGTACGCCTATCGCTCGTACGGCATCCACACCTGCCTCAACGTCGTCAGCGGACCGGACGGATTCGCCTCCGGGTCGTTGCTGCGCGCGGGCGCGGTGGTCGAGGGCGTGTCGCTTGCGCGGGAGCGACGCGGTGACCGCGTGCCCGACGTCGGTCTCGCCCGCGGGCCGGGCAACCTCGGTCAGGCGCTCGGCGCGATGCTCGCGGACGACGGTTCGAGCGTGCTCGACGGCCGCGGACCCTACGTCCTCCGCTTCGCCGACGGACTGGAGGAGCGACTCGCCTCGTCGACGACCGCGCTCCTCGACGAATCCCTCGCGGACGGCAGACCGCGGATCTCCGTCGGCCCGCGGGTCGGTGTCGGGGGCGTGGCGGGAGGGCGCGCGTTCCCGTGGCGATTCTGGCTGACGGGCGAACCGACCGTGTCCTCGTACCGGCGCCATCCCCAGGCGACGGACTGAGCGCAGTCGGGTGGGCGACGCGCACTACGATGACGGGGTGCCCAGCGATACCGTTCCCGAGGTCCTGACGCGCCAGCAGAACGACCCGTCCTTCGACTCGATCTGGGACGAACTGCAGTGGCGCGGGCTCGTCCACGTCTCGACCGACGAGACCGCATTGCGGGCAGCGCTCGAAGCCGGTCCGTTGACGTACTACTGCGGGTTCGACCCGACCGCGCCGAGCCTGCACTGCGGGAACCTGTACCAGCTCCTGCTCATGCGCCGACTGCAGCTGGCCGGCCACAAGCCGCTCGGCCTGGTCGGTGGGTCCACCGGGCTCATCGGTGACCCCCGACCGACCGCCGAACGGACCCTCAACGACCGCGCGACCGTCGAGGAGTGGGTGACGCGCCTCCGCGCGCAGGTGTCGCGGTTCCTCAGTCCCGACGGCGAGAACGGGCTGCGCATGGTGAACAACCTCGACTGGACGGCGCCGCTGTCCGCCATCGACTTCCTGCGTGACATCGGCAAGTACTTCCGCGTCAACACGATGCTCCGCAAGGACGCGGTGGCAGCTCGGCTGAACTCGGACGCCGGGATCAGCTACACCGAGTTCAGCTACCAGATCCTCCAGGGCCTCGACTACCGCGAGCTCCACCGTCAGTACGGCTGCACGTTGCAGACGGGCGGCAGCGACCAGTGGGGCAACCTGACGAGCGGCACCGAACTGATCCGCCGCACCGAGGGTGCCGTCGTCCACGCGCTCGGGACTCCGCTCATCACGAACTCCGACGGCACGAAGTTCGGCAAGAGCGAGGGCAACGCCGTCTGGCTCGACCCGGAGATGACGACGCCGTACGCGTTCTACCAGTTCTGGCTCAACACGGCGGACGCGGACGTGATCGAGCGGCTCAAGGCGTTCACGTTCCTCTCGCGCGCCGAGATCGAGCGGCTCGAGCAGGCGGTGGCGGACGAGCCCTTCCGGCGAGAAGCCCAGCGCGCGCTCGCGTTCGCGGTGACGTCGCTGGTGCACGGCGAAGCGGCGACGCGGGCGGCGATCGAGGCCGCGTCGGCGCTGTTCGGCAACGGTGACCTCGCCGCCCTGGACGCGGGGACCCTCCGCGCCGCGATCGCGGAGTTGCCGTCGGTCACGCTCGCACCCGACGTCGACGTCACACGCGCGCTGGTGGAGACCGGACTCGTCGAGTCCCTCGGCAAGGCCCGGCGTGCGGTCGAGGAGGGCGGGGTCTCGGTGAACAACCAGCGCGTCACCGACCCGACCGCGCGCATCGACGCTGATGTCCTGGCCGGGGGAGTGGTCGTGCTCCGGCGCGGGAAGAAGACGTTGGCCGGCGTCACCATCGGCTGAACCGCCTCGACCACGAACGCCCGGACTCCCGGTGAGGACGGGCGTTCTGTCGTACCTGGGGCGTCCATCAGCACTGGCGGTGCATCCTGGAGGCGGCTGCGACACGCCCGGGATGTGGGGTGGTTTGCTGGGTGGTGGGGTGGTGCGTAAAGTAATCACTCGTCACCCCAAAGGTGCGGCGGAGCGGCCGGGACAGTGTCCCGGAGCGA
>NZ_QKTN01000010.1:0-71962 GCF_003234515.1 Curtobacterium sp. MCBD17_034 | reverse complement strand
GGGGGGGGCTGCTGTGTGTAAAGGGGGGGGGGGGGGGGGGGGGGCGGGGGCTACAGCGCCGCCACCCACTCGTCCGTCCCGTCGGTGAACCGCTGGTGCTTCCAGATCGGCACCTCGTCCTTGACCCGGTCGACGAGCGCGGAGCACGCCGCGAAGGCCTCGGCCCGATGCGGTGACGCCACGACGGCCGCGAGCGCGACGTCGCCGACGACGAGGTCCCCGACCCGGTGCAGGACCCCGATCCGGACACCGGGGTGCTCCCCTGCGACCGCCCCGGCAACCCGCGCGATGACGGCCGCGGCCGTGGGGTGCGCCTCGTACCCGAGCGCGTGCACGCCCTTGCCGCCGTCGTGGTCGCGCACGACCCCGGCGAAGGTCACGACCGCACCGTCGGCGTCGGTGGGGACCACGGCCTCCAGCTCGGCGACGCTGATCGCGCGGTCGACGACGTCGGCGCGCACGACGGCGTCGGGGAGGCCCGGCTCGCCCCCGCCACCGGACCCGGCTCGGTCAGCACCATCGACGGGGAGACCCGGGGCCGCGTGCGCCCCGCCGCGCTCGTCGCTCACGACGCACCTCCGGCACCGCGGGGCGCGTGTCCCTCGCCGGCGACCTGGTCGAGCAGGTGGTCGAGCACGCCGTCGATGACGTCGAGGCCGTCGCGGACACCCCCGCGCGACCCGGGCAGCGTGACGACGAAGGTCCCGCCCGCGGCGAGGCCGGCCACACCGCGGGTGAGCAGGGCGCGGGTCGATGCCTGGGCCCCGCGCCGACGGAGCTCCTCGATGATCCCGGGGATCTCGAGGTCGATGAACGGCGCGACGGCCTCGGGCGTGCGGTCGGTCGGGGTGACACCGGTGCCACCCGTGAGCACGACGATCCTGGCGCCGCCGGCGAGTTCGGCCGCGACGATGTCGGCGATCGGGCCGCCGTCGGCCACGATGACAGCGCTCTCGACACTGAACCCGCGCTGCCGCATCCAGTCGCAGATCACGGGGCCGGTGGTGTCGAGGGACTCGTCCGCGGCGGCCTGGGTGGACACGACGACGACGGCACCGCGGCCGCGGCCGGCGGACGATGCCCCGGCCCCGGACCCGGGTCCGGCCGCAGCCCCGGTCCCGAACTCGGCCCCGGCGGCGTTCGCCGGCGTCGGTGCCCCGGTCGCCGGCACGTCCCCGCTCACGACGCGCTCCAGCCGCCCGAGCGGCCGCCGTGCTTCTCGAGCACCCGGACGTCCGTGACGACGGCGCTGCGGTCGACGGCCTTGACCATGTCGTAGACGGTCAGGGCCCCGACGCTCGCGCCGGTGAGGGCCTCCATCTCGACGCCGGTGCGGGCGGTGGTCCGGACGGCGACGGTGACGACGACCCGGTCGTCCTGCCCCGTGACCTCGACCTCGACGCCGCTGATCGGCAGCGGGTGGCAGAGCGGGATGAGGTCGCTCGTGCGCTTGACGGCCATGATCGCCGCGATGCGGGCGGTGCCGACGACCTCGCCCTTCGGGAGCGTGCCGTCGAGGATGCGGGCGACGACGTCCGGTCGGGTGACGAGCGTCGCCGTGGCCGTGGCGGACCGTGTCGTGACGTCCTTCCCGGAGACATCGACCATGTGCGCCGAGCCGTCGGGGCGGACGTGGGAGAGCGCGTCGGTCATCGGATCCTCCAGGTGGTCAGGACGTCGCCCGGCGACACGGTGTCCGTGTCGACGGGGACGTGCACGAGGTGCGTCGCCTCGGCGAGGTGCGCGAGCAGGTGGGAACTCGGTCCGCCGACGAAGCGGATCGTGCCGTCCTCCACCCTGCCCCGTCGGATCTGGTGTTTCCCGGACGGTGACGCGGCGGCCTCCCCGGCGGGGAACGACTCGGCCGGACGGTCGGGCAGGCCGGCGTGGCGGGCGAACACGGGGCGCAGGAACACCTCGAACGACACGAGGGCCGACACGGGGTTGCCGGGGAACGCGACGACGGGGACCGCCCGGTCGCCGAAGGGCACGGAGCCGAACGCCTGCGGCCCGCCGGGCTGCATGGCGACCCCGGTCACGGTGAGTCCGGCGGGCTCCAGGGCCTCGCGCACGACCTCGAACGCACCCATGCTGATCCCGCCCGTGGTGACGACGAGGTCGGCCCAGTCGCCGACGGCCGCGGTCACCGCGCCCCGGAACCGGTCGACGTCGTCGGGCACCCGGACCGCGCGGGTCTCCGCGCCCACCTCGGCGAGCGCGGCGCGGAGCGCGGCACCGTTCGCGTCGCCGATGGTCGCGCCCGCCACGCCCCCGCGGTCGGCACCGGCACCGCCGGCACCATCGGGCGGTGCGACCTCCGAGCCCGTCGACACGACGAGGACCCGTGGTCGCCGGACGAGCGTCACCCGCTCGACCCCTGCGGCGGCGAGCAGACCGAGCAGGGCGGGCGTGCACGCCGCCCCGGCGGTCGCGAGCACCCCGCCGACCGGGAGGTCCGACCCCCGTCGCCGCACGAACGTCCCGACCGCGGGTGCCTCGGCGATGGTCACGGTCGGCAGGTCGAGCGCGGCGGGGAACCGGCCGGGCGGGACCGCCTCGACCGGCACGACGACGTCGGCACCCGCGGGGACGGCCGCCCCGGTCATGATCGGCGCGGCCGTGCCGGGCGCGAGCGGCGGCGGGGCGGCGCCGGCGGCGATCGGGGCCACCACGCGGAGGGGGACGCCGGCGTCGGCGGCGCGGAGCGCGAACCCGTCCATCTGACTGTTGTCGAACGGCGGCAGGTCGATCGGGGCGGTGATGCCGACGGCGAGGACGCGGGCGGCGTGCCCGGCGAGGGGCTCCGCGGCGAGGTCGTCGACGAGCCGGTCCTCCCGGCCGCCCGGCGCCACGGCGAGTGCCGCGAGCACGGGGGCGACGAGGTCCGCGATCGCGAGCCGGTGGTCCTCGATGGTGCGCATCGTGCTCCTCGTCGTCCGGATCGTCCGGGCTGCTGGAGACATGCCTAACGTCAGCCGAACGTCTGCCGATAGCGTAACCGGGACCTCGCTCTGCCCCCGGAAGGACGCCACCACGTGGACAGCTCCACCCCGCTCGACGATCCCCACGCCGACCCTGCAAGCACACCGACCGACGCCGTGCCCATCGGCGTGATCGGCGGGTCCGGCCTGTACTCGCTGTTCGCCGAGGGCACGGCGACCGAGATCGAGGTCGACACCCCCTACGGGCGCCCCTCGAGTCCGATCACCGTCGGCACCATGGCGGGGCGCCGGGTCGCGTTCCTCACCCGGCACGGGCGGGAGCACTCGGTGCCGCCGCACCGGATCGAGTACCGGGCGAACGTCTGGGCGCTGCGGTCCCTCGGCGTGCGCGCGATCGTGTCGAGCTCGGCCGTGGGCGGTCTGCACCCCGAGTACCCGCCGGGGACCTTCGTCGTGACGGACCAGGTCATCGACCGGACGTGGGGGCGGCAGGACACGTTCTTCGACGAGGGCGGTGTCCAGCACCTGTCGTTCGCCGACCCGTTCGACCCCGTGCTGCGGCGCATCGCGGTGCGGGCGCTGACCGATCTCGGCGTGCCGCTGCAGCCGACCGGCACCTGTGTCGTCATCCAGGGCCCGCGGTTCTCGACCCGCGCCGAGTCCGTCTGGATGCGTGAGGCGGGCGGTCACACCATCAACATGACGATGTCACCCGAGGTGCAGCTCGCCGCCGAGCTCGGCATCGGGACCGTGAACCTGTCGTTCGTGACGGACGCCGACGCCGGGCTCGCGCCGGCCGAGGACGCACCGGCCGCCGACGCACCGGCCGCCGACGCAGGGGCCGACGCGGCGCCGGCCGACGACACCGGCGCCGTGACGCACCACCTCGTCATGGAGCGCCTCGCCGCGGCGAACGCGGTCATCGTCCACGCGATCGAGGCGATCGTCGGCGCGGTGCCCGACGACCACACCCCGCGCGAACTCGTGCCGGCCGAGGCGTCCGCGTCGGTCATGGCGCGGGCGGTCCGGGCATGACGGACGGCACCACGGCCTCCCGGCCGCACGGCGAGCACCTGCTCGTGACCGGCGGCGCGGGCTTCATCGGCTCGGAGATCGTGCGGCGCGCCGTCGCCGCGGGGTACACGGTGCGCGTGCTCGACTCGTTCCGCCCGGACGTCCACGGCGATCCGACGGGTCTGGTCGAGGAGCTCGACGCGCTCGGGGTCGAGGTCGTCCGCGGGGACGTGCGCGACGCCGACGCGGTGGACGCCGCACTCGTGGGCATCGACGTCGTGTGCCACCAGGCCGCCAAGGTGGGGCTCGGCGTGGACTTCCAGGACGCCCCGGACTACGTGTCGAGCAACGACGTCGGGACGGCGTCCGTCCTCGCCGCAATGGACCGCGCGGGCGTCGACCGGTTCGTCGTCGCGAGCTCGATGGTCGTCTACGGCGAGGGTGCCTACCGGACCTCCTCGGGGGACCCGGCGCGCCCGCCCGCACGCCGCCGCGAGGACCTCGACGCCGGCCGCTTCGAGCCCATCGGGCCGGACGGACACCCGCTCGTGCCGGAGCTCATCGACGAGTCGGCCGCCCTCGACCCCCGGAACGTGTACGCGCAGACGAAGGCGGCGCAGGAGCACCTGGCGTCGTCGTGGGCACGGGCCACCGGTGGCCGGGCGATCGCCCTGCGGTACCACAACGTCTACGGTCCGGGCATGCCCGCGAACACGCCGTACGCCGGCGTCGCATCGCTCTTCCGGTCCGCGATCGCCCGGGGCGAGGCACCCCGTGTGTTCGAGGACGGCGGCCAGCGCCGCGACTTCGTGCACGTCGCCGACGTCGCGGACGCGAACATCGCCGCCATCGCCGCCACGCGCACCGCGTCGCCGGACAGCTTCGCGGCCTACAACGTCGGCTCCGGCCACGTCCACACGATCGGTGACATGGCCGCCGCGATCGCCGGTCCGGACGGGCCCCAGCCGGTCGTCACCGGGGAGTACCGGCTCGGCGACGTCCGGCACGTCACGGCGTCGTCGGCCCGCATCGCGCGGGAACTCGGCTGGTCGGCGCAGGTCGAGTTCGTCGCCGGGATGCGCGAGTTCGCCTCGGCGCCACTCCGGGCCGCGGTTCCGAGGGACACCACCCCGAGCACGACGGACGCCGCCACGGTGTCGACGGAGGCCTCCGCGGTTCCGACGGACGCCACCGCGGGCACGAGCGAGGACGATCAGGGCGGCTCGGAGGAGCCTCCCATCGATCTCCCGGCCCGCACCGAATGACCGGCATGACCGTCGACGTCGTCCTCCCCTGCCTCGACGAGGCCGAGGCGCTGCCCAGCGTCCTCACCCGCCTGCCCGATGGATACCGCGCGATCGTGGTGGACAACGGCTCGACCGACGGGTCCGCCGAGGTCGCCCGCGCGCACGGGGCGCTCGTCGTCACGGAGCCCCGACGCGGGTTCGGGTCGGCCTGCGCCGCCGGGGTCGCCGCCGCCACCGCCGACGTCATCGCGTTCTGCGACGCCGACGCCTCGATGGACCCGATGGACCTCGTCCCGCTCGTCGCACGGGTCACCGAGGGCCGCACGGACCTGGCTCTCGGCCGGCGACGTCCGACCGGGTCCGGCGCCTGGGCCCCGCACGCCCGGTTCGCGAACGTCGTCCTCGCCCGGCTCATGCGCGGTGCCACCGGGTACCGCCTGCACGACCTCGGCCCGATGCGGGCGATGTACCGCGAGGGTCTCGTCGCCCTCGACCTCCAGGACCGGCGGAGCGGCTACCCGCTCGAGATGGTCCTCGCCGCGCACCGCGCCGGATGGCGCGTCGACGAGTCGGACATCGGGTACGCGCAGCGCATCGGCGACAGCAAGGTCACGGGCACTCTGCGCGGCACCGTCAACGCCATCCGCGACATGTCACGGCTCCTCCGCCGGTACCGACGGGAGGACCGGCTCGACCCCGCCCGACCGACCCACCTCGACGACGGGACCGCTGCGCGGACCGCTGCCGCGCCTCCCGACCGGTCAACGGGCGTCCAGTCGGCGGGAGCGGACGCGACGGAGGTGCGCGCGTGACGACCGTGGTGCTCATCTGCAAGGAGTGCGTGCCCGGCCGTGTGAAGACGCGGCTCTCGCCTGCGCTCTCGCCGGTCGAGGCGGCCCGGGTCGCCGCGGCGAGCCTCGACGACACGATCGCCGCCGTGCTCGCCATGCCCGCCGAGCGACGGGTGCTCCTGTTCGACGGCGAGCACGTCCCCGCCGCCGCGGCGTCCTTCGACGTCCTGCACCAGGTGCGGGGCGACCTCGACGAGCGACTCGCGGCCATGTTCGACACCGTGGAGGGTCCCACCCTGCTCGTCGGCATGGACACGCCGCAGCTCACTCCGACGCACGTCGCCCCCGTGTTCGTCCGCGGCACCGACGGCCAGGAGGGCGCTGACCACGACGCGTGGTTCGGACCGGCCGCGGACGGCGGGTTCTGGGGCCTGTGGCTCCGCGAGCCGCGCGGCGACCTGGTCCGCGGCGTCCCGATGTCCCGCGACGACACCGGCGCGGTGCAGCTCGACCGGCTCCGCGCCGCCGGGCTGCGCGTCGGTCTGCTCGACGAGCTCCTCGACGTCGACACGATCGCCGACGCCGAGACCGTTGCCACGCTCGCGCCCGAGTCCCGGTTCGCGGCGGCGCTCGCCGCGGTGCGCGAGGACGACCCGGACGCCGGACGCGACCTCGAGGAGGCACGGCGATGACCACCGACACGATGCTCACCACCGGCGGCAGCCACGGAGGCGACGACCGCGACGCCGCGTTCGGCGCCGGCGGCGACGAGCCGTACGCGCAGGCCCTCGCGACCGACGGCCACATCCGGCTCCGCGACCCCGACCGCCCGGGACACGACGTGACGTTCGACGTCGGCCGCTGGAACGCTCCCGCCGACGAGGTGGACCTGTCCCTGCTCGAGGTCGTCGACGGTCCGCTCATCGACATCGGTTGCGGCCCCGGGCGGATGCTCGTCGCGGCGGGCCGGTTCGGGATCCCCGCACTCGGGGTCGACGTCTCCCCGGCTGCGGTCTCGATCGCCCAGCACGCCGGCGGCCGCGCGATCCAGGGTTCCGTGTTCGACCCCGTGCCCGACGAGGGCCACTGGGACACCGCGCTCGTGATCGACGGCAACATCGGGATCGGCGGGGACCCCGCGGCGTTGCTCGAGCGGTGCCGGGCGATCGTGCGCCCCGGCGGTCGGATCATCGTCGAGACGAACGCCGACCCGGACGCCGACCGCACCTACGACGCCCGCGTGGTGGACGCCGACGGCCGGACGAGCGCGGAGTTCCCCTGGGCCGAGGTCGGGCAGCGTGCGCTCCGCCGCGACGCCCGCGTCGCCGGGCTCAGGGAGTCGCAGCGCTGGACGGTCGCCGGTCGGTCGTTCTGCGAACTCCGCCGCCCCTGATCGACTGCACCGCCCCCTTCCGTCCCCTTCCGTCCCCTTCCGCGAGATCGCAGTCGTTGCCGTTCTGGAGGTGCCCAGAGCAGCAACGACTGCGATCTCGCGGTCAGGGGAGGCCGGGGCCGGCCGGGCCCGAAGGGCCGGAGGCACCGGCCCCGCCGACGCGGCGGCGCCGGGTGCCGCGCACGCCCACCGCGACCGCGCCGACCGCCACGACCCCGAGCACGACCTCGGCGAGCACGAGCCGGAGGGTGTAGTCGAACGGCACCACGGTCGGGTTCTTCTCGTGGTGCGTCGCCTGGATCTCGGGCAGCACCACGAGGGCGAGCACCGCTCCGACGACGACGGCGACCTGCACGACGACGAGCGTCCACCCGGGCAGACGTCGCCCGGCCTTCCGCAGCAGCACCCCGACCAGCACGACGAACGGCGAGAGCACCCCGTCGTGGAGCACCACGGCGCCGATGAGCCACCACAGGAGCCCGACCGCCTTGTGCGGCCGCTCGACCGAGCCGAGCGTCCAGGCGCCGAACGCGAGGACCGCGACCCCGACGAGCACGAGCACGAGCCGGGCGATCCGGACGCCCCGAGCGGTGGTGGGTGCGGTGCTCACGAGGTCACCTCGATGCTCGAGAGCCACTTCGTCTGCAGCACCCCGGGCCGTCCGGGCGCGATGATCCGCGCCGGGTAGCCGTGGTCGAGCGGGAGGTCCGCGCCGTTGACCTCGAGCGCGACGAGCGTCGTCGGATCGGCCGTGTACTCCGCGCCCATCTCCATCACGCGGTACCCGCCGTGTCGCTCGAGGCTCGTGACCCGCAGCGTGCTGGCCGCCGGGGCCCCGACGGCCCGGACGAGGTCGCGGATGCGGACGCCGCGCCAGGTCGCCATCTGGCTCCATCCCTCGACGCATGCGATCGGCAGCTCGACCGTGACGAGGTCCATGGCCCGCAGGTCCGCCCGCGAGAAGCGCTTGCGGACGCCGTTCGCGGACACCGTGAGCCCCCAGTCCCCCGCGCGGGCGGTCTCGGTCACCCCGGCGGCGTGGGCGGTGCGGTTCACGGGCAGGCCGGCCGGGCCGAGCCCACGCTGCCGCGGCGCGAAGAGGGTGAACGGCTCGCCCAGGCGGGAGGACTGCCCGACCGTGAGGACGACGACCGCGGCCACCGCGCCACCGACGGCGGTGAAGAACCCGCGGCGCGCCAGGCGCTGCCGGCGTCCGTCCTGCGATGCGGCCGGAGGCTGGTCGCCGTCACCCGCGCGGCCTCGCGGACCTCCGGGGTCCGCGTCGATCCACCGGAGGAGTCGGCCCGTGACCCCGCGAGTCGGCGCGGCGGGCGACTGCCGGGCCTCCCGGCCGGAGCCCGCGCGAGCCGGCGCGGCGCCGTCGCCCGCGGGCACCGGGTCCGGCACGAGTTCGCTGCGCACGGCGGGGTCGACGACGAACCGGCCCTCGGCGTCGTAGGAGTCCCGCGCACGCCAGTACCGGACGATGAGCGGGAGCTTCGCGCCGATGTGGATCGCGAGCGAGCCGATGAGCACGTACGACAGCGCGTAGTGCGTCTGCCGGAACGAGAACGGCCACGGGTACCACTGGTACGTGTTGACGAGGCCGGTGAGCACCTGGACGACCGCCGCCGACACGAAGACCGTGATGGAGGCCCGTTCCAGCAGGTGCAGCGGCCCGCGGAGCGGGGGGTCCTGGACGAGCGCCGGCATGACCGTGTTCAGCTTGGCGAACAGGAGCGGGATGATCGCGATGCCGGTCGTGATGTGGAGGCCCTGCGTGAACTGGTAGAGCCGGGCCGGCCGCGTGGGGAACGTCATCCAGGGCAGCGGGTCCTGCAGGAAGTGGCTCCACAGTCCGGTCGCGAAGCACACGAGGAACGCGATGCCGAGCAGGCGCCCGAGCACGACCGCGGACCGGGCGTTGCGGTTCGGCGACGCCAGGCCGCGGCGGAGGTCACGGAGCAGCCGACGCACGGCGTTCATCCTGGCATCCCCTCCGGGCCGATCACGGTGGAACCGCCGGATGTGATGCCGCCGGGTGCCACTACGCTCGTCGCACCATGCCCCGAGCCCCGCGCCGCACGAGCACTGAGCGTCCCACCCGCCTCGGCGCCGTGCTCGCCACGCTCCCGGCCACGGTCACCGTGCTCGTGCTCGCGGGCGTCATCGCCTGGGGCATCACGCATCTGGGGTTCCTCCGTCCGGGTCATCGCACTCCATTCGTCACGTGGACCTGCATCGCTTGGGCGGTCTTCGTGCTGGGTGTCCTGCTGCTCCGCGCGGTGCCGCGGCGCGCGGTGGCGGCGGTCGTCCTGGGCGGCGCCGTGGTCGTCGGGGTCGCGGCGTTGGCCGGGCCGCCGGACACGAGCTCGGACAGCGCGCGGTACGCGTGGGACGGCATCGTGCAGCTGCACGGTCTGTCGCCCTACGCGCACACGCCGTCGTCCCACGTGCTCGCGGGCATCCGGCCGGACTGGCTCTTCGGGCACCCGACCCCGCACGTGGTGCAGAGCCCGACCGGCCCCACGTACTGCCCGGGGGACCGCATCCAGACCGCCCACGACACCGCCACGGACGCGCGCCTCTGCACGCCGATCAACCGGCCCTCGGTACCGACGATCTACCCGCCCATGGCCGAGCTCTGGTTCGCCCTGGTCCGCAGCCTGGTGCCCGTGACGGCGACGTACTGGCCGATGCAGGTCGCGGGCCTCGCCGTGTCGCTCGGGGTCACCGTCGGCCTGCTCCTCGTGCTGCGGCGCGCCCGCGCCGACCTCCGCTGGGCGGCCCTGTGGGCGTGGTGCCCGCTGGTCGCGTCCGAGGCGGTGACGAACTCGCACGTCGACGTCCTCGGTGCCGCGCTCGTCACGGTCGGCGCGGTGCTCGTCGCGTTCGGCCGTCCGGTGTGGGGCGGGATCGCGCTCGGTGCGGCGACGAGCACGAAGCTCATCCCCGCGATCGCGTACCCGGCCCTCCTCGGACGCCGCCGCTCGTGGTGGGCGCTGCTCGTCGGGGTCGCGGTGTTCGCGGTGCTGTACGTGCCGTACGTGGCGACCACGGGCCTCCGCGTGCTCGGCTACCTGCCCGGGTACCTGTCCGAGGAGGGCTACGACGACGGCTCCCGGTTCGCCCTCGTGTCGCTGGTCGCCCACGGGAACGCGGCGATCGTCGTCGTCGGCGTGGTGGTGCTCCTGGCAGCGGCCGTCGCCTTGCGCGTCGCCGATCCCGCCCGGCCGTGGAGCGGCGAGGTGCTCGTGATCGGGGTGACCCTGCTCGCCGTGAGCCCCCGCTACCCCTGGTACGCGCTGCTCCTCGTGCCGTTCGTCGTGCTGTCCGGGCGGTGGGAGTGGCTCGCGGTCGGACTCGCGATCACGGTCCGGCAACTGCACCCGTCGGTCGACACGTTCCGGTGGACCCTCGCGGCGGCGGCGGCGCTCGTGCTCTTCGGAACGCTGGTGCGGACACCGCGTTCGGACTGGGTACGCTGGCGCGCCCGTTTGTCCCCCGAACGCCACGCCCCCGTTCCGGGGGGTTCGGATCCGGACCGGCTCGTTTAGGCTCATCCGGACCGTTGGGGCGGCAGAGGGAACCGCCCATGATCAGGGAGTTCCGACTTGCGACCCAGCAAATTCTCAGGGGTGGTCGCTGCCGCGGCAGCCTGCACGGCCGTCGTCCTCGGCGGCCCGCTGCTGACCGTCACCAGTGCGGCGGCAGCCACCAGCACGGCCACCACGAGCACCAGCGCCACCACCACGACCACCACCGCGGGCACGGCGGCGACGGCGTCCGCCTCGGCGACGGCCGCCGTGCCGGCGACGCCGTCCGCGAGCGCGTCGGCGTCGCCGAGCGCCGCCGCGACCGCCGGCGCCACCGCCGCCGCCAGCGCCACGGCGCCCGCGAGCGCCGACGGGTCGGCCACGGGTGAGGGTGACCCGTCGCTCGCCGAGATGAACGCCGCGGGCAACCACACGATGGGCTCGACGATCGCGGCGAACACCGGCGCGAACGTGTCCGGCGGCCTCATGCACGCGAACGCGGCGAACTCGTCAGCGGTCCCGGGCACCGACGGGTTCGACATCAGCGCGTGGCAGACGAACAGCAGCATCAACTGGTCGTCCGCCTACAACAAGGGTGCGCGGTTCGTGTACATCAAGGCGTCCGAGTCGACCTCGTACACGAGCAGCCAGTTCGCGTCGCAGTGGACCAGCGCCACGAACGCCGGACTCATCCGCGGGGCGTACCACTTCGCGGTTCCGAACAAGTCGAGCGGCGCGACGCAGGCCACCTACTTCGCGGCGCACGGCGGCGGCTGGAGCGCGGACGGCCGGACGTTGCCCCCGCTGCTCGACATCGAGTACGACCCGTACACCGGCACCGACGGCACGAACACCTGCTACGGCCTGAGCGCTTCGGCGATGGTGTCGTGGATCCGGGACTTCTCGAACACGATCAAGGCGAAGACCGGCGTCCTGCCGGCGATCTACTCGACCACCGACTGGTGGAAGACGTGCACGGGCAACAGCGCGGCGTTCAGCGGCAGCCCACTGTTCATCGCCCGCTACCCGAGCAGCCTGTCGTCCGGGGCGGGGACGCTCCCCGCGAGCTGGACGAAGTACGCCATGTGGCAGTACGCCGACGCCGGGGTGTTCGCCGGCGACCAGGACGTCTACAACGGCACGCTCGCCCAGCTGCGGCAGTTCGCGACCGGTGGCGGCGGTTCCGCGCCGGCGATCCCGGCCGTGACCACGGTCGGCAGCTCCCTCAGCGCGGGCGCGCAGTTGAACAGTGGGCAGGGCATCACGTCGGCGAACAAGCAGTACACGCTGAACATGCAGGCCGACGGCAACCTGGTCGTCTACGGCATGAACCGCGCGCTGTGGTCGAGCGGCACGAGCGGCAAGCCCGGGGCCTACCTGAAGATGCAGGCGGACGGCAACCTCGTCGTGTACCTGGGCAGCAAGGCGATCTGGGAGAGCCACACCTCGAACAAGCCGGCGAACAAGCTCACCATGGAGGACAACGGGGACCTGCGGCTCGAGAACGGCAGCACGCTGTACTGGCACACGGGCCGCAACGGCCGCGACACGATAACGCCGACCTCGACGCTCACCGCCGGCCAGTACCTGCTGTCCCAGAACGGCAAGAAGCAGTTCATCGTGCAGGCGGACGGCAACGTCGTGGTCTACAGCAGCGGCAAGGCGACCTGGGCGTCCCAGACGTCGAAGAAGGGCGGCACCACGCTGACCCTCCAGGCCGACCAGAACACGGTGCTCTACAACAGCGCCGGGTCCGCGCTGTGGTCGACGAAGTCGAGCAAGTCCGGCGCGACGCGACTGGTGATGCAGGACGACGGCAACCTCGTGCTCTACAAGGGCACGAAGGCGGTCTGGGAGTCCCACACGTCCGGACGCTGACACGCTGACCCGCACCGACCCACCTGGTGGGGCGGTCGCCCAGGAGGCCCGGCCCCGCGCACGCAGCGCAGGGCCGGGCCTCCTGGCCGTCGCGGCTGGGACAGCGCCGCCGGGACCGCGACGTAGGCTGACGTCATGGTCATGCTGGGGATGCCGCACACCGGTCTCGTCGACCGCTTCGGTCGGCGTGCGATCGACCTCCGGGTGTCGCTGACCGAGCGGTGCAACCTGCGGTGCACGTACTGCATGCCGGCCGCGGGCCTCCCGGTCTCGCCGAGCGACGCGATCATGACGGCGGCGGAGATCGCCCGGCTCGTCGGCCTCGGGGCCACACGACTCGGCGTGCGCAAGGTGCGGTTCACGGGCGGCGAGCCCCTGCTCCGGGCGGACCTCGTCGACGTGGTCGCTCGATGCGCGGCGCTGCCCGACCGTCCCGAGCTGTCCCTGACGACGAACGCGATCGGCTTGGCCTCGCGCGCCCAGGCCCTCGCCGACGCCGGCCTCGACCGCATCAACGTCTCGCTCGACACGATCGACTCCGAGACCTTCACGACGGTGACCCGGCGGCCGTTCCTCGCGCGGGTGCTCGAGGGCATCGCCGCCGCGGACGCCGCCGGGCTGCGGATGAAGGTGAACGCGGTGCTCCTCCGCGGGGTGAACGACACCCACGCCGCCGACCTGCTCGCCTGGTGTCTGGAGCGCGGGTACGAACTCCGGTTCATCGAGCAGATGCCCCTCGACGCTGGGCACACGTGGGACCGCACCGAGATGGTCACGGCCGCCGAGGTCCGGACGCTCATCGCCGACCACGTCGTCCTGACGCCGCACGCCGCACCGCGTGACGGTGCCCCGGCCGAGCGCTACGACGTCGCGGAGCGGACCGCGTCGGGCAGCACCGGACGCCACCTCGGCACGGTGGGGATCATCGCCAGCGTGACGGAGTCGTTCTGCGCCGACTGCACCCGGACGCGGTTGACGGCCGACGGCAAGGTCCGGAGCTGCCTGTTCTCGGACGAGGAGACCGACGTCCTCACCGCGATGCGTGCGGGCGCCGACGACGACGAGGTCGTCGCCATCTGGCAGCGGGCGATGTGGGCCAAGCCGCGGGACCACGGCGTCGACCGCGCGGACTTCGTGCAGCCGGCCCGCTCGATGAGCGCGATCGGCGGATGAGCGTGACGCGCATCCGGTTCTTCGCGGCGGCACGCGCGGCGGTCGGGCGCGACGCGTTCGACGTCGACGCCCGCACCCTCGGTGCCGCGCTCGACGCAGTCCCGGTCGAGGACGCCGAGCGCTGGGCCGCCCTGCGGGGTCGCTGCTCCTACCTCGTCGACGGCATCTCGACGAAGGACGCCGCGACGCCCCTCGTCGGCGTGGGGCTCGTCGACGTCATGCCGCCGTTCGCCGGGGGCTGACGCTCTCGGACTCCTCGGACTCCTCGGACCGCTCACGGAGCGCGGGGCAGTGCTCGGGCGTCGGGTGGTACGCGATGTCGATCATCCGGTCGAGCGCGTCGCGCGCCGCGCCGAGGGACGCCATGGCCTCGGTGATCCGGTTGCGCTCCGACTCGAGCAGGGCGAACGCCTCGGGCGACGACGCCCCGCTGTCGACGCACGGCAGCAGCTGCAGCACCGTCCGGCTCGACAGCCCCGCGGCGAAGAACTGCTGGATCAGCTGCACCCGCTCGACGGCGGACTCCGCGTAGACGCGCTGGCCGCTCGCCGTGCGGATCGACGCGAGCAGCCCCTGCTCCTCGTAGTAGCGGAGCGCCCTCGGGCTGACCCCTGCTCGCCGTGCGACCTCGCCGATGCGCATCGGACGCCCCTTCCTCGGACACCGCTGGTGGGCGGGTGGCGGTCGCCACTTGCCCTTGACGTCGACGTCAACTCCTAGCGTAGCTCCGGCGGTGCCGATCGAGCCCGCCACCAGATGGAGGAACCAGCATGGACATCACCGGACAGACCGCCCTCGTGACCGGAGCGAACCGTGGCATCGGCCGCCAGTTCGTCCTCGAACTGCTCGACCGCGGGGCGACGAAGGTCTACGCCACCGCGCGACGGATCGAGACGCTCGAGTTCGACGACGCCCGAGTCGTGCCGTTGCACCTCGACATCACCGACCACGACTCGGTCGTCGCCGCCGCAGCCGCCGCGCAGGACGTGACCCTGCTCGTCGACAACGCGGGCATCTCGACCGGCGCGAGCCTCGTGACCGGGGACCTCGCCGAGATCCGCCGCGAGATGGACACGCACTTCTGGGGCACCCTCGACGTCGTCCGCGCGTTCGCCCCGGTCCTGGCAGCGAACGGGGGCGGCGCGATCGTCAACGTCCTGTCCGCGCTGTCCTGGTTCGCGTTCGGCCCCGCCTCGGGTGCCTACGGCGCCGCGAAGGCCGCCGAGTGGAACATGACGAACGGCATCCGCCTCGAACTGGCGGAGCAGGGCACGCTGGTGCAGGGCGTCCACCTCGGCGCGGCGGACACCGACATCATGGCGGGCTACGACGGCCCCATGATCGACCCGCGGGACGTCCCCCGGGCCTCCCTCGACGGGCTCGTCGCGGGCTCGATCGAGGTCGTCGTCGACGACTGGAGCGCGATGGTCAAGGCGTCGCTCGCGGGCGACCCGGCGGTCTTCTACGCCCAGCTCGCGGCGATGGCGGGCTGACACGGGTGGCGCGGCCCCCACGGCCGGTGTCCGCGTCCGCCGTCATCCCGCCGACGACGGGAACACCGTGACCTCGTCGGCCGGGAGGCCCACGGCCACCTCCGCCCCGACCCGCACGGAGGACGCGGTGACGGCCGCGACGGTGGCGTCCACGACGAACTCCCCCGCGACCACGCGGACGAGCCCGTCGCGCGGCTCGATCCGGTCGACACGGCGGAGGATCGCTGACGGCGCACCCCCGGGCCTCCCGAGCCGCGCCACCGTGGGGTGGTAGACGGCGAGCGCCACCGCTCCGGGCTCGGCGTCGACCGTGTCGGCCGGCAGGACCTCGCCGCTCGCGAGCCGGACACCGCCGGCCACGGCGTGCCCGGAGACCGATGTCAGGCCGGAGAACGCGGCGCCGAACGCGGAGGTCGGGCGTCGGAGCACCCGGTCGACGGGCCCGTCCTCGACGACGCGGCCCCGCTCGAGGACGACGACGCGGTCGGCGAGCGCCATCGCCTCGAGCGGGTCGTGCGTCACGAGCAGCACGGCGGCCGACCCGGCAGCGTCTCGGCCACGGACGGCGGCGGCGAGCGCCTGGCGGACCTCACGCTGCGCCTCCACGTCGAGCGCGGAGGTGGGTTCGTCGAGCAGGAGCACGCGGGGCGCGGTGGCGAGGGCACGTGCCACCGCGACGCGCTGGGCCTGGCCGCCGGAGAGCGACGACGGCCAGCGGCTGGCGAGGTGCTCGGCACCGACCGTCGTCAGCGCGGCGAGCGCGCGCCCGTGTGCGGCGCGTCGGCCGAGGCGGGTGGCTCGGGGCCCGTACGCGACGTTCTCGAGCACGGAGCGGTGCGGGAACAGCACGGGGTCCTGCCCGACGAGCCCGACGCCGCGGCGGTAGACGGGGACCAGGGAGCGACGTCCGCGGACGACGGGCTGCCCGGCGATCAGGACCTCACCGGCGTCAGGGCGGACGAGTCCCGCGGCGACCCCGACGACCGTCGACTTGCCGGCGCCGTTCGGGCCGACGAGCGCGACGACCTCGCCTGGCGCGATGGTCAGGTCGACCACGACGTCCCGTGCCGTCACGCCGAACCGGAGGACGGTGGCGGTCACGCGATCGCCCGACGACCGAGCAGGGACGACGCTCCGATGACGACGATCGCCACGGCGACGAGCACGAGCGCCAGGGCGACCGCCGTGTCGGGGTCGATCTCGCGCTGCAGGTAGATCTCGAGCGGCAGCGTGCGCGTGACGCCCTGCAGGCTGCCCGCGAACGTCAGGGTCGCGCCGAACTCGCCGAGCGCGCGTGCGAAGCACAGGACGAGGCCGGACAGGATGCCGGGGACCGCGCGCGGCGCGGTGATCGTGAGGAGCACGCGCGTGGGGCCGGCCCCGAGCGTCGCGGCGACCGCCTCGGCCCGTCCGTCACCCGCTCGGAGCGCTCCCTCGATCGCGGTGACGAGGAACGGCATCGCGACGAACGTCTGCGCGATGACGACCGCGACCGTGGTGAACGCGATCCGGACGCCGTGTGCGGCGAGGAACCCGCCGACGGGGCCGATCCGGCCGTACGCCGCGAGGAGCGCGAGCCCACCGACGACGGGTGGGAGCACGAGCGGCAGCAGCACGACCGCGCGGAGGACCCCGACCCATCGCGCGTCGGACCGGGCGAACAGCACGGCGAGCGGGAACCCGAACAGGAACGCGGCGCCGGTCGCGGCGAGCGCGGTACCGAGGCTCAGCCCGAGCGCGGTCAGCGACGCGGGCGTCGTGACGAGGTGGCCGAACGTCGACCAGTCGACCGATCCCGTCATCGCGACGACGGGGACGATCACGAACAGGCCGCCCACCACGGCGGGGACCGGGAGCCACCAGGGGACGGCGGCGCGAGGGGTCCCGGCACGCCGCGGCAGCCCGTCGGTCACGGCTTGCCGAACCCCGCGTCCCGCAGCACCCGCTCGCCCGCGGTCGAGCGGACGTAGCTGACGAACGACGCGGCGAGGGCCTTGTGCGCGGTGCCCTGGACGACGCCGATCGGGTAGGTGTTCACGGCCTTCGCGCTCGCGCTGAACGGGACGCCGTGCACCTTCGACCCCGCCGCCCGGACGTCGGTCGTGTAGACGACGCCGGCGTCGGCCTGCCCGGCCTCCACCTTGCCGAGCACGTCGGTCACGGACTGCTCCTCGCTGACGGGGTGCAGGGTGACGCCGGTCGCGGACTCGACCTTCGCCGTCGCTGCGCCGCACGGCACGGGCGTCGCACAGACGACGACCTGGAGGGACGAGCTCGCCAGGTCGGAGAACGAGGACACCTGCTTCGGGTTGCCCGGGGCGGTCGCGATCTCGAGCACGTTCGTCGCGAAGTCGTGGCTCGCCCCGGCGATCATGCCGCCGCTCTTCAAGGTCCCCATGGCCGTCTCGTCGGCGGATGCGAACACGTCCGCGGGCGCGCCCGCCTGGATCTGGCTGACGAGGTCGCTCGACCCACCGAACGAGAACGTGACGTGGGCGCCGGGGTGGGCGGCCTCGTACCGCTTGCCGAGCGTCGTGAAGGTCTGCTGCAGCGACGCGGCCGCGTACACGGTGAGCGTGCCGGTGGGGCCGGCGCTGGACGAGGCGCTGGCGGCGGGGGTGGCCGATCCGGATCCTCCGCCGGAGGAACAGGCGGCGAGGGCGAGCGTGCCGACGAGGGCGAGCGCGGCGGCCGCCACGGGACGGAGGCGGGACGACGGACGGGTCATGCGGGTTCCTCCCGGGCGGGCCCGTCCGCGTCGGACACCGGCGCGATCGGGGCTTCGACGACGACCATGGTCGCCTTGACGGACGCGACGGCGACGGACCCGACCTCGAGGCCGAGGTCGCGCACCGCCTCGGCGCTCATGAGCGAGACGACGCGGTGCGGGCCGCACTGGAGCTCGACCTGCGCCATCACGCGGTCGGCGACGACGTCGGTGACGATCCCGACGAACCGGTTGCGGGCGGAGCTCTGCACCCCCGACGCGGGGTCGGCGAGGGCCGTGCTGCGCTCCTTGGCGTACCGGGCGAGTTCGCGGCCGTCGACGACAGCACGGCCCGCGTCGTCCGTGGCGCGGGTGAACGTCCCGCCGTCGACGAGTCGTCGGACGGTGTCGTCGCTCACGCCGAGGTACGTGGCAGCGTCGCGGATCCGCAGTTGCGTCATGATGCTGCGATCCTAGGCGCAGGTACCGCCCCGATGCTCAACGCGTGTCGCCGGTAGGGAACTCGAGGCTGACCACGAGCCCGCCTCCGGGCCGCCCCTCGAACCGCAGCGTCGCGTGGTGCAGGTCGGCGACCCACCGGACGATGGAGAGCCCGGTACCGGTGCCGACGCCAGGTCCGCTGGCGACACCGGAGTCGGCGCCGTCGGCACGACCGGCGAGGCGTTCCGGAACGCCCTGCCCGAGTCGGCGACCGCGAAGCACTGGTCGCGCACCGTCACGCGGACCGGGCCGTCCGTGTGCCGGACGGCGTTCTCGACGAGGTTCCGGACCGCGTGTTCCACGAGGTCCGCGTTCCCCCGCACCACCGTCGGCACGGCGTCCACGGACACGAGGTCACCACGGCCGAGTTCGTCGATCGTGACCTCGACGAGCTGGTCGAGTCGGAGCGGCCGCTGGTCGATCTCGCCACCGGACTCCGACCGCGCTCGAGCGAGCAGGCTCGTCACCACGCCGGTCATCCGCTCCAGCCGACCCTGGAGGTCCCGGAGCGCCTGGTCCGCGGTGTCAGGATGCCGGACGCCGGACTCCGCGATGAGGCCGAGCGTCGCGAGCGGCGTCCGCAGTTCGTGCGCGGCCTCGCGGAGGAACTGCTCCTGCCGTTCCACCTGCTGCACGGCGGGACGCATCGCGCGACCCGAGAGCACGTGCCCGGTGACGGTCGCCAGGAGGACCAGCACGGCGACCGCGAGGACCAGCCCGAGCACGAGCGACCGACGGCTGAACGGCGCCGCGGCCGGCGCGCCCACCATCGTCATGGCGACGTCCGACGGGTCGAGCGGCCGCGCCACCCATCGCATCGCGACGCCGTTGCGCCCGGACACCGTCCGGAAGACCGACGCGTGAGCGTGCCGCATGCCCGCGTACATCGCGCTGATCACCGCCGAGGACGGCAGGGACGACTGCCGCGGTGAGGCGTACTCGATGCCCTGCGCGTCGATGAATCCCGCCGGCATCGTCCCGATCGCAGCGAACCCGGCACCCGACGCGGGCGTCGTCCCCGTCGCGAAGCTGAAGGACCGGCCGTCGTGCGTGACGCCCTCGGACACCAGGCGGGCCTGGGTGCGGAGGCCGTCGTCGACCTGGTGTCGCGCCGCCGCGTCCGTCGCGGCGAAGACCACCGCGAGGGCCACCATGCAGGCCGCGGTCGTCAGCGCGAAGAACAGGGTCATGCTCCAGCGGATGCGCTCGAGTCGCCGTCGGGCCGCCGGACTCGGGCGGGCCGCGATCGCGACCTCGCGCGTCCTCATGCTCGGATCCGGTAGCCGACGCCGCGCACGGTCTCGATCAGGTCGGGTTCGCCGAGCCGCCGCCGGAGTTGCGCGATCACGACGTCCACGACGTTCGACATCGGATCGCTGCGCTCGTCCCAGCACCCCTCGAAGAGCGCGCTCCGGGACACCACGGCGCCGTCCGCGGTGAGGAGCATCTCGAGGACCCCGAACTCCTTGGGCGTCAGGCTCAGGAGCACGCCGTCGTGGGTGACCTCGTGCCGGGGCACGTCCATGACGACCGGACCGGCGCGGAGGACGGGGACGCGGAGCACCGCCCCGCGCCGTGTCAGGGCCCGCAGTCGGACCTCGAGCTCGGCGAAGGCGAACGGCTTGACGAGGTAGTCGTCCGCGCCCTCGTGGAACCCGTCGACGCGGTCCTCGATCGTGTCGCGGGCCGTCAGCACGAGCACGGGGACGGTGTCGCCCGCCCGCCGCAGCGCGCGGAGGAACGTGAGCGAGTCACCGTCCGGGACCGTGCGGTCGAGCACGAGGCCGTCGTACGCGGTCACCGCGACGGCCTCGTCGGCGGCGGCGAGGTCGGTCACGTGATCGGTCGCGAACCCGGCCCGCCGGAGTCCGTCGAGGATCCGGGCGGCCAGGTCGAGATCGTCCTCCAACAGCAGCAACCGCACGTCCAGGTCCCTCCGACTCCGAGCGACACCCTCGCAGGACCGAGATGAGGAAGTCGTGAGACCGGCCGGTGACCATCTCATCACCACCTCACGCTCGGCCGGGCAGAGTCGGACGCATGGAACACCTGCGAACACGGCACCGCGTCCTCATCGCCGCCGCGACGGCCACGCTCGTCGCGGTCCCCCTGGCGGGATGCGCCGCCGGCACGACCTCCGGGCCCCACCACCACACCGCCGCCACGGTGACCTCCACCGTCACGCCGACCGTCACGACGACACCGGCCGCCAGCGGCGCGACCGCGACGCCGTCCGCTCCCGCACCGGCGACGACGGCGGCCAGGTCCGGGCCGGGCACCCGAGCCTCGACGTGCACGTCGAGCCAGCTGTCGGCAAAGACGGGCGAGCGCGACGGTCAACAGCCCGGGACGGGCTCGGGCATGAGCCAGCAGCGGGTGGCGATCATCCTGACGAACACGGGTGCCACGAGCTGCACGCTGCAGGGCTGGCCCGGCGTCTCGTACGTGGGCGACGGGAACGGCACGCAGATCGGCGCCCCCGCCAAGCTCGACCGCGGCGTCCCGCACCCCACGGTCACGCTGCAGCACGGCGCCGCGGCGCAGGCCTACATCGACATCGCGGACGCCGCCGTGTTCGACCCGGCGGAGTGCAAGCCCGTGCACCCGGACGGCCTCCGGGTCTACCCGCCGGGCAGCAGGACGTCGATCTTCCTCCGCGGTGGCGGCTCGGCCGGCGACGGGACCGCCTGCTCCTCGACGAAGGACGTGCAGATGAGCGTGGGCGCGTTCATCCCCTACCCCTGAGCGCCACCCCGATCGGGGCGCTCGGCGGTGGTCCGCGCCTCGGCCAGCCACGCGGTCATGCCGCCGTCGAGCACGGTCACGGTCCGACCGTTGCCGTTCGCCGTGGCCCACGCGTCCGCGCGCGGGCCACGGGCGCAGTAGACGACGACCTCGGCGTCCGCGGGGACGTCGTCCGGTCGCACCGCCCCGGGGACCACGCCCGTCGCGTCGAGCTCGGCGTCCGTGCGGACGTCCACGAGCACGAAGTCGTCGCGACCCTGCGCGCGCAGGGCGAGCCGGGCCTCCAGGGCGGCGGGCGCGATCCGCGGCGCGGACGCACGCTGCGCGGCCGGGAGGCTCGACGGACGTCGCGACGCCGGACCACGACGCAGCGGGCTCTCGACGGCGCGCCACGTGCGGGCGTCGACGGTGACGACCCGGCCGAGCAGGGGGTCCCCGACGCCGGTGACGAGCGCGGACACCTGTCCGGCCATGACCGACCCGACCACGCCGCAGAGCGCCGGGACGACGCCGTCGAGCGCGCACGAGCCGTCGTCGTCGAACGGGTCGGGGTGCAGGTCGTGGAAGTCGACCGCGGCACCGTCGGGAGCGGCGTCCCAGAACACGGACACCTGCCCGTCGGAGCCGAGAGCGCTGCCCCACACGAGCGGGACGCCGGCCGCAGCGCAGGCCTCGGAGGCGGCGCGGGTGACGACGACGCTGTCGGCGGCGTCCACCACGACGTCGTGCCCCGCGACGATGTCGGGGGTGAACTCGGCGACGACGGCGACCGTCTCGGTCTCGGGGTCGACGGCGTGCGCCCGGTCCGCCGCGACGCGTGCCTTCGGGCGGCCGACGTCGGCGGCCGTGTAGAGCGTCTGCCGGGCGAGGTTCGACGGGTCGACGACGTCCGGGTCGACGACCGTCAGCCGCGCGAGACCGGCCCCCGCGAGCAGCGCGACGACGGGCGACCCGAGGCCGCCTGCACCGATGACGAGCACGCGTGCGGCCGCGAGGCGGCGGATGCCCTCGTCCCCGACCCCGGGCAGCGGCGCGGTCCGGGAGCCGAGGCGCCGACGGGCAGCGGAGACGGTCGGAGCCGGTTCGACGATCGGACGCACCCCGTCATTATCTGCGTCCACCCCGGGGACACGAGTGTGAACTCTCAGCGGCGAAGGCGCGAACACCCCGGCGCGCTGCCAGTGCGGCTGCGTATCGTCCGGGCCGTGAGTGCTCCGCAGACCGGTGCCATCAGCATCCAGCGGCCGACCCGGGTCCCGTCCCTCCGGCGGTCCGTCCGGGGGCTGTCCGGCACGCTGTCGATCGCCTCGGCCCGCTCGCCGGAGCTCACGATCGCGGCGCTCGGCGTGCTGCTCGCCGCGGCCTTCGCCTGGGTGCCGTCCCTCTGGTACGACGAGGGCGCCACCGTCACGAGCGCGACCCGGACCTGGGGGCAGCTCTGGAGCGAACTGCACCACGTCGACGCCGTGCACGGGCTCTACTACGCCTGCATGCACGTCTGGTTCCGCCTCGTCGGCTCCACCCCGTTCACGCTGCGGTTCCCGAGCGCGCTCGCCGTCGGGCTCGCCGCCGGGCTCGTCGTCGCGCTCGGCCGTCGGATCGCCGGTCGCCGGGTCGGCGTCGTCGCGGGCGTCGTGTTCCTGCTCCTCCCCCGCGTCGCCTGGGCGGGCGTCGAGGGCCGCCCCTACGCGACCATCACCGCGCTGTCGGTGGGCCTGACACTCGTCGGCCTCACCGCGGTGCGACGCACGCGGCACGGCACCGGGCGGCGGTGGTGGGTCGCGTACGGGGTCCTCGCCGCGGTCGCGGTGGTGTTCAACGTCTACCTGTCGCTCGTCGTCGTCTCCCACGCCGTGGCGCTCGCGTGGACGCGCCTCGCCGACCTCCGAGCCGCCCGCGCCGCACCCATGACGCATCGCGGTTCCGCCCCCGTGCCGATCGTGCCGCGGCACGTCCTCGGCGCGTGGGCGATCTCCGCGGGCTGCGCAGCCGTCACCGTCGTGCCGTTCGTGGCCGTCGCCACGGGCCAGTCGGAGCAGGTGAGCTGGATCGCCGGGATCGGGCCGGGCACCGTGCGCCAGGTGTCGACGACGGCGTGGTTCCCCGGGTCGGTCCCGTTCGCGACGGCCGCCTGGGTCGCGATGGCGGCCGGCGTCGTCCTCGGCCTGCGTGGCGCGCGACGTCGCGCCACCGCCCGGACCGCCCGGGAGGCCCTGCGCGCCCAGGCGGTCCGGGTCACCCTGCCCGTCGTCGTCGTCCCGACGGCACTCCTCGTCGGCGCGACGGCCCTCGGGGAGCACCTGTACTCGCCGAAGTACGCCACGCTGAGCCTGCCGTTCGTCGCGGTGCTCATCGCCCTCGGCCTGACGTCGATCCGCCCGCGGGTCCCCGCCCTCGTCGCGGTCGGTCTGCTCGTCGCGCTGGCCGTGCCCGCCGCGGTGGCCGTGAAGACCCCGTACGCCAAGCAGGACTCGCACTGGGCGCAGGCCGCCGCGATCGTGAGCCGGCAGCGCTCGTTCGCTCCCGATGCGGACGAGGGTGTCGTCTACGGCAGCGTGTGGCACCACCCGACGACGACGACGCAGATCATCCGCGACGCCTACCCGCGGGCCTTCGCCGGGATGACCGACCTGGCCGCGGTCACGAGCGGCCCCGCCACCGGTCGGCTCTGGGACACGAACGGGGACGTCGCCACGACGGTGCCCCGCCGTCTCGGCGACATCGACACGGTGTGGTTCCTCGGGGCGCCGTCCCGCGACGTCCGCCCGGCGCTCACCGCGACACTCGAACGTCGTGGGTTCCACGTCGCCGGCACGTGGCGCACCGGCACCGTCATCGTGTCCGAGTACAAGCGCACCGGGCACTGATCCGGCGGCAAACCGCCTGGTCGGTATCGTTCGGGGTACAACCGCGTCCCCCGCATTGGGGGCCTCAGAGTTCTCGAGATCCGCTCAGACTGAGGGGGCCGCACGGTGTCGTCGTCCGGGCGTCGTTCCGCAGCCCGATCCTGCGTCCGACGATCCATCCTGACGGGGTACACCGCGCGCGACCCGATCCGACCCGAGGAGCCCGCTGTTGTCCCACGTCCTGCCCACCAGCCCGAAACGCGTCCGGTTCACGTGGTTCGCGATCGGCACCGGGGTGCTCGCCGCCGTGCTGCTCGCGTTCTCGATGTCCGGGACCCTGTCGGGGTTCGTCGCGTCGATCACGAACAGCGGTGACACGGCCGTCACCGGCACCCTCGTGATGCAGGAGTCCACGACCGGCGCGAACGCGGCGACGTGCACCTCGACCGACGGCGGCTCCGTCTCGACGAACACCGCGACCTGCACGTCGATCGACCAGTTCGGCGGGGCCGCCATGGTGCCCGGCGACACCGTCACCACGGCGACGACGATCAAGAACACCGGATCGGCCGCCGCCCGGACGTTCACCCTCACCCCCGGCTCCTGCGGGCAGCTCGCGAACGGCTCCGTCAACGGCACGGCGAACGACCTGTGCTCGCAGATGACGGTGGTCGTCAAGAACACGACCGCGAACACCACGGTGTTCTCGGGCACCCTCGCCGCCCTCGGCACCACGACCACGCCGTTCTCGCTCCCCGCCGTCCCCGGCGGTTCGTCCACGGCCTTCAGCTTCGCCGTCTCGCTGCCGAGCACCCTCGGGAACAGCTACCAGGGCCTCCAGGCCACGGTCCCGCTGACCTGGTCGTACGCCAGCTAGCCCCCACCCCGTCCGACGCGGCGGGTCCCGCTGCCGGACCCGCCCCTCCCGATCCGTGGAGGCGACCGCCATGACCGCGACGCACGTCCGCGCCGTCCGGGCGGTCGACGGCGTCCGGGCGGTGCGCGGCAGCAGGGCCGTCCACGGCCTCCGGGCCGTCACTCGCCGTCGTCGTCGGACCGGACGGCGAGCGCTCACCGGCGTCCTGCTCGCGATCATCGCTGTCGTGGTCGTCGCCGCGACGGCGTTCCACGCCACCGGCGGTCGGTGGTTCGTCGTCGAGACGCCGTCCATGGGCACGGCCGCGCCCGTCGGCACGCTCGTCCTCACCGTCCCCGCCGCCGCGACCGACCTGCGCGTCGGCGACGTCGTCACGTTCCACCCGCCGACCGCCGCGGGCGAGACCTACACGCACCGCATCGTCGCGATCGACCACGGACGCATCACGACGCGTGGTGACGCGAACGGCGCCGTCGACCCCTGGCGTCTCCGCGCCGCCGACGTGGTCGGGGCGGTCCGGACGATCCTGCCCGGGGTCGGATGGCTCGTCCGTGCACTGCCCCTGCTGATCAGCGGTCTCGTGGCGCTCTGGCTCGTGACGAGCCGCGTCCGTCGGCCGACGCACCGCTCCGCTGCCCGCGTCCTCGGGGTGTCCGTCCTGCTCTCCGGCGTCGCGTTCGTCCTCCGTCCCTTCGTCGGGACCACGGTGCTCCAGACCGCGACCGTGTCGGGCGGCACGGAGGCGACCGTCGTGTCCACCGGGATGCTGCCCGTCCGGGTCGCCGCCCCGACCGGCGCGCACGTCGACCTCGTCGCCGGCGAGGTCGGGCGCCTCACCGTGCCGGCGCACGGCATCGCGACACCGCACGCGGTCCACCACCTGACGACCGCGCTGCACCTGCCGCCCTGGGGATGGGTGCTCGCGGTGGGCCTGTGTGCGGTACCGCTGCTCTGGACACTCGTGGTGGGCCTCCCGGGCGACGAAGCGGGCCCGCGCCGCCACCGCCGGACCCGAGGACTCCACACATGACCCCCCGGCACCGCGAGCGACCCCGACGGCGGTGGCCCCTCGTCGCGGCGGCGCTCGCCGCCGCGGCCGCCGTCGGTGTCGCGGCGCCCGGGACGACCTCGGGGTGGACCGCGGCGATCACGGACCCCGCGGACACCGCGAGGACGGCGCCGTACTTCCACTGTCCGGATGCGCTCACCGTCGACGCCGGCTCGGCGCTGTTCCAGTACCCGCTGACCGAGGACGCCGGCTCGACCACCGCCCGGGACGTGTCCGGACACGGGAACGACGGCACCTACCAGGGCAGCATGACCACGAGCACCGAGACGCCCATCGCCTGCCCGAGGGACGGTGGCAGCGCGTACGTGCTCGACGGGTCCACGAGCTACGTGTCGATGCCGACGAAGACGGCGCCACCGGCCACCTACAGCGAGGAGGTGTGGTTCCGCACGGCCACGGCAGCCGGCCGGTTGATCGGGTTCGGCACCGCCCGGACCGGCACGTCCGGACTGGAGGACCGGGCCGTCTACGTGAACACCGACGGCGGGGTCACCTTCGCCACCTACAGCAGCAGGAACCAGATCGTGACCAGTGCAGCGGGGGTGGACTACGCGGACGGGGCCTGGCACCAGGTGGTCGCGACGCAGAGTCCGAGCACCGGCATGGCGCTCTACCTCGACGGGACGCTCGTCGCCAGCAACAGTGCGTACACCGGAGCCGAGGACGACGGAGGCGGGTACTGGCGGATCGGCTACGACAGCCTGTCCGGGAGCTGGGTGGGTTCCGGCTCCGCCTGGTACGTGAACGGTGCCATGCGGTACGCGGCGGTGTACACCACGGTGCTCACCGCGCAGCAGGTCGCGACCCACTACGCCGCGGGCAAGTTGGTGACCGGGAACTGAGGCGCGGCGGGCTCGGGCTCGGGCTCGGGCTCGGGCTCGGGCTACCGCGGTACGACGCGCGCGCCGTGCACCGGGCCCGTGGCCCGCACCACGGTCAGCCCGGCGGCACTCAACTCGACCTGCAGGTCGAGCGCGGCGTCGGAGTCCGCGGCCAGGAACGCGACGGTCGGGCCGCTCCCGGACACGATGCCCGCGAGAGCGCCGGCGCGCTCACCGAGTTCGAGCGTGCGCGCGAGCGTGGGTTGCAGCCGCATCGCCGGAGCCTGCAGGTCGTTGTGGAGGCAGTCGGCCAGCAGCTCGGCGTCGCCCGCCCGGAGCGCCTGCAGCACGTTCGCCTCGACGACGGGGGCGTCCCGGACGGGCGTGATGTCGGCGCGGTAGCGGTCGCGATGCTCGTCGAGGGCGGTGTACACCGCGGGCGTCGAGAGTCCCTCGTCCGAGAGCACGAGCACCCAGTGGAACTGCCCCGACGCCAGGGCCGGGCTGAGCTCGTCGCCCCGCCCCGTGCCGATCGCGGTGCCGCCGGAGAACGCGAACGGCACGTCCGCGCCGAGCCCGGCCGCGAGCCGCAGGAGTTCGTCGCGACCGAGCGACGTGCCCCACAGGGTGTCGACCGCCAGGAGCGTCGCCGCCGCGTCCGCGGAACCGCCGCCCATGCCGCCGGCGACGGGCACCTGCTTCTCGATCGTCAGGTGCACCCCGCCGCGGTAGCCCGCACGCTCCGCCACGAGCCGGGCGGCCCGCAGTGCCAGGTTCGTCTCGTCCACCGGGACCGCCGATGTGTCGATGGGGCCGGTGAACCGCACGGTGAAGTCGTCGGCCGCCTCGGCGACGACGTCCTCGTACAACGACACGGCCTGGTACGCCGTCGCGACGTCGTGGTACCCGTCCGGCAGCAGCGTGCCGACAGCCAGGTAGACGTTGATCTTGCCCGGCGCGCGCGTCCGCACCCGGGTCGGTGCGGCGAGCGACGTCATGGACCCAACCTATATCGGTCGCGATGGCCACCGCGCGACCCCGAGGGGCACCGCGGTGGCACAGCGCGGCCGTGCCCCTCAGCCCGCGGTGGTGCCGGCCACGAGCGGGATGACCTGCTGGCCGAACCGCTCCATCTCCTCGAGCTGTGGCGAGAACTGCAGCAGGAGCGTGTCGACGCCGGCGTCCTGGAACGCCCGGATCCGCTCCGCGACCTGCTCGGGGGTCCCGACGAACTCCGGCCGCAGGCCGCGGTTCGACACGGAGTAGTCCTCCAGGCTCGGCACACGCTCGAGCTGCGACTTCGAGATGAAGTCCTGGTACGACTCGTACGCGGCCCCGTGCTGCACGTCGGTGATGCGGGCGAGCTCGGCCTGCGCCTCCGCCTCGGTGTCACGGACGATCGCGTAGGCGGCCATGCCGAACGCCTCGAACGGCGGCAGTCCGGCGTCGACGCGACGCTGCTTCATCTCGTCGATCTTCGTGCGCAGCTCGTCGACCGTGCCGCCGTGCGTGACGTACGCGTCGGCGTAGCGTGTGATGCTCGCCTTGCCGGCCTCGGACTCACCGCCGGCGTAGATGCGCGGCTGCACGCGGGGCTTCGGCTCGAGGTGCGCGTTCTCGATGTCGTAGTACTCCCCGTGGAACGAGTACGGCGTCTCGGTCCACATGCCCTTCATGATCTCGACGAACTCGGCGGTGCGGCGGTACCGGTCGTCGTGCTCGGAGAAGATCCCGCCGTACTGCTTGGCCTCCTCGGCCCACCAGGCGCTCACGACGTTGAACGTGAACCGACCGTTCGAGATGTCGTCGATCGTCGCGGCCTGCTTCGCCGTGACGGCGGGCAGGTGGTAGCCGGGGCGCATGGCCGCCATGATCTCGAGGCGGTCGGTCGTCGCCGCGATCGCCGCCGCGACCGCCCACGCCTCGAGGCTCGGCGCGGCCGTGCCCTTGATGTCGTTGAGGTTGAGCTCGGGGACGAGCGTCAGGTCGAAGCCGATCTGCTCAGCCCGCTGGGCGAGGCGCTTGACGTAGTCGAACGTGACGGGCATCTGCTCGTCCTCGACGTTGCGGAGCCAGCCGCCGAACAGCGGGGTCCAGTATCCGAATCGCACGTGGTTCTTCCGGTTCGTTGGGGTGGGACGGTCGGGAGGCGCGGTGCCGGTCGGGCCGGCGCCGTGCCTCCCGGGGTGGTCGCGGTGGTCGCGGGTCGCGGTGGTCGCGGGTCGCGGTGGTCGCGGGTCGGAGCGGCCGAACCGGTGCCTTCCGTTCGAACACCGCGATGCGGCGGTGCGAACGGAAGGAGCCGGTGCGATGCTCAGACGGCGAGCAGGGCCTGCTCGCTCGCGAGGAGCGCGCCGAGGTAGCGCGCGATGCTGCGGGGCCCCGACACGGGGCTCGTCTCCTCGACCGCGGGGTTGTAGTTCGTGTTCGTGTTGATGTCGTAGACGACGGTCCGACCGTCGACGGTCTCCATGAACTCGATGCCGGCGACGCCGATGCGCTGGTCGGCCAGGAACGCCTCGAGCCGCTGGACGATCTCGGACCCGGCCGTGATCTCGGAGCGGATCGAGAACGCGCTCGGCTGGCCGGCCGTCGGCACGTCGCACGCCGCTCCCGCGAACGTCTGCTCGGTGCCGGTCTGCTCGGTGCCGGTCTGCGCCGTGTCCGTCTGCGCCGTGCCCGTCTGGGCGGGGCCGCTCTGCGGCTGCGCCGCCTGGCCGGGCAGCGGGACCTCGCACGCATCGGCCGGGCAGAGCTCGAACGACCCGGCGCTCGTGTCGACGCGGACGGCGTAGACGAACCGACCGCCGACGAACTCGACGCGGGTGATGAACGGC
This sequence comes from Curtobacterium sp. MCBD17_034, assembly GCF_003234515.1. Classification (NCBI taxonomy): domain Bacteria; kingdom Bacillati; phylum Actinomycetota; class Actinomycetes; order Micrococcales; family Microbacteriaceae; genus Curtobacterium; species Curtobacterium sp. MCBD17_034. The sequence continues at coordinate 42,092 of NZ_QKTN01000010.1, read as the reverse complement.
GCACGCGCGACCAGGTACTCCTGGATGAGGGTGATGCCGTCGACCGGCTCCTCGAACTCCGGACTCTCGACGTACGACGCGAACTCCGCCACCGTGTCGAACCGCCGGACGCCCAGGCCCTTGCCGCCCTGGTTGTGCTTCGTGATGAACGGCGCACCGGGAGTCGACGCCTCGGCGACGAAGCGCTCGGCGGCGGCGACGAGGTCGCGGTGACCGAACACCGCCGTCGTGCGCGGCACGTCGAACCCGGCGTTCCGGAGCAGGCCGTGCTGCGCGACCTTGCTGACCTCGAGCTCGAGCACGTGGCTGCCGTTGACGACCGAGCGGCCAGCACGCTCGAGCCAGCCGAGGACGGCGCGCGTGTACTCCTTGCTGTGCTCGTGCCCGCGGGTGTGGCTCGACGCGGACATGCGCGACCAGTAGACGCCCGGCGCAGGATCGGCGGCGAGGTCGATGGAGCCGTCCGTCAGCAGGAGCTCCTCGACCGGGACACCCTCGGCCTCGAACGCAGCGGCGAGCGGTGGGAACCACTCGGGGTTCTCGTGGATGACGTACACACGGGGAGTGCTCACCGCAACAGCCTAGGCACGGTCCCCTGCGCGCGCCACGCCGGTCGTCACAGAAGGCAACCGCGGAGGGGCTGACTGCCCCGTTGCCGTCCGGGCGGGGGTCTCGGTTCCCTCGGACGGGGTCGGGCCGAACCGCTGCTCGCCGAGCACGCCGAGCAGCGCCAGCCGGTCTGCCGCCTCGGTACCGGGCTCCGAGGTGAACACCAGGAGCGCCTGCGCCCGGTTCTCGGTGAGCAGCACCTGACAGTCGACCTCGAGTCGCCCGAGTTCCGGGTGCAGGAAGGTCTTGTGGTCCGTGAACCGCTCGGCGACCTCGTGTCGCTCCCACACCGCCACGAACTCCGGGCTCCGGGCGGTCAGCCCCGCGACGAGTTCTCGCGCACGGCGGTCACCCGGGCCGGCCGCACCCACCGCGGCCCGGAGCGAGGCGACCTGGATGCGTGCCTGCCGCTCGTGCTCCTCCGGGGCGTAGCGCTCGCGCTCCCGACCGAGGAACCACCGCCACACCTGGTACCGCTCGGGCCCCGGCAGCCCCACCGTCGCCCCGAGCAGCGCGACGGCCCGGCGGTTCTCGGCGAGCGTCTCCCCGAGGTCGCTCACGACGATCGCCGGATCCGCGTCGAGGCGGTCGAGCACCCGGAGCAACGGCGGCGCCACGTGATCGGCACGCCGCACGCGCACCGGGGCGTTGTGCCCGGCGAGGTGGAACAGGTGGTCCCGCTCCGCCACCGTCAGCCGCAAGGCCCGGGCGAGCGCCTGGAGCATCTGCTCGGACGGCTGCGGACCGCGCTGCTGCTCGAGCCGGGTGTAGTAGTCCGTCGACATCCCGGCGAGCGCGGCCACGTCGTCACGCCGGAGGCCCGGCGTCCGGCGGCGCGGACCGGCACCGAGGCCGACGTCCTCGGGCTGGATGCGCTCCCGCCGGCGCCGGAGGAAGTCCGCGAGCCCGTCCCTGTCCACGCCGTCCCGTTCCACCCCGTGATCCTCGCACCCGCACGCGCCCGCGACCAGGGATCGCCGATCCCCCGATCGACGCGCTCTGCCCCGCCGGCCCGGACTCCGCGATCGTCAGGGCATGGACATCACCACCAGCACCGTCTTCATCCCCGGCGCGACCTCGGGCATCGGCCTCGGGCTCGCACGACGCCTCGCCGACGCGGGCAGCACCGTGGTCGTCGGCGGTCGTCGCCGGGCCCTCCTCGAGGAGATCGCGGCGGACGATCCGCGCCTGGACACCGTCGTGCTCGACGTCGACGACCCCGACTCCATCACCGCGGCCGCGCGGACCGTCGTCGAGCGGCACCCCTCGCTCGACGCCGTCGTCACGATGTCGGGGATCATGCGCCCCGAGGACCTCCGTGATCCTGCGCACATCGCCGCCGCCGAGGCGACGATCACCACCAACCTGCTCGGCACGATCCGCCTGGTCGACGCCGTCCTGCCGCACCTGCTCACGCGGCCGGCCGCGACGCTCATGACCGTGTCGTCCGGGCTCGCGTTCACCCCGCTCGCCGCGACACCGACCTACAGCGCGACCAAGGCGGCCGTGCACTCGTACACGCTGTCGCTCCGGGCACAGCTCGCCGACTCCGGCGTCGAGGTGCTCGAGCTCGTGCCGCCGGCCGTCGCCACGGACCTGCTCGGCGGCGCCGACTTCGGCGGCATGCCCCTCGACGCGTTCCTCGACGAGGTCGTCGCCCTCCTCGCGGCCGGGGCCGGGGCGGAGGTCCTGGTCGAGAACGTCCTGCCCTTGCGCTGGGCGGAGCGGAACGGGAACCAGGCGGACCTCATCCGAGCCCTGGTCGCGGGCCACTGACCCCTGCCGGCGCCTCTGCCCAGCGGAACCGCCCCGTTTCGACGATCCCGCTGTCGTTCCCCGACGGGTTCGTCGCCACATGCACCACATCAGATGCGGGTGCATGCGGCGACGATCCCGATGTCGTTCGACACGCGCTCCGTCGTCACATGCGCGCATCGACAGCGGTCGGGTCAGCGGCGCTTCTTCGCCGCCTTCGCCTTCTTGGCCGGCGTGACCTTGGTGTTCGGCGGGTACACCGCACCGCTCGACGAGCTCCAGTCGGTGAGGTTGTAGACGACCACCAGCGCGATGCCGCTGAGGAACCAGAAGCGACGCGCTCGACGGTCCTTGAGCACGCCGGTGATCAGCGGCAGCAGGACGTAGAGCAGCCCACTGTTCTTCTCGATCGCACCGTGCACCGCGAACGGGACGGCGGGGATCGCGGCGGACGGCTGATCGGTCACCGCGTTGAGGCCGCCCTGCACCAACCCGAACAACCGGAACAGTCGACGTGCCCCCGGACGGAGGCCCAGCGCGCCCGGCAGGAACAGGTTCGCGGCCGTGAACCCGTAGTCGATGCGGCCGTGGAGTTCAGGGCTGATGGGCTTGGCGGACACCTGCTGCTTCGTCTTCGGCATGGTTCCAGAGAACTCCTCGGCGGCTGGTGGTGCACCACATCGCCGTCGAGATCGGACCCGGTTCGTGGGTGGTGCCACGGAGGGATCGGCTGAGCCCTACGCGGCGGCGAGCACCGTGCGCCCGAGGCGCGTGAAGTCGTCGACCGTGAGCTGCTCGCCGCGCAGCGTCGGCTCGATGTCCGCAGCGGTGAGGGCGTCGGATGCTCCGGCACTCCCACCGAGGAGTGCGGACAAGCTCTGTCGGAGCATCTTCCGCCGCTGCTGGAACGCTGCGTCGACGAGGGCGAAGACCTGGGCCCGGAGCGTCTCGTCGCCCGGTTCCTCATGCCGCTCGAAGCCGACGAGCACACTGTCGACGTTCGGTACCGGCCAGAACACCTGCCGACTGACCTGCCCGGCGATGCGCCACGAGCCGTACCAGGCCGCCTTGACGCTCGGCGATCCGTAGACCTTCGACCCCGGGTCCGCGGCGAGCCGGTACCCGACCTCGGCCTGCACCATGACGAGCGCCCGACCGATGGTCGGGAACGTCGGCAGCAGGTGCAGGAGCACGGGAACGGAGACGTTGTACGGGAGGTTCGCCACGAGGTGCGTGGGCCGCGCGCCGTCCGGCAGGTCCCCGGCCCGGAGCGTCAGGGCGTCCTGGTGCACCACGCGGAGCCGGGCCTCGGGTTGGAGCATCCGGACCGTGTCGGGCAGCTGCGTCGCCAGGCGCCGATCGATCTCGACCGCGAGGACGTCGGCTCCGGTCTCGGTGAGGCCGAGCGTCAGCGACCCGAGCCCGGGACCGACCTCGAGGACGATCGCGTCGGCGTGCACACCACCGGCGGCCACGATCCGGCGGACGGTGTTGGCGTCGTGGACGAAGTTCTGGCCCAGCTTCTTGGTCGGTGTGACGTCGAGGCGGCCTGCGAGGTCGCGGATCTCGGCGGGGCCGAGCAACGCACCGGGACGGGACGGGCCGGGAGCCTCGCTCACTCGTTCACCGTGACGGGCTCGTGGTCCCACCGCCCGTACACGATCTCGGTGTTGGACGAGATCTGCGCCGCGAGCATCGAGGGGTCGGTCCCGATGGTCTCGGCCATCGAGCGGAGCGTCAGCGGCACGAGGTACGGCGCGTTCGGGCGACCGCGGTAGGGCACCGGGGTCAGGAACGGCGCGTCGGTCTCGATCAGGATCCGGTCGCGCGGGGCGACGCGGAGCGCCTCGCGCAGGGCCTCGGCGTTCTTGAACGTCACGGTGCCCGCGAAGGACATGTACCAACCCCGCTCGGCACAGAGCCGCGCGAGGTCCGTGCCACCGGAGAAGCAGTGGAAGACGGTGCGCTCGGGCGCACCGACGCGGTCGAGCGTGGCGACGACGTCGTCGTGAGCGTCACGGTCGTGGATCTGGAGGGCCAGCCCGTGCCGCTTGGCGATCGCGATGTGTTCCTCGAACGAGCGCACCTGGGCGTCGCGCCCCTCGGGACCCGTGCGGAAGAAGTCGAGCCCGGTCTCGCCGACGGCACGGACGCGGGGCAGGGCAGCGAGCGCGTCGATGCCCGCGAGGTGTTCGTCGAGGAGGCCCCGCTGCTCGAGTTCGGGCGCTTCGTTCGGGTGGAGCGCCACCGCCGCGAGGACGCGCGGTTCTCGGGCGGCGATCTCGGCGGACCAGCGGGAGGTCTCGAGGTCCGTGCCGACCTGCACGACCCCCCGGATCCCGACGCTCGAGGCGCGGTCGAGGTGCTCGCGGTACTCGATCGGCCCGTCCCCGCCGTCACCGACCCCGTCCGCGATCTCCATGTGCGTGTGGTTGTCGTACACGGGCACGACGAGCGCCGGGGGCAGCGGCGGGTAACTCAGGTCACGCTTCTGCCCGGCACCGTCGCTCCCCCGCGCGCGGACGTGGGCGTCGGACGAGCTCACGCTGCGCCCTGCTCCGAGGTCTCGATGCGCGGGAACAGCCCGGCCTCGAGCGGGACGACGCGCTCGGCGCCCGCCCACTCCCACGCGCGGTCGATGCGCTGATCGCTGATCGAACCGCCCGCTCCGATCGCAGCCCAGAGTCGATCGGCCGCCTTCGGAACCACGGGCGCGAGGAGGACTCCGACCGTCCCGAGGCCGCGCAGTGCCGTCGTGAGGACCGTGCCCAGACGCTCACGCTGGTCGGGCTGCTTCGCCAACGCCCAGGGCTCCTGCTCGGTGATGTAGCCGTTCAGCGCGTCGACGAGCTCCCAGACGGTGGCGATCGCCTCGTGCGGGGCGAACCCGGCGATCGCGGCGTCGGCTCGCTCGGTCACCGAGACCGCGAGCTCGTCGATCGCACGGTCGGCGTCGGTGAGCGCTGCCCGCTCGGGCACGACGCCGTCGTGGTACCGGCCCAGCATCGCGACGATGCGCGACGCCAGGTTCCCGAAGCCGTTCGCGAGCTCGGCCTGGTAGCGCGCCGCGATGTCCTCCCAGCTGAAGTTGCCGTCCTGCCCGAAGGTGATCGCGCGCAGGAAGTAGTACCGGAAGGCGTCCGACCCGAACGTGTCCGTGATCTCGGACGGGGCGATGCCGGTCAACTTGCTCTTCGACATCTTCTCGCCGCCGACGAGCAGCCACCCGTGGCCGAACACGCGCTTCGGGACCTCGAGCCCGGCGGCCATGAGCATCGCGGGCCAGATCACGGCGTGGAACCGGGCGATGTCCTTGCCCACCAGGTGCACGCTCGGCCACAGGCGACGGAAGGCCTCGTCGTCGTCGCTGCCGTAGCCGAGCGCGGTGATGTAGTTGAGCAGGGCGTCGAACCAGACGTAGAGCACGTGGTCCGAGTCCCATGGGATCGTGATGCCCCAGTCGAAGCTCGACCGCGAGATCGAGAGGTCACGAAGGCCCTGCTTGACGAACTGCACGATCTCGTTGCGGACGCTCTCGGGCTGGATGAACTCGGGGTTCGACGCGTAGAGGTCGAGCAGCGGCTGCTCGAAGTCCGACATGCGGAAGAAGTAGTTCCGCTCCGCGAGCACCTCGACCGGGATCGAGTGGATCGCGCAGACCTGCTGGCCCTCGTAGGCTCCGGTGCCGGGGACGAGGTCGCTCGGCTGCTTGTACTCCTCGCACCCCACGCAGTAGAAGCCCTCGAACTCGCCGGCGTAGATGTAGCCGTCGTCGTACAACTTCTGCAGGAACGTGGTGACCCCGCGCACGTGCCGGTCGTCCGTGGTGCGGATGAAGTCGTCGTTCCGGATGTCGACGGTGTCGAGCAGGGGCTTCCAGGCCTCGGCCACGAGACGGTCCGCCCACGCCTGCGGGGTGACGTCGTGCGAGGACGCCGTCCGCAGGATCTTCTGTCCGTGCTCGTCCGTGCCGGTCAGCAGCCAGGTGTCGTCGCCACGCTGCCGGTGCCACCGCGCCAGCACGTCCGCCGCGACCTCGGTGTACGCGTGCCCGATGTGCGGCACGTCGTTGACGTAGAAGATGGGCGTCGTGATGGAGAACGCGGTGCCGTCGGACATGCGGACCATCCTACGGGCGCGTCCCATCAGGTGACGGTGGCCCGGGACCCCTGTGGAGACCGGCGTGACCGGGCGCGGACGTGGAGGACGGGCCTCCCGTCAGCGGGCCGCGAGCGCGCCCTCGTAGAGGTCGCGGCGCGACAGTCCGGTGGCCTGCGCGACCGCCACCGATGCCTCTTTCATGCGGACGCCGGCGGCGACGCGCTCGAGGACCAACCGCACCCCCGCCTCCAGGTCGACCGGACCCTCCGCGGACGGAGCGCCGGCCACGACGACGCAGATCTCGCCACGGACACCGTCCGCCGCCCAGGCGGCGAGCTCGCCGAGCGGCCCGCGCCGGACCTCCTCGTGCAGCTTGGTGAGTTCGCGGCAGACGGCAGCGGGGCGGTCGGCACCGAACGCGTCGGCCATGTCGGCGAGGGTGTCCGCGACGCGGTGGGGTGACTCGAAGAAGACGAGCGTGCGCGGTTCCCCGGCGAGCGCGGCGAACACGCGACGCCGTTCACCCTGCTTGCGGGTCGGGAAGCCCTCGAAGGCGAACCGGTCGGTGGGTAGCCCGGACACGGCGAGCGCGGTGAGCACGGCGCTCGGCCCGGGGATCGCGGTGACGGTCACGCCGGCGGCCGCCGCCGCGGCGACGAGGGGAAACCCGGGATCGCTGATCGCCGGCATGCCGGCGTCGGTCAGGACGACCACGTCGTCGTCGCGGGCGAGGTCCACGACCTCCGCGGCACGGTCCCGCTCGTTGTGCTCGTGCAGGGCGATGAGGCGCGGCCGGTTCTCGACACCGAGGGCGCGCATCAGGTGGACGGCGGTCCTCGTGTCCTCGGCTGCCACGACCGAGGCGTTGGCGAGGGCCTCGACCAAGCGCCGGGAGGCGTCGCCGAGGTTGCCGATGGGAGTCGCCGCGAGCACGATCACCGGTCCATCATCCCGCGCGGGCGACCGACCGCTCACCATCCGCCTCGTCCTCCACAGGCCGCTCCTGTCCACCGTCACAGGATCCGGACCCGGGAGGCCCGATGCCGCTTCCCTAGGATGCTGGGGTGACGACGGACCTGGCCGAACGCGGCTCCCCGCGCGACCTCGATCGTCCCCGCGGATCACGACTCGACGACTGGTGGGCACGCGTGCTCACCACGTCGACGCGGGTCGCGATCTGGCGATGGACGGGTCCGCTCGCTGTCACGCTGCTCGCCGCGGTCCTGCGCCTCTGGGACATCGGCCGACCGGACAGCCTGGTCTTCGACGAGACCTACTACGTCAAGGACGCCTGGTCCATCGTCCACCTCGGGTACGAGGGCTCGTGGCCGGCGGACGTGGGCAACGACGGCCCCACGACGGACCAGCGGTTCGCGGGCGGCGCCACCGGCATCTACACCGACGTCGCGGAGTTCATCGCACACCCGCCGCTCGGCAAGTACCTCATCGGGCTCGGCGAGCTCCTGTTCGGCGGTGCGAACGCGGTCGGATGGCGCATCACGGTCGCGGCCGTGGGGATCGCGACGGTGTTCCTCGTCGCCGTCATCGCCCGGTCCCTGTTCCGGTCGACCCTCGTCGGCACCCTCGCCGGGTTCCTCATGGCGATCGACGGCCAGGCGATCGTGATGTCCCGCGTCTCCCTGCTCGACGGCATCGTCGGCTTCTTCGCCCTGCTCGGGTTCGGGGCGCTCCTGCTCGACCGCCGGTGGACGGAACAGCGGCTCGATCGATGGCTGACGCGCCGCGAGGACGCGGGGCGGAGCACCCTCTGGGGGCCGTCACTGTGGTTCCGGCCCTGGTTGTTCGCCATGGGACTCGCCTGTGGCCTGGCGACCGCGACGAAGTGGTCGGGCATGTACTTCCTGGCGTTCTTCGCCGTGTACAGCGTGCTGACCGACATGATGATGCGGCGGCGTGCGGGAATCGAGTTCTGGAGCAGCAGCGCGGTCCTCCGGCAGGGACCGGTCACGTTCCTGCTGACCGTGCCGGTCGCGGCCGTCGTCTACCTGGCGTCGTGGAGCGGTTGGTTCCTCACGAGGGGCGGGTACGACCGGACCTGGATCCAGAACGGCGGGCACCGCTGGACCGGTCTGCTCGCGTGGGTCCCCACCAGCGTGCAGAACTGGTGGCACTACCAGACCGAGATCTACGGCTTCAACATCACCCTGCACACGCCGCACGCCTACGCGGCGAACCCGTTCACGTGGCTGCTCATGGTGCGCCCGACGAGCATGTACTACCAGGGCACGGACCTCGGGCAGGACGGCTGCGCGTCGGAGCGGTGCGGAGCCGCGATCACCGACATCGCGAACCCGTTCATCTGGTACGCGGCGGTCATCGCGGCCGTGGTGCTGCTCGTGCTGTTCGTGCGTCGGCGGGACTGGCGGGCCGGGTACGTGCTGCTCGGGGTGGCTGCCGGGTACCTGCCGTGGCTCCTGTACGCCGGGCGCACGGTGTTCCAGTTCTACACGATCGCCTTCGAGCCCTACCTCGTCATCGGACTGGCCGCCGTGCTGGCGATGCTCCTCGGGTCACGGGACGATCCCCGGCCGAGGCGGACCCGGGCGATCGTCTGGGTGATCGTGTACCTCGCCGTGGCGAGCGCGGCCACCGCGTACTGGTACCCGATGTGGACGGCGATGCAGACCTCGTGGGACTTCGTCCGGTCGCACTACTGGTTCTCGTCCTGGCTCTGAGCGGTCCGGGGGTCCTGAGCGGTCGGGGGCCCTGAGCGGTCGGGGGACCCTGACCGGTCAGGGGGCCCCGAGCGGTCAGGTGGCACTGAGCGGTCAGGCCGGAGCCGCGTTCAGCGCGAGCTCGAGCTCCTGACGCTCGAGGGGGCGCCCGCGCAGCGGCGACTCGACGGCGGGCGGACAGACCCCGTCGATGAGCATCTGCCCGTACCGGCGCCAGAGGTCCGGGTCGCAGGCGCGGGTCCGGTCGGCCACGGCACCCACCATGACGACGAGCATCGGCACGTCACGCGCCTGGAAGCCCTCTCGCAGCGCGCCCTCGCGGTGGGCGCGATCCACGAGCGCGGTCATCTCCGCGTCGATCCGGTCCCGGTCCCGTCGCAGCGCGGGCGACGCGGGGTGGGCCCGGACGATCACGTCGGCCAGTGCCCGGTCGCTCGCGCGTAACTCGAGCGCGCCGAGCAGGTACGCGCGCATGGCCTCGCGTCCGGTGGGGCAGGCGGCGGCGCGCTCCACCAGCGCGGACAGGGTCTCGAACTTCGCCGACAGCAGGGCGTCCACGAGGGCGTGCTTGTCGGGGAACCGTCGGTAGACCGTGCCGACGCCCACGCCCGCCTCGTGCGCGACGTCGTTGAGCGTCACGCTGAGCCCTCGTTCGGCGAAGAGCCGTCGCGCGGTGGCCAGGATGCGCTCTCGGTTCCGCAGGGCATCCGCGCGGAGTGGTCGCGCCTCCCGGTCCGGATGGGACGTGGTGGGCATGTCGGGAACGTTAATCCCGATTTCTGGGAATAAGCGGATGCGGCGCATCCGTTTCGCTCTACACTGAGCGAGGCGTCCGACGGTGCGCGCCTCCACATCCACTGCATCCGAGTGACGGAGGACGCCATCATGACGTCAGAACAGACGGCGACGACGCCGACCGGGGCGGTGCCCACGAGCACCGCGGGTGCGGCGCGCCGCACCGAGGGCGGGGTCCGCAACCCCTCGCCCATCGACAAGAAGGACCACCGCTGGATCGTCCTGACGGTGATCGGCATCGCGCAGATCATGGTCGTGCTCGACGCGACCATCGTGAACATCGCCCTGCCGTCCGCGCAGCAGGACCTCGGCTTCGGCACCGACCAGCGCCAGTGGGTCGTCACGGCCTACTCGCTCGCGTTCGGCTCCCTGCTCCTGCTCGGCGGGCGACTCGCGGACCTCTTCGGCCGGAAGAACACGTTCATCATCGGGCTCATCGGGTTCGCCCTCGCCTCGATGCTCGGCGGCCTCGCGGGCACGTTCGGGCTGCTCGTGGCCGCCCGCGCGCTCCAGGGCGTCTTCGGCGCACTGCTCGCACCCGCGGCCCTGTCGCTGCTCACCACGACGTTCACCGACATGAAGGAACGTGCGCGCGCCTTCGGCATCTTCGGCGCGATCGCCGGATCGGGTGCCGCGATCGGTCTGCTCCTGGGCGGCGTCCTCACCGAGTACGCCTCGTGGCGCTGGTGCCTCTACGTCAACCTCGTGATCGCGGCGTTCGCGTTCGTCGGCGCGTTGCTGTTCATCCCGCGTCCGGTCGCCGCACCGCGGCCCCGCATCGACTACCTCGGGGTCGTCACGATCACGGCCGGCCTGGTCGGCATCGTCTACGGGTTCTCGAACGCCGAGACCAACGGCTGGAACGACGGCCTGACCTACGTCTGCCTCGCCGCCGGCGTGGTCCTCATCGCGCTCTTCGTCCTCATCGAGACCCGTGTCGCACACCCGCTCATGCCGCTCCGCGTCGTGCTCGACCGTGATCGCGGCGGTTCGCTGCTCGCCATGGGCCTCGTCGCCATCGGCATGTTCGGCATCTTCCTGTTCCTGACGTACTACCTCGAGCAGACGCTCGGGTTCTCGTCGCTCAAGACCGGCCTGGCGTTCCTGCCGATGCCGCTGTCGATCATGTTCAGCTCGACGATCCTCGGGACCCGCCTGCTCCCGCGCGTCGGGCCGAAGGTGCTCATCTTCATCGGTGGTCTGGTCGCGGCGGTCGGTCTGCTGCTCCTCACCCGGACGCAGCTCGACAGCGCGTACGCGCCCGTCGTGCTCCCGGGCCTCATCGTCATCGGTCTCGGCATGGGCCTGATCTTCTCGTCGGCGTTCTCCACCGCCACCTCGGGAGTCGCCCGACAGGACGCCGGCGTCGCCTCGGCGATGGTGAACACGATGCAGCAGATCGGCGGGTCGATCGGAACCGCGCTGCTGTCGACGATCTTCGCCGACGTCGTGCGCGACCAGCTCACCGGGACGAAGGGCAGCCAGCTCGACCAGGCCCGCGCGGCCCTCGACGGCTACCACACGGCGTTCTTCATCTCGTCGGGCGTGCTCGTCCTCGTGGCACTGGCGGGCGGTCTGATCATCAACCGGCAGCGGGTGCGCCTGGCCAAGCTGCAGGCGGCGTCGTCGGACATCACGGGTTCGATCCCGACCGCCGCGCACTGATCACACTCCCGGCGCTCGTCGCCGCTGACGACGCGGGGTCGTCCGAGCGTCCACGACGCCGGATGACCCCGCGTTTCGGCGTGTTGCCGGAGCTTGTGGAGCGTCAGTGGGTGCGGGTTATGTTGTCGGCATGTCCCCGCTCCTGACGTCGCCCCTGGTGTCGACCCAGTGGCTCGCCGACCACCTGGGGTCGGACGACCTCGTGGTGATCGACGCGACCGTGCGCACGTCGGGCATCGGCCGCGGCACCCGCTGGGAGTCCGCGCACGACGCGTACGTCGAGGACGGCCACGTGCCGGGTGCGGTGTTCGCCGATCTCGTCGACGACCTCAGCGCTCCCGGAGCGGCCGTCCCGTTCACCCGTCCGGACGTTGCGCGGTTCGAGCGCGCCGTCTCGGCGCTCGGCGTCTCGAACGGATCGACCGTCGTGGTCTACGACGCCGCCCAGGGCGAGTGGGCCTCGCGGCTCTGGTGGCTGTTCCGCTCGTTCGGCTTCGACACCGTGGCCGTGCTCGACGGCGGGTTCGGCAAGTGGTCGCGTGAGGGGCGCCCGATCCGCCTCGGGGCGCTCGCTCCGCGGTCGTCGACGTTCCTCGCGACCGAGGAGCGACCGATGTGGGCGGACCGCGACCGCGTCGAGCGCGCGGTGGACGGGTCGGAGCCAGCCGCCCTGGTGTGCGCCGCCGACGAGCGCGCGTTGGGTCCCGCCGTACCCGAGCTCATCCCCGGGACGACCGCGATCCCCATCGACCGGGTCATCGACGAGGACACGAACGCCTTCCTCCGCCCGCGGACCCTGTCGACGGTCTTCGCCCGCGTGCTCGACGCCCCCGAGGTCGTGACCTACTGCGGTGTCGGTACCGCCGCCTGCGTCGACGCGTTGGCCCTGACGGTCCTCGGTCACGACCACGTGCAGGTCTACGACGGCTCCCTGGCGGACTGGTCGCGGGCGCCCGAGCCGGTCGCCTCCTGATCCTGCCCGTGGCTCGCTCCCCCTCCCGACGGCCGGGAGGCCCGGTCCGGTCCACAGGGACCGGGCAGCGGTCCGACCGTGGGGACGGCACGGGATACCGTGACGCCATGCACAGCACGACGACCACGACCTGGTCTGTTCGCCCGGTCGAGCCCCAGGACGAGGCACCGTGGCGGGCGCTCTACCGCGGGTACCGCACGTTCTACCGCCTCGACCACGACGACGCGGTGGTGGACCGGACCTGGCAGTGGATCGTCCGGGGCGACCACGGACTCTTCGGCCTCGTGGCGTCCAGGCCGGACGGGACCCTCGGCGCGTTGGCCGACCTGCGCTGGTTCGCGCGGCCCTCCAGCGCGACACTCGGGCTCTATCTGGACGACCTCTTCACCGCCGCGGAGCACCGCGGACTCGGGCTCGGCCGCATGCTCCTCGACCGGGCTCGGTCGGTCGCGGCCGACGGGGGTGCGTCCGTGGTCCGATGGATCACCGCTGCCGACAACGCGACGGCGCGGTCCTTGTACGACGCCCACGCCACGGCCACACCGTGGATCACCTACGACATGGCACCGGGAGCGGCACGATGAGCGCGCGCCGCGCAGTGGTGCTCGGCGGCACCGGGGGCATCGGGTCGGCGATCGTCCTGCAGCTGCTCGACGCGACCGACGACTGGCAGGTCGACGTGGTGGCGCGACGGGGTGGTGCGGCTGCCGACGCGCTCGTCGCCCGTGGTGCACGCTTCGTCCCGGGTGACCGCCGAGACGGGGCGCTGCTCCGTGACGTCCTCCGTGCCGGGGCGGATCTGCTCGTGGACGGCGTCGCGGCGACTGCCACGGACGCCAGGCAACTCACCCCGTACCTCCCGGACGTCGCCTCGACCGTGCTGCTCTCGACGAAGGCCGTGTACGTCGACGAGCGTGGTCGCCACGCGAACTCACTCGAACGTCCGGTGTTCCCGGTGCCGATCACCGAGGCCCACCCGACCGTCCCCGCGGGCGAGGGCGACCCGACCTCCCGAGACGGGTACGCGGCGAACAAGGTGGCCGCGGAACAGGTCCTGCTCGACCACGGCGCCCCGGTGACGGTCCTGCGTCCGTCGAAGGTGTACGGGGTCGGGATCGGCCGGCCGCGCGAATGGTGGGTGGTCCGGCGGGTGCTCGACGATCGGCCCCACATCGCCCTCGCCGACGGCGGGATGAGCATCGACCACACCACCGCCGCGGCCGGTGTCGCCAGCCTGGTGCACCTCGTCGCCGACGCGCCGGATCGCCGGATCCTCAACGTCGCGGACGAGCCGGCTCCGACAGTCCTCGACATCGTCCGGACGATCGCCGGACACCTCGGACACCGGTGGGAGGAGGTCCTGCTCGACCAGGAAGCCTCCGCGTTCACGGGCCGCAGTCCGTGGTGGACGCCCTCGCCGGTCGTGCTCGACACCTCGGCCGCCCGCACCCTCGGCTGGCAACCGCCCCGGTTCGAGGACGCCGTCCTGCCCGAGGTCGACTGGCTCGTCGAGGTGGCGCAGTCGACACCCGCCGACGGGGACGTCCCGTGGGCCGCCGATCCCTTCTTCGAGCGCCTGTTCGACTACGGCCCCGAGGACGCCGCGCTCACGCTGTTGTCGTTACGCGAGTGATGCCGCGCTCCACGCCCGTCGCTCGTCGCCGTCCGGGTCGTCGACCTCGGTGATCGTCTCCGCGAGCAGGGCGGTGGTCCTCCGATCGAGGTCGTAGGGACGCCACGGCGCGCGCCCGGTACGCACGAACGTCACCCAGGCGTCGTGCACGGTGCGCGCGGCCCGCTGTGACGGATGCGGTCCGATCCGAGGGGCGAGTTCCGGAAGCGTCACCGTCTCGAACACGAAGGGCGTGTCCGCGGCGTGGCACGAGCCGAGGCCGTCGTTGTCGCGGGCGTCCACGGCGTCGAACCGGTACATCCAGGTCCCGGACGACCCCTGCGCTGCTGTCGTGGCGCTCTGCTCCACGCCACGCGACGCGAGCGCCTCCGCGAGGGCGACCGTCGGCATCCGGAACCGCTGGTCGCCGCCGACCGCCACGAGCAGCTCGCCCGACGTCGCACCGGGTCGCGTCCGCCGGTACACGTCGAGGCCCTCCGCTGGCAGCCCCCACCGCTCGGCAGCGGCACGGAGCCCCGCGTCGTCGGTCGCGCCGACGAGTCCCGCGGGCCGCGCGAACAGTTCGTACTCGTCCCGCGTCGTCCCGAGCAGGACGGGAACGTCCGCGGCGATGCCGGCATCGACCGCGTCGACGGGTCGCAGTGGCACCAGGTCACCGTCGATGAGGGGCGCGAACGGGACACCACCACGTGGGATCGATCCCCATCCGCCGGCACTGGCGCGGGCGACGACGCCGCTCACGGCCTCCACCAGCGTGTCGGACGGGACTGCGGCGAGCGCCGCGGTGGTCGGTGGGATCCCGAGGTCCGCCGCGAGCGCGTCGGTCAGTGCCCGTCCCTCCTCGACCGGGAGCAGCTGGCTGCCGGCACCGCTCTGGATCACGGCCGCGGCGAAGAGGCCGCGTGCGGACGGCATCGTGAGCAGGGTGGCGACGGATGCTGCACCGGCGGACTCCCCGGCGATCGTGACCCGGTCGGGATCACCGCCGAACCGCGCGATCTCGTCCCGAACCCATCGGAGCGCGGCGACCTGGTCCTGCATGCCGAGGTTCGGCGAGCCGTCCGCCGTGACGAGGGATCCCTCGGCACCGAGCCGGTAGTTGATGGTGACGCAGACGATGCCGTCGCGGGCGAATGCGGTGCCGTCGTACTCCGGCAGCGAGCCGGAGCCCTGGAGGAACGACCCGCCGTGAATCCACACGAACACGGGGAGGCGGTCCGCGCCGACTGGCGTCCAGACGTTGCAGTTGAGCCACTCGTCGCCGGGGATCGTCACCTCGGGCAGGATCGGCACGACGGGCGCCGGGTAGCTCCCCTTCGGCGCCGTCGGGCCGTACACGGTGGCGTCGCGGACGCCCTGCCACGGGACGACCGGCTGCGGCGGTCGGAGTCGGTTCCGGCCGACCGGAGCGGCGGCGTACGGCACGCCGAGGAACCGTCGGATGCCGTGTTCGGCGGTCCCCCGGATGCTGCCGCCCGACACGTGGACGACGTGTTCCGCCTGCTCGTTCTGTTCCATCGCTGCTCCTCCACGGTACTGTGAGTGGTCACTTACAACCTACGTGTGAGCGACCACTCACACAAGTGACAGCACGGACTCCAGGAGGACGCCATGGCCGGTCGCGGAACCGCCGACGAACGACGCGATCAGATCCGCCGAGCAGCGACCGTGGCGTTCGCCCGTTCGGGACTGCACGGGGTGTCGATCGACACCATCGCGCGCGAGGTCGGCATCAGCGAGGCGTACGTCTTCCGGCTCTTCGGCAACAAGCGCGCCCTGTTCATCGATGTCGTCGTCGCCGCCTGCGACCGCCTCACCGAGGGCATGGTCGCTGCGGCAGCGGGACGCACCGGTGCCGAGGCCCTGACGGCGATGGGCGACGCATACGTCGAACTCCTCGGCGACCGGGACCGGCTGTTGTTGCAGATGCAGGGGTTCGCGGCGTGCGCCGACCCGACCGTCCGGGCGGCGATGCAGGACGCGTTCGGCCGATTGTGGAACACGGTGGCCGAACGGTCGGGGATGGACGACGTGCCCGTCAAGACCTTCATCGGCCTCGGGATGCTCATGAACACCCTCGCCGCGCTCGACGTCGGCGGGCTCGCCACGGATTGGGCGCGGGCCGCTCGGTCGTTCGTGCCGTTCGGTGCCTCCTGATCGGCACTCAGTGGTCGGGCGCGTCCTCCACGTGCGCGCGGGTGTCCGACGCGCGCAGGCGGAGCAGTGCCCACGCCCCGAGCGCGAGCCCCACTGCCGGGAGGATCACGGCCTGCACGGTCCAGGCCTGCTCGATGAGGTTCGGAGCGGTCCTCTGGGCCCGAACGATGAGGCCGAGGGTCACCGGCAGCACGATCATGATCACGGCGTTGAGCAGGGCTGCTCGGGTGGTGGTCCGACGGAGCCGACGCTCGAGCTCGGCCGCCTCGCGCGCCAGCGGCAATGGGCGGGCGCGGAGGCCGGAGACCCCGATGACCGCGGCCGGGTAGAGAACGATCCCGAGGCCAGCGAGCGAACCGAGGACCAACGCGACCGCGACGACGCCCGCGCGCGAGGAGACCGTGAAGCGCAGGTAGACCCCGACCGAACGAGGCGTGAGGCGAAGCCAGGCGCGATGACCGAGCGCACCGAGCGTGACGGCGTCGACGATCACCAGGACGGCAGCCGTGACCGTGGCCCATCCGAGCGCGTGGAGCCCGCCGCGCGCACCGATCGTGACGACACCGACGATGACCGCCGCCGCCGCGAGGCCGAGCAGGACCGACGGCAGCAACCACTCCCGGATGCGCGCAGGCGTACGGGGGTGCAGCGGGGCAAGCTGCGCGTCGAGGGCGTCCCCGTCGTCATCCGCAGTCGGCACAGGGCGACTGTACCGACAGCGTGGTGCCCCGAGGATCGGACGGGGCACCGGGGGCAGCCCTCCTCGATTCCCTGCGTGACGTCCACAACGTCAACCGGAAGCGGGCACTCTCCACAGCCGGGACGGCCTGGGACCACGCGCGCGGCCTCGGTGCAAGGCTGGGCCCATGAGCGACAACCGTCTCGGCACCGCCGTCAGTCCCTACCTGCGAGCCCATGCCGACAACCCCGTGGACTGGCGGGAGTGGGGCACGGAGGCGTTCGCCGAGGCCGCGGAGCGCGACGTCCCCGTGTTCGTGTCGATCGGCTACGCCACCTGTCACTGGTGCCACGTCATGGCCCGTGAGTCGTTCTCCGACCCGGCGATCGCCGACGAACTCCGTCGGGACTTCGTGTCGGTCAAGGTCGACCGCGAAGAGCGCCCGGACGTCGACTCCAGCGCCATGATCGGCGCGAGCGCGTTCACCCAGAACCTCGGCTGGCCGCTCAGCGTCTTCATGACACCGGGGGGCCGGGTGTTCTACGCGGGCACCTACTTCCCGCCCGAACCCGTGCAGGGGCACCCCTCGTTCCGGCAGGTGCTCGGCGCGGTGCGCGAGGCCTGGACGGACCGGCGGGACGAGGTCGACCAGAACGCCGACGGCATCGCCGCCGCCATCACTGCACAGTCACAGGCGGGTGGCGGCGCGGACGACGCCGGCTCGGAGGCTCGGGGCGGCCTCGCCACGACCCTCCCGGATCCGTCGGCGGTGCACGCGGTCGTGGACCGACTGGCGGAGGCCGAGGACCGGGAGTTCGGTGGCTTCGGGTCGGCCCCGAAGTTCCCGAACGCGCCGTTGCTCGAGTTCCTCGTCGATGCCGGTGCCGACGGCGACGGGCAGGCGCTCGACCTGGCGGAACGAACCCTGACCGCGATCGCCGGGTCCGACCTCCTCGACCCCCTCGACGGCGGCGTCTTCCGCTACGCCACCCGGCGTGACTGGAGCGTGCCGCACTACGAGCGGATGCTGTACGACAACGCGGGGCTGCTCGCGACCGCTGGTGCCCTCGCCCGACATCGCCCCGACGGCATCGCCCCGCAGCTCGCGCGCGGCATCGCCCGGTTCCTGCACGCCGTGCTGCGGACGGCGGACGGTGTGTTCGTCGCGGCGCAGGACAGCGAGAGCACCATCGACGGCCGACGCGTCGAGGGTGCGTGGTACCGCGAGGACGCCGCGGGTCGCGCTCGGCTCGACCCGCCGCCGCTCGACGACCACGTGCTCACCGGCTGGAACGGACTCGCCATCCGTGCCCTCGCGATCGCCGGGGCGGCGCTCGCGGATCCCACCATGATCGAGGACGCTCGCAGCGCCGCTGACCATCTCCTCGCGACACACGTCCGCGACGGTGCGGTCGTCATCCGGTCCTCGACGCCCCGGGGTCCCTCCGC
This sequence comes from Curtobacterium sp. MCBD17_034, assembly GCF_003234515.1. NCBI lineage: Bacteria > Bacillati > Actinomycetota > Actinomycetes > Micrococcales > Microbacteriaceae > Curtobacterium > Curtobacterium sp. MCBD17_034. The sequence continues at coordinate 23,580 of NZ_QKTN01000010.1, read as the reverse complement.
CGCGGGGCCCGCACTCGAGGACATCGGGCTGTTCGCCGAGGGGCTGGCCGAGCTCGCGCTCGCCAGCGGAGAAGCCCGGTACGCGATGGCGGCGCGGAGCATCGTCGACGATGCCGTCACGCTCGACGACGCGGGCCGGGCTCGGGTGGTGGTGGGTGCGGATCCGGTCCTCGCGGCCGCAGGCACCGATGCCGGCGAGCAACCCCAGACGGCGCTGCGGAGCGGCTCGATGGGACTCGCGGGTGCAGCTGCCCGCCTCGCGGAGTTGACCGGCGACTCCCGGTACCGCTCGATCGCCGCTCAGCTGGTCGCTGGCCGGGCGAACGACGGACTGCGGCAACCCCTCGGCCACGCCGATGCACTCGCGCTCGCGCTCGAGCTCGCTCGACCGAGTCGCGAGGTCGTCGCGGTGGTCGAGCGCTCCGACGACCCGATGGCCCGACGGGCGCTGACCGAGCGACGTCCCGGCACGCTCGTCGCGGTGGTGACACCCGAGCAGGCCCGTGCCTTCGCCGCTGCGGGATTCGAGCTGTTCGTCGACCGCGATGCGCTCGCCCCCGCGGCCTACGTGTGTCACGACATGGTCTGCGCGTTACCGGCGCGGACGATCGACGCACTCGCAGCGAGCCTGTCCGCCTGACCGGACCGCTCCCCGGCCACCGCAGGCCGCCACGACCCCGCGGGCCCCCGGATGGAGCCACGCGACGTAGACTGGAGGGCTCATGCCGACCACCCCGATCGCGATCTCGTACCCGCCGGACCTGCCCGTGTCGCAGCGGCGCGACGACATCGCTGCCGCGATCCGCGACCATCAGGTCGTCATCGTCGCCGGCGCGACCGGGTCCGGCAAGACGACGCAGCTGCCGAAGATCTGCCTCGAACTCGGACGCGAGCACATCGGACACACCCAGCCACGGCGGATCGCGGCGCGGACCATCGCGGAGCGCGTGGCCGAGGAGCTCGGGAGCGACCTCGGCGACCTCGTCGGGTACCAGGTGCGGTTCACCGACAAGGTCTCGGCGAACACCCGGGTCAAGCTCATGACCGACGGGATCCTGCTCAACGAGATCCACCACGACCGCGACCTCCAGCGCTACGACACGATCATCATCGACGAGGCGCACGAGCGGTCGTTGACGATCGACTTCCTGCTCGGGTACCTGAAGCGGCTGTTGCCGCGGCGCCCCGACCTCAAGGTGATCATCACGAGCGCGACGATCGACCCCGCGTCGTTCTCCCGGCACTTCGACGGGGCACCGATCATCGAGGTCTCGGGCCGGACGTTCCCGGTCGAGATCCGCTACCGGCCCCTCGTCGCCGAGGACGGCACCGACGCCGACGCCGACGTGGACGCCGATCTCGACGAGGACGACGCACGCACCGGTGACGCCGGGCGGAGTACCCGCGTCGGCTCCCCCGACGACCGCGACTTCCTGCAGGGCATCACGGACGCGCTCGAGGAACTGGCGCGCGAGGAACCCGGCGACGTGCTCGTGTTCCTGTCCGGCGAGAACGAGATCCGCGACGCCCAGGACGCCATCGAGGGCAAGCGGTACCCGGGCACCGAGGTCCTGCCGCTGTACGGGCGGCTGTCCGCGGCGGACCAACATCGCGTGTTCCAGCGGAGCAGCACGCCGGGCGTCCGCAGGCGCGTGGTGCTCGCGACGAACGTCGCCGAGACGAGCTTGACCGTGCCCGGGATCCGATACGTCGTGGACACCGGCACCGCGCGCATCTCGCGGTACTCCCCACGTGCGAAGGTGCAGCGGCTGCCGATCGAGGCGATCTCGCAGGCGAGCGCGAACCAGCGGTCGGGCCGGTCCGGCCGCACGAGCCCGGGCATCGCGATCCGCCTCTACTCCGAGGACGACTTCGCCCGCCGCCCGGAGTACACGGACCCCGAGATCCTCCGCACGAACCTGGCCGCGGTGATCCTGCAGATGATCTCGCTCGGTTTCGGCGACATCGGCGCGTTCCCGTTCCTGCAACCCCCGGACTCGCGGGGCGTCAAGGACGGCCTCGACCTGCTCCGCGAGCTCCAGGCCGTGGACAAGCAGGGCGCGATCACCCGCACGGGCCAGCAGCTGACCCGGTTGCCGATCGACCCCCGCCTCGGACGCATGGTGCTCGAGGCGGGCCGGCAGGGCGTCGGCCGCGAGGTCATCGCGATCGTCGCCTCCCTGAGCATCCAGGACCCGAGGGAACGCCCGCTCGAGCAGCGTGCCCGTGCCGACCAGCTGCACGCACGGTTCTCCGATCCGACGAGTGACTTCCTGACCCTCCTGACGCTCTGGAACCACATCGAGGACCGGCAGACGGAGCTCAGCTCGAGTGCGTTCCGCCGCGAGGTCCGCTCCGAGTTCCTCAACTACCTGCGGATCCGCGAGTGGCAGGACCTGTACCGGCAGTTGTCACGGGCCGCCAAGCAGGTCGGGGTGCACGTCGGGACGGAACGCAAGGACGACCCGGACGCCGTCCACCGCGCGCTGCTGTCGGGCCTGCTCAGTCAGATCGGGTTGCGGGACCGCGAGAAGCGCGACTACCTCGGTTCGCGCAACACCCGCTTCGTCCTGTTCCCCGGGAGCGTGCTGGCGAAGAAGCAGCCGGATGCGGTGATGGCCGCCGAACTCGTCGAGACGAGTCGCCTCTTCGCGCGCACGGTCGGGAGGATCGACCCGGCCTGGGCGGAACCGCTCGCCGGGGACCTCCTCAAGCGCACCTACGGGGAACCCCACTGGGAGAAGAAACAGGGCGCCGTCGTGGCCTACGAGCGCGTGACGCTGTTCGGCGTGCCGATCGTCGCGCGACGGCGCGTGCAGTACGCCCGCATCGACCCGGTGCACGCACGCGCGCTGTTCATCCGGCATGCCCTGGTCGAGGGCGAGTGGGACTCCCCGCAGGCGTTCGACCGGGCGAACCGCAGGCTCCGGAAGGAACTCGAGCAGCTCGAGGAGCGCACCCGCCGCCGCGACATCCTGCTCGACGACGAGCGCGTGTTCGACTTCTACGACGCCCGGGTACCCGCCGACCTCGCGACGACCCGGGGGTTCGAGGGCTGGTGGCGCCGAGAGCGCCGGGACCGCCCGGACCTGCTGACGATGCGCCGAGAGGACCTGCTCGACGAGTCCGCCGCAGAGGCTGCGCAGGACGAGTCCGAGTACCCGACGCAGTGGCGACAGGGCGACCAGCGTCTGGCGCTCCGCTACCGGTTCGAGCCGGGCGCCGAGGACGACGGCGTGTCCGTGCAGGTGCCCCTGCCGCTGCTCCCCCGCATGCGCGAGGACGGCTTCGACTGGCAGGTGCCGGGGCTGCGGAAGGAACTCGTGACGGCGCTCATCCGGGCGCTCCCGAAGCAGATCCGCAAGAACGTGGTGCCCGCGGCCGACTGGGCGGAGAAACTCGTGGCGGTGCTGCCGGACGACGCGCCGGCCGAGCCGACCGAGTCGTTCCGCTCGACGCTCGCCGCGGCGATCCAGCGCATGGTGCACGTGCCGGTGACCGAGGCCGACTTCGACATGGAGCGCGTGCCACCGCACCTCCTGCCCACGTACACGGTCGTCGACGAGCGCGGCCGCCGCGTCGGGTCCGGCAAGGCGCTCGGGACGCTGCAGGAGCAGCTCAAGGAGCGGACGCAGGCGAGCGTCGCGCGGGCGGCGAGCCGTCCCTCCCGATCGGGAGGCGCGGCTCCGGTCCCCGGGACCGCGGAGCGCTCCGGACTCACCACCTGGCCCGAGGCCGACCTGCCCCAGGTGCTGGACACTCGCCAGGCCGGCGGCACGATCCGCGCGTACCCGGCACTGGTCGACGAGGGGAAGTCGGTGGCGGTCCGGCTGCTCGCGACGGCAGCCGACCGGGCGGTGCAGATGCCAGCGGGGGTCCGTCGACTCGTCATGCTCGCCGTGCCGAGTCCGGTGAGCTACATCCAGTCGCACCTGACCGCGCAGGAGAAGCTCGCCCTCGCGACGAGTCCGTACCCGTCGACGGCGGCGCTCTTCGACGACGTCCTCGCGGCGGTGGTGGACGCCGGCGTGCGGCGACGGCACCCGGACGGGCTGGTGTTCACGCGTGCGGAGTTCGAGGCGACCCGGGACGCCGTGTCGGCGACCGTGGTGGACACCATGTTCGGAGCGGTGTCCGAGGTCGCGGCCGTCCTCACGGCGTGGCGTGGTGCCGAGCGCGCGTTGAAGGCCGCCACGTCGATGGCCCTGCTCCCGGCGCTGACGGACATGCGGCAGCAGATGGAACGGCTCGTGTTCCCGGGCTTCGTCGCGGCGACGGGCATCGACCGGCTGCGTCGACTCCGCGTGTACCTGCAGGGTGTCGAGGCCCGGGTGGCGAAGCTCCAGCAGAACCCCGGCCGGGACCGCGCCTGGTTGCGGGACGTCGAGACCGCCACGACCCGGTACCTCGAGGCCGGGGGGACCTTCCCGCCGCAGCCCGGTGCGCCCGCCGAGCTCGTGCACGCACGGTGGATGCTCGAGGAGTTCCGGATCTCCCTGTTCGCCCAAGAGCTCCGGCCCGCCGAGACGGTGAGCCTGCAGCGGATCGCGAAGGTGCTCGCGTCGGTCTGAACCCCGATCGGCGTGCCGGGCGACCTGCCGTGTCGGCCGTTCTGGGGACCCGTGCCCCCCGTCGGAGCGCCGCCACGACCCCCGCTTTTTCCGGCATGTGTCCGCGTCTTTCGGGGGTGTTACGTCGGGCCGTGCGGTCACCGAGTCTTCGCCGCCGAGCGACTGTCCGGCCGTCCAGTCGGTCTAGCGTGATGAGCACGCCCGGTGGTCGGGCGGCGTCCGTGCGCGGACGTTGTCGAGCTCCGCTACGGGGAACGGAACCGAGATGGCCTTCGCACTGCACCGCTGGAACCGCGCCACACTGCTCGCGCGCCTCGAGGCGAACGAGGCGATCGACGATGCGTCCAGCATGGATCCCGCGCAGGCGGCGCGGGAGCGGCTCCGGCTGCTGGCCGTCGGCGACCGGTTCGAGGCAGCCGTCATCTCCGACGACGAGGCGATCGCCGAGTTCCGTCGGCTGCGTGACGACGCTCGGCGCATCGCGGTGGGTCAACCGGTCCTCGACTGAGCGCGGCCGCGTCCGCCACGAAGCGTGCGAGCACGACCGGGGCGACCGAGCGGGCGGTGGTTCAGGGCGTCCGACCGGCCGCGCCGGTCGCGTGACCACGTGCGAGGCTGTCGGCATGCAGCACGACGAGCACCATGACCGGAACGCCTTGTCCTTCGGCGCCGTCGCCGACGTGTACGAACGGGGGCGTCCCGGCTACCCCGCCGAAGCGATCGCCTGGGTGCTGCCGCCTGGCGCGTCGCGCGTGGTCGACCTCGGTGCCGGGACCGGCAAGGCGACGAGGGTGCTGACGACGCTCGCCGCCGAGGTCCTCGCGGTCGAGCCCGATCCCGGTATGCGTACTGCACTCGCGCGGGTGCTCCCGGACGTACCGGTGCTCGAGGGCACGGGCGAGGCGATCCCGCTGGAGGACGACTGGGCCGACGCCGTGGTCGTGGCCCAGGCGTGGCACTGGATGGACCCGGTCGCGGCGTCGCGGGAGATCGGCCGGGTGCTCCGGCCGGTGGGCACGCTGGGACTCGTCTGGAACCTCCGGGACGAGACCGTGCCGTGGGTCGCACGCATGAGCGCCCTCATGCACCAGCCGGGTGAGCGCGTGATGGGCGTCGAGCACCCGGCGTTCGCGCCGCCGTTCGCCAGGCACGAGCGGCACGAGGTCCGCTGGGTGCACGAGCAGAGCCGGGAGGAGTTCCTGGCGATGGTGGCGTCCCGCAGCTACGTGAGCACGCTCGAGGCGGCGGAGCGCCAGGCCTTGCTCGGTCGGATCGAGGACCTCCTGGACGGTGACCCCGCGCTCTCCGGTGACGTGATCGCGGTGCCCTACGTGACCTACGCGCACCGCGCCTCCCGGTAGCGACGCCCGAGAACGAAGACGCGGGAACGCGCGCGCACGGACGACGAGTGCGCGGTCGTCCGACCGCACACTCGTCGTCGGCACGCGCCCCGGCGACGGGGAGACCCGACCGCCGGGGACGCAGGGTCAGACCGTACCGCTCCGCATCGGGCCCGGCCGCCGCTCCCGGAGCCGGTTCGCGGTGACGAGCAGGGCGCCGGCGAGCACGAGGAGCAGCGCGCCGAGGCCGATCATGCCGACCGCGATGTCCGACCCGGTGAACGCGAGCTGCCCGACGGACACGACCGCGGCGACCGCTGTCCGGGCGACCGCGTCGTGGATGCCGAGCACGACGCCGTCGGGGTTCAGCGCCTCGACCCGGTACGAGTACGTCGTGTCGGGGTCGAGGCCGGTGAACACGGCAGTCGTGGCACCGGCACCGAGGGTGCGCGACGCGACCGCGTGGGCGAGGTCGCTGCTCGCGGAGACGACGATCCGGTAGGCCGTGGCACCGGGGATCGGCTTCCAGGTGGCCGTGAAGGACCCACTCGCCTTCGACGGGACCACGATCGGCTCGACCGTGTGGATCGCCGTCACGACGATCGCCGTCGTCGCCGACGAGGGTCCGTACGAGTCGTCGCCCGTGTACGCTGCCGCGACCGTGTCCGAGCCGGGCACGATGCCCGCGGTCGAGCACGTGCTGTGCGGGAGCGTCAGCGTGCAGAGCACCCGGTGGTCGACGCGCAGGGTGACCGTACCGGTGGCGTGCGCGGGCAGGCCACCGATCGTCAGGGTGACCGTGTCGCCCCACGTGGTGCTCGACGCTGCAGCGTGCACCGTGACCGCGGTCGCGGCCCGCGCCACGTGCATGGTGATGGGCGTGCCGGTCGAGCCGTCGTGATCGGCGTCACCCGAGTAGACGGGCGTCACCTGGTGTGTGCCGGTCGGCAGGTCGGTGACCGTGGTGCAGCTCGTCGCGCGCCCGAGTTGCACGGTGCAGAGGGTCGTGCCGGCGTCGTCGGTGAACGTGACCGTGCCCGTGGCGCCAGCGGGCAGCCCGGTCGGGGTCAACACCACGCCGGTGCCGTAGGTGGTGTCGATCGTGCCGAGGCCAGCGCCGCTGCCGCCGCCCGCGCCGCCGCCACCCGAGCCGCTCCCGCTGCCGCTCCCGGTCCCGGTCCCGCTGCCGCTCCCGCCCCCGGCGCCCGTGCCACCACTGCCCGGCACGACGGCGACGGCCGTGGGCGCCTTGGCGACCGTGATCGTCAGGGTCTGCGTCGCCCTGGCGGGCGCGTGGTCGTCGTCGCCCGGGACGAACGTCGTCGTCACCGTGTGGGTCCCGGCGCCCAGCGCGGCCGAGGTCGTGCACGAGAGCGCGGGGAGCTGCACGGAGCAGAGGACCTGGTGGTCGTCGTCGGTGAACGTCACGGTCCCGGTGGCACCCGGAGCGATGCCGGCGACGGTCAGGGTGACCGGCGTGCCGTGGACGGGATGGTCGTCGCTGACGCTCGCGGTGATGCTGCTCGACCTCGCGGCGACGACGAGCTGGACCGCCGGGCTCGTGCTGCCGACGTGGTCGGTGTCGCCCGTGTACGTCGCGGTGATCGCGTAGCTGCCCTTGTGCAGGGTCGACGGTGTGACCGTGGTGGCAGCTGCGCCGTCGCGCACGTCCGCCGAGCCGAGCGCCAGCCCGTCGCTCGTCGCCCACGTGACGGTGCCCGACGCACCGGCGGGCAGGTCCGTCACGGCGAGCGCGGCCGTGTCGCCGTAGTCCACGGAACTCGTGCCGCCGCCGTCGATGGTCGCCCCGATCGCCGTCGTGGCGCGCTGGACGACGAGCGTCACGACCGGGCTGTCGACGGCCTCGTGGTCGTCGTCGCCGACCCAGTGCGCGATGACCTGGTACCTGCCGGCGGTGAGGGCGGCGTCGGTGTCGATGCTGGGCCTCCCGGCCGTGGCCGTGCCGAGCACGGTGCCACCGGTCGTCGCGAACCGGATGACGCTGTCGCTGGCGGCGCCGCTCGGGAGGCCCGTGGCGGTCAGGCGCGCGGTCGTCCCGTAGGTCACGGTGTCGGCGTCGCTCGTGTGGCCGTCGGCCGTCACGCCGATGGCGGCGGTGGCCTTCGCCACGTGCACGGCGACCGGGTCGCTCGAACCGCCCACGTGGTCGGTGTCGCCGTCCCAGCTCGCGCTGACCGTGTGGTCCCCGGCGGCCAGCGCGGTCGTGGTGCACGAGGTCGCGGGCAGGTGCACGGTGCACAGCGGGGCGCCGCTCTCGTCGGCGAACGCGATGGTGCCGCTGGCTGCAGCGGGTGTGCCCGTCGCCGACAGGGTGAGCTCGTCGCCGAAGGTCGGGGTCGGGTCGCTCACGGTGGTGGTCATCGGGACGGCCTGTACCCGGTCGACCGTGAGCGTCGCGACGGAGGACGTGCCGCCGGCGTAGTCACCGTCGGTCGTGCCGGCGTAGGTCGCGACGATGCGGTGCGCACCGGCGTCGAGCGTGCTCGTCGGCGTGCAGGACGTGTCGGGCAGCGTCACCCGGCACAGCGCGGGCGCGTCGGCGGACCCGGTGTCCGCGGACGCGTCGCGGAACGACACGGTGCCCGCGGCGTCGGACGGGAGGCCCGTCACGGCGAACGTGGGGACGTCACCGTACGTCGTGGTCGCGGTGGTGTGACCGTCGACGGTCGTGGCCGAGCTCGTGGCTGCCTGGCCGACGTGCACGGTCGCGGTGTTCGTGGCCGTGGAGGCGGCGGTCGCGCCGTCGCCGGAGTACCGCGCGGTCACGACGTGGTCGCCGAGCGCCAGCGTGGTGGGCTGCGTGCACGAGGGCGTCGTGGTACTCGCGTCGGCGGTGCAGGCGGCGGTGCCGTCGACGAGGAACGTCACGGTCCCGGTCGCACCCGAGGGCAGCCCGGTCGCGCTGTAGGTCGGCTCGACGCCGACGCGCGTGGTCTGAGCCGGTGAGGCGCCGACGGTGAACGCCGAGGAGCGGAGCGCGACGTCGACGGACGCCGTGCCCGTGGACCCGGAGCGTGTGGTGTCGCCCGAGTAGGTCGCGGTCACGACGTGCGGACCGGCGGCGCTCTCGACGACGGAGCACGACGCGGTGCCGTTCGCGACGGGGACCGCCCTGCACACGGTCGTGCCGCCCTGCGTGAACGTCACGGTGCCGGTCGCGGCCGTGATCGTGCTGCTCGGGCTGCCGGTCGTGGTGACGGCGGCCGTCACCGTCGTGGCACCCCCGGCCGTGATGGAGGCCGGCGAGGCCGAGACCTGGAGGGCCGTCGGGACGTGCGCGACCGTCGCGGTCGCGTGGGCGGACGCGGCGGTGAGGGCGTCGGTCGACGCGACGGTCGAGGTGATCGTGGCGGTCGTGCCGACGGCGCCGCTCACGGTGTACGGGATGTGGATCGCGGGGAGGGCGGTGCCGGGTTGCGTGCCGGCGGCCGAGGAGTCCGTGCACGCGACGGTCTGACCGCTGGAGTCGGACGGGTCCGTCGCGCAGCTCCAGGTGCCGTCCGAACCACCCGCCGCGTTCGGCGTCGCACCCGCGTCGAACCGGGTGGTGACCTTGACGAGGCCCTGCTCGGCACCGCCGCTCGAGGCGACGGCCGGCGTGACGGTGTAGATGTCGCTGTCGCCGCGCTGTGGCGAGGGGTCCGACACGGACGCCGTGGCCGCGAGCTGCGGCACCGCGCCCGTGAGCGAGGTCGCGGTGAACTGGTTCACCTCATGCTTGTCGTAGGAGCCGCCGGTCGACCCCACCCAGCCGTAGGTGAGCTTGTACGGGTACCCGGTCGACGGATCGATCCAGCTGGCGGGGAACGTGGCACCGGAGGTGGTCACGTTCGGCAGGGTGCCCATGAGGGTCTGCGGCCCAGCGGTGGCGCCGATCGAGTCGTACACGATCGCCCAGTTGCCCGCGGGGACGGCGGTCTTCGGCAGGACCGAGCTGCCGTTCGCGCCCGTCATCCCCTTCGAGGTCACCGTCGCCGTCGAGGTGTTCACGACGATCTCGACGGGCACGTCCGCGTCCGTCCGGCTGGACACCGTGGCCTTGGTCAGGGCACCCGAGGGCTGGGAGCTCGCGATGTAGCAGTAGCCGACCGTCCCGTTGCCGGGGCCGCGGACGGTGACGTTCGCCTGGCCGTTCGTGGTGTTCGAGGCGACACCGGTGGTGCAGTTCGTCCCGCTGTACGTCGTGGTCTTGTAGTTGCCGTACGCGTCGAGTCCGAGCCCGAGGTACCCGTAGGGCAGGCCGCTCGCCGTCGAGCCGTAGTCGTGGTTCGCGCTGTAGCCGAGCGATCCACCGGTCGGACCGGTCTGGGTCGGCGGCTTCGGCGCGTAGGGGTCGGTGGCAGCGAGGTAGAACGCGATGCCGTCCGCGCCGTTGCCGCCGTACTGGTAGGAGTCGAACGTCACGTCGAGGCCCTGGGCGATCGGGACGGCGCCCTTGGCTCCCACGCCGCCGACCTTCGTCCCCGTCGCGTCCGTCAGGCGGAGCGCGCCGTTGCTGCTGTCGACAGCCGTGGTGGCGCAGCCCGGGACCGGGGTCTGCGACGTGTCCGTCCCCGCCGTGAGACAGGCGATGTTCGTCCCACCGGGCAGGGTCGGCTTCATGAAGGAACCCGAGTCCGCGATCGAGGGGCCCGTGAACGCCTCCTGCGCGTACTGCGTCGTCGCGGTCGTGGTCGCCGCCTCCGCCGCGGTCGTGGCGAGCCCGACGGACACACCGCCGAGCATGAGTGCGACGCCGAGCACGGCGAGGCGGCGGGCGGTCTTCGGGCGCGCGCGATGGCGCGCGGTCGCGGCAGCGAACACGGCAGCGGTCCTGTCGGATCAGGGGGTTCGGGTCGGCTCGGTCGCAGCGGCTGATGCCGGGGTTCCGAGTCCTCCCAACGTACTGACGCCGCCGGTTCCATTCACCTGCATCGAGACCCCCAGTGCGGGGCACGTCCCCCGTGTGGAGGACCGGGCGGGGTCACGGGAGCTGGTCGACCGCTCAGAGAACGGACGGCCCGGGTCTGAGCCCCGCTCACGCGGGCGCCGTTCCGGGTCCCCGCGGGCGATAGGCTCGACGGCGATGCGTCCGACGGTGCGGGACGTGGCCGCCCTCGCCGGGGTGTCGCCAAAGACGGTGTCCAACGTGATCAACGGCGGCGTTCCGGTGCGCCCCGACACCCGGCAACGGGTGGAGGCGGCCCTCGCCGAACTCGACTACGTCCCGAACCTGTCGGCGCGGGGGTTGCGCAACGGCCGGTCCGGCACGATCGCGCTCGCACTGCCCGACCTCGGGACGTCGTACTCGGCCGAGCTCGCCCGTGCGTTCGTCGAGCTGGCGCGCGGGCACGGGTGGGCGGTCCAGATCGACCAGACCGGGTCGGACCCCGCGCGCGAGATCGACCTCATCTCGCGGGCGCGGGCCCACCTGGTCGACGGCCTCGTGCTCAATCCGGTCACCCTCGGCGAGAGCGTCGTGGCGAACGGGCGGGGTCTGCCGCCGACCGTCGTGATCGGCGAGGTGGAGCCGCAGGACGTGGACCAGGTCCACGTGGACAGCTTCGCGGCCGGCCGCGACGTCGGCCGTCTGCTCATCGCCACCGGGCATCGACGGATCGTGCTGCTCGGCACCTCGGACGACTCCTTCCGCACCGCCTCGAGCGAGACCCGACACGAGGGGCACCGCGCGGCGCTCCGCGAGGCCGGCCTGCCCGAGGACCCGACCCTGTCGATCGCCGTCGGATCGTGGTCGACCTCGGCCGCCGCCGCAGCGATGTCCCGGTTCCTCGACCAGCACGGGTCGCCGGACGCCGTGTTCTGCTTCACGGACTCCATGGCGCTCGGTGTGCTCCACGTCCTCGCCGACCGTGGCGTCCGCGTGCCCGAGGACGTCTCGGTGGTCGGGTTCGACGACATCGAGGAGGCCTCGTTCGCGGTGCCGTCGCTGACCACCGTCTCGTTCGACAAGCGCGCGATCGCCGAGGCCGCCCTGACCGCGCTCGAACGCCGGATCGAGGACCCCGACGCGCCGCGGATCGTGCAGGTCGTGCCGCACCACATCGTCGAGCGTGCGAGCGTCGCCCCGCGCCGGGGCTGACACCCCCGCCGGATGAGCGGGCCGGCCGGCCGGGACGCGCGGCCCAGCGCGACCCCCAACGCTCGCCACCGTCGGCACGACGCGCCGACGGCGGCTTGTGGAGGCGAGTTACAACGATGTAAAACGGGAGCGACCACCACCACACGACGACGTGAGGACCACATCGCGCATGTCCACCGCAACCATCACCGTCGACCGCGAGTTCATCGTCGGTCCCGTTCCGCGCCGACTGTTCGGCTCGTTCGTCGAGCACATGGGCCGATGCGTCTACACCGGGATCTACGAGCCCGGCCACCCGAACGCCGACGAACACGGGTTCCGCCGCGACGTGCTCGACCTCACCCGCGAGATGGGCGTCTCGATCGTCCGCTACCCGGGCGGCAACTTCGTCTCCGGCTACCGCTGGGAGGACGGGGTCGGCCCCGTCGAGCAGCGTCCCCGTCGACTCGACGGCGCCTGGCACACGGTCGAGACGAACGCCTTCGGACTGCACGAGTTCGCCGCCTGGGCCAAGGAGGCGGGGGTCGAGGTCATGGAGGCCATCAACCTCGGCACCCGCGGCGTCGAGGAGGCCCGTGCCATCGTCGAGTACGCGAACCACCCGGGCGGCACGGAGTGGTCGGACAAGCGTCGCGCCAACGGAGCCGAGGAGCCGTTCGACATCCGCGTGTGGAACCTCGGCAACGAGCTCGACGGCCCCTGGCAGATCGGCCACAAGACCGCCGACGAGTACGGCCGCCTGGCGCAGGAGGCCGGCAAGGCGATGAAGCTCGTCGACCCGACGATCGAACTCGTCGCGGTCGGCTCGTCGAACTCGCACATGCCGACCTTCGGGTCCTGGGAGCACACGGTCCTGTCGCACGCCTACGACGAGGTCGACTACATCTCGATGCACGCGTACTACCAGGAGCACGACGGCGACGCGCTGTCGTTCCTCGCGAGCGCCAACGACATGGACTACTTCATCGAGTCCGTCGTGGCCACGGCCGACGCCGTCAAGGCGAAGCGCCAGTCCTCCAAGGTCGTCAACGTCTCGTTCGACGAGTGGAACGTCTGGTACCAGCGCGGGCTCGAGACCGAGGACCAGCCGCACGTCGTCGGCAAGGCCCAGTGGCGCGAGCACCCGCGGCTCATCGAGGACCAGTACAACGTCACCGACGCGGTGGTCGTCGGTACCTTCCTCAACTCGCTCCTCCGCCACGGCGACCGCGTCACGATCGCGAACCAGGCCCAGCTGGTCAACGTGATCGCGCCGATCCGCAGCGAGGAGAACGGTCCCGCGTGGCGTCAGACCATCTACTGGCCGTTCGCCCGCACCGCGGAACTCGCCCGCGGTGACATCCTCCGCACCGTCGTCCGGAGCGACCGGTTCGCCTCGTCCCAGTACGGGGACGCCGACGTCGTCGACGCGAGCGTCACGTACGACGCCGACCGCGGCCGCGTCGCGGTGTTCGTCGCCAACCGCGGTCTCGAGGAGGCGTCGGACGTCACCGTGGCCCTCCGCGGCTTCACGGCCGGTCAGGTCACGCGTGCCGAGGTCCTGACGATCCCCGAGGGCGGGGACCGCTTCACCGCGAACACCGAGGCGGCGCAGGACGCCGTCGGCCTCACACCGCTGCAGGCGTCGGTCCAGGACGGCGCGCTCCGCACCACCCTGCCGCCGCTGTCGTGGGCGGTCCTGGAGGTCGAGGTCACCCAGGCCTGACCGGTCCCGGCCGGCCACCGTGCCGAAACCACCGGCCAGATCGCAGAACATGCCGCTCACGTTCACACGTGAGCGGCATGTTCTGCGATTTCGAGGCTCCGGAGGACCGGGAGCCCGGCGACCGGTGGTCAGCGGCGAGCAGCCCCGCGCCCCGCGAACCGCGTGTAGATGAACAGCACGATGACCGCGCCGATGATCGACCCGATGATCCCGGCAGGCTGGAAGAAGCCGTCCATCGGGTCGTGCTGGAAGATGAGGAACCCGAGGAACCCACCCACGAACGAGCCGATGATGCCGAGCACGATGGTCGCGATGATGCCCATCGACTGCCGGCCGGGGATGATGAGGCGGGCGAGCGCACCGGCGATCAGGCCGATGATGATCAAGCTGATGATGAGACCGATCAAGAGGTCCTCCTGGTGTTGCGTTAGTCCGCTACGCCACGGCGGGTTCGCCGTAGCGGTGATCAGCACCTGAGTCAACTCCGAATCCGCCCGACGTGTTACGCCGCCGTGCGCCGCGTCGGGTCAGCCGTCGCGGCGCAGCGTCGTGTTCGGGGCCTCGCCGAACTCGGCGGCGTAGGCCGCGGCGAAGCGTCCCTTGTGGCCGAATCCGTGCGCGCCCGCGATCTCGGCGACGGTGTCCGTGCGGTGGTCGGCCGCGAGCAACCGGTCCCGCACCATGCTGAGCCGAACGCGACGGAGGTACGTGGTGGGCGTCATCCCGTGCGTCCGGTTGAACGCCTCCTGCAGCCCGCGCATGCTCATCCCGGCCGCGGCGGCGACGTCGGTGATGCCGATCGGGCTCGTGGCGTGCTCGCGGATGAAGCGCTCGGCGGCAGCGACCCGGGCTTCCGCGGCCGTCCCGACCCCGTCGGGGTCCGTCGCCGGCACGACCGGCCAGTGCGGGAACGCGGCCAGGAGGCCCTCCGCAGCCGTCCGCGCCAGCGCGCGCTCCGCGTCGAGCGTCACGGTCGCGGGACCGCTGATGAGCGTCACCGCGACCTGCCGCACCATGGCCCACCACGCCGAGCGGGCGTCGCCCGTGGGGATGTGGTCGTGGTCGAACCCGAGCGGTCCCGGAGCCCAGCCCCCGCGTTCCGCCGCGACCTCCTCGACGATCGACCGATCCACGTGGAGCAGGTCCTTGTCGAAGCCGTCGTAGCGGAACGGGAACGACCCGGTGGGGTAGAGGACGGGTTCACCCTCGGACACGTCGAGCCCAGCGATGGAGCCGCTGCCCTCCTTGAGCCACGCGACGACGTACTCGTCGGCCGACGTCTCGAGTTCACCCGACACCATCCCGGTCAGCCGGGTGGACGCGAGCGACAGCAGTCCGGTCCCGGTGACGGTGTGTCGGAAACCGAACGGCCGGCCGTCGGCGTCGGCCTGGACGTCCCAGCCGACGGCGTGGTGCGTGGTCTGCAACAACACCCGCGCCTGCTCGACGTCCTGGCTCGTCGCGACCCTGCGCTCCCGGGTGATACGGGCGGTTCCTTCCATCGTCCGCTCATCATCACGGTGCTGTGCAGGGTTCGGCAATTCCGTACGCGCACTGTTCGGCCAGACTCCGTACTGCCCGCGCTCTGCGGATGATCGGACGGTCACCGGGCCGTCATCGCGAGGACCGATCGCCCGGGAGCACCTGCGGCCAGATCACTGCGGCTCCGAGGACACCGCCGGGTCGACCGCGTCGAGCACGGCCCGGTAGGTGCGCGGATCGCTGAGGATCCGGAAGTGCCCGCCGACGGGCAAGCGCTCGTTCTTCGCCCCGACGAGGGCACTGCCCTCGGGGATCATCGTGTCGAAGACGCCGTAGACCGACGTGATCCGGCCGTTCGCGTGCACGTCCGCGAGGAGCGCGGCCAGGGTCGGGTCGTGCACCGAGAACGCCCGGAGCGTCGCGTTCGGCGCGAACCGTGCGTACGACGAGCCGCCGAACGGGGCCGACACGGCGACCATCCGGTCGACGCGACCACCGCCGTCCAGCAGGGTCATCGCGTACTTGCCGATCAGTCCGCCCTTGCTGTGGGTGACGAGGAGCACGTCGTGGAGGTCCTCGGCGCGGATCTGGTCCATCACGAGTCGGGCACCGGCGCGCACCGACTGCCGGTTGTGCCGCAACGCCGTCACGACGAACACCGGGTGCCCGTGATCGTGCAGCGCGTCCATGAGGGGCCGCATGAAGTGCCACGTCTCGTACACGCCCGGCACCACGACGATCGGCTGGCGGTCACCGCTCCGGTAGTCGTCGGCCGTCGTCGGCCCGAGGCTCCGCAGCTGCCACACCGCCGCGTACCACCAGTCGAGGAGGAACCATCGCGCGTCGCGCAGGTGCACGGCCAGGCGGGGAGGCGGGTCGGGCGTGCTCCGCGCCTCCCGGTCCCGCCACCCGGTCGCGCCCGTCACCGGAGCTGCCCCACGGTCTGGACGCGGATGAACTCGTCGACGATCGCCGCGACGGCACCGGGGTGGGCGTCCTGCACGTGGTGCGGTCCGGGCAGCTCGATGAACGCGGCTTCTCGCGCGACCCCGGCGACACGGGCGGCCCAGCCGCGGGGGGCGACCGGGTCCTCGGTGCCGCGCATCACGAGCACGGGGACCTCGAGCGCAGCGACCGACCGCAGCGTCGGGTACCGCATCATCACCCGGAGCTCCCGCAGGTAGGTCGGCATGCTCCGGAGGTAGTCGGTGAGGAGCGTCGCGTTCATCGCCGGCCGCTCGCGGATGCCGTCGACCGCGAGCGAGAACCCCTGCTGCAGGAGCGTCCGCCGCCGGTCGTCGATCACCGGGCCGATGAGCCCCACCGACGTCACGAAGCCCGGGTCCTGGAGTGCCATCCCGACGACGACCTGCGTGCCCATCGACTGCCCGATCGCCAGACACTGCTCGACGTCGCAGGCGCGGAGCGCGGTGATGACGAGTCGGGCGAGGTCCTCGATCTCGAGTCGGCGATCGGGAGACGGGGAGTCGGCGAAGCCGGGCAGGTCGACCGCGATCGTCCGGTACGAGCGCGAGAGCACCCGCTGCACGCGCTTGAACGACCGGTGCGACATGCCGATCCCGTGCACCAGGACGATCGTCGGCGCCAGGGTGTCCCGAGCACGGCCGGCGGGGGCCAGGGTGCGGAGCCGGAGGACACACCCTTCGACGTCGACGGTCTCGACGAGTGGGCGCATGGAGATCACGCTACGCGGCGCGCCCGACGGGATGACCATCCGCGACCTCAGCGTCGTCCTCGGCGTTCCCCACCAGCACGTGCATCAACCGCTGCACGTGGAGGAGCACCAGCCGCCGCGCGTCCTGAGCCCCGGCGGTCACTCCCGCCGAACGCGGGTCGCCAGGTGCAGCGCCAGCCGGGTCTCGGGATCGGCGAGGTCGACCGACAGCAGCCGCTCGACGCGTGCGATGCGGTCGGCGACGGTGTTGCGGTGCACGCCGAGCACGGCGGCGGTCTCGGCGAGCGACGACTCCGCGTCGAGGTAGGCGGCGAGGGTGACCCGGAGTGCGCCGCCGCCGCGCTCGAGCGGTGCCAGCAACTGCTCCGCGGCCGGGAGGAACGTGTCGGTCTCCGTCCACGCGAGCAGGAGCTGCGCGAGGCCGAGTCGGTCCACGTGGACGAAGTGCCCCGACTCCGGCCGGCCACCGGCGAGCCGGGCGGCATCGGTCGCCTCGCCGAGGGTCCGGACGAGCCCGACGAGCCCCGCTTGCACGCTACCGACGCCGACGGCGGTGTCGAGCCCGGGGCGGAGCGCCGCCTGCGCACGGCGGACGGCGGTGGCGACGGCACCGATCCGCAGGTGGTCCGGTTCGTCGAGGTCCGACGTCCAGAGCGCCCATCCATCACCTTGTTCGACGACGTCGACCTCGAGCCCGGCGGCCGCCATGGCGACCTCGACCTCGCCGCGGAGGGCGACCTGGTCGACGGGGTGCCGGGTGACCACACGGATGCCGACGTGCCAGGCGTCGAGCTGCCACCCCGCCGCGAGCGTCCGCTGCACGAGGCCCGGCTCCGGGCTGCCGTCCGCCGCGCGGAGCTCGTCGAGCATCGCGGTGCGGTAGCGGGCGTCGCGTTCGTCGTCGAGCCGGGTGAGCACGAGCCGGTGTCCGACGGCGACCGCGGCCACCCGGAGCGCCACGGCCATCGTGGTGCGCTCGGCTCGGACCGGCGCGGTGAGCCCGACGCCGAGCCACGCCCGCGCGCCGATGCCCGTCCCGACGGGGACGAGCACGAGGGTCTCGTCGCCGTCCGTGACCGTGATGGGGTCGCTGCCGCCGGCGGCGCGGGCGAGCATCCGCACGGCCCCGGCGCCGACCCCGGGTCCGCGGAGCGGCCGGCCGGCGGCGTCGAGGAAGCGCACGGGTGCGCCGAGTTGGCGGTCGAGCTGCCGGAACAGGTCGTCGAGGTCGGGTCCGGCCTCGAGCCCGATCCGCGCGACGGCCACCGCGGCACGGGCTGCCGGGGCCTCTCCCGTGCCGACGAGTTCGTGCAGGCGGACGGAGGTGGACCACGCGTCGTCCGTGGCGAGCACGGCCACACCGAGGCGGTCGGCGAGCGCACGGGTCCCCGGGCCGGGCATCGGGGCGGAGTCCGGGACGGCGGCGGGGTCCGGCCGGACGACGAGCGTGCGGACCCCGACGCCGGCGGCGCGCCGCAGGAGGACGTCGAACCGCGCGTCGAACCGGGCGACCGGTGTCAGGAGCACCACGGCGCACCCGTCACCGCCGGCCGTGCCGGAGAGCTCGCGACCGACGACGTCCACCGCTCCGACGAGTCCGAGCACCCGCGCGACACCGGGGTCGTCCGGCCCCGCGAGGAGCCGGACCTCGGACGTGGCGGTCGACAGCATCGCCAGCAGTTCGCGGAGCGGGATCACCGCACGCCCGCCGGTTCGGGCACGACGTCGGCGTCCACCCCGTAGGCCCGGGGCGCGACGCGGCCGAGTCGCACGGGATCGGCCCACCACCAGTCGGCGCCGGGCAGCACGAGCACCGCGAGTTCGTCCCCGGTGCGGATGCGATCCGCCGCGACCGGGTCGAGCGACCGGGCGTCGACCACGACGATGAGGCTCGGGGTGCTCGCGACGGGCTCGCCGTCGACGAGGCAGTGCACGTACTCGCTCCCGGCCTCGATCCGGGCGACCGCACCCGTGCGGGTGTCCACGATCGCGGTGGTGCTGTGCACGAACGCCATGGCGTCACCCGCGCGGTCGACGTCGACGACGCGGCCGAGGGCGACGACCCGCCCGCCGACCGCCCGCGCCAGGGCCTCGGGGCCCGCGGCAGCGGCGAGCGCCCGCCCCGTCCGCAGGGCACGTGTGACGCTCCCCGCAACGGCTCGTGCACGCAGCGCGGCGATGGGCACCGGCCCGATCGCGAACGCGGCCCAGCCACCGCTGTGGGACACGGCCTCACGCCAGACGGTCTCGAGGTCGCCGGGACTCGGCGCGTCGACGACGATCCGGAGGCCGCTGCTCGTGGCTGCGGCCGCGGTGACCGGCAGTGCTCCGGCGGCGAACAACGTGAGCTGGTCGAGGCGGGGGGTCGCCCGGCCGACGAGGTCGGCGTCGACGAGCGGCCGCCCCACCAGGTGCGCGGTGAGCGCGGCCGCCGGCCCGGTCACGCCGCCGATCTGGGCCGGGAGGACCGCGTCGGCACGGTCGCCCGTCCAGCGTTCGACGGCGGCGAGCGCGTCCGGGAGCTCGCGGCCGCTCGGCATCTTCTCCTCGAGCACGGTCGTCGAGCCGACGAGGCCCACCGCCGCGACCCGTTCGAGTCGGGGGTCGTCCAGCGACAACACGGGGACCCCGAAGCCGGGGCCGACGCGCCGGATGGCGCTGACGGTGTGGTCGACGCGACCGCCGCCACCGCAGCCGAGCAGGGCGGCACCACGCCCGAACGCGGGCACGTCGCCGGCCTGGAGGCGCGTCACGCGCTGACCGTGCCCGTCGCCTCCGTCCATGGCTCCATGCTCCCATCGGGCGCCGCGTCCGCCCCCGCCGCCGAGCACATCGGTGGGCGCACGTCCCCGACGGCCCCCTGTGGATGGAGCACCTCGACGGGCGTGAACGCGTCGTCGAGCCCGAAGCAGGCCGGCCCGAACACGGCCAGCGCCTCGGGCGTGCGCATGAGCGCGGGCGTCGACACGCCGACGACGCGGACCCGCTGCCCGTACCGGAGCCGTTCGGTGGTGATCGGTTCCGCGGTCTCGGCGTCGAGCACGCAGATGAGATCGGGGACGACGGCGAGGAGCTCGTCACCGCGACGGGCGACGAGGTTCTCGTTCTGGAACACGATCTCGACGTCGCCGGCCGCGCCGCTGATCGTCGCCCGTCCACGCGCGAACCCCTCGACCGTGCGCCGCTCGACGTCGACGACCTTGCCCTCGTGCAGCTCGCGCAGGTGCGTGTAGATGGTGCGGGAGAACGCGGTGGCGAGTTCCGCGACGGGGTCGCGGTGGGCCTCCCGTGCGTGCCGGACGGCCCGGCCGACCGCCAGCGCGAGCGACAGGGTCCGCGGGACCGCGGTGTCGCGCACCTGCCGGCCGGTCATGGCGTACTCGGCGATGTAGGCGACGCCGCCGAGCCGGATCGTGACGCCGCGCGCGAGCCACTCCATCTGCCGGTTGTCGTGGCCGGTCTCGATCACGACACCGTGGCCGCGCTCGTCACTGATCGCGAGCGGCGATCCGGGCACGCCGTACACCGAGAACGTCTCCATCTGGAGCTCGGGGAACGCGCGCCCCATGCCGTCGGCGTCGACGACCGGGAGGCCCCCGGTCGCGCCGACGAGGAGGGGGATCATCGAGTTGATGCCCCCGCACTCGATGGGCATCGTGGCGGTCGCGGTGCGTCCCAGGTGCGCCTCGAGTCGCCGCAGGGCGCCGAGGGGCTCCGGGCCGGCCGGGATGCGTTCGAGCACGACCGTCGGGGCGCCCATCTGCGCGGTGGGGATCACGAAGGCGTCGTCGTCGAGCTCGTCCGGGTCGAGGATCGTGACCGGGCCGTGCTCCTGCATCGCGGCGCGGACGAGCAGCATCCCGATGGTCGGGTCCCCGCCGCCGCCCGTGCCGAGGAGCGCGGCGCCGCGGGCGAGGTCCGGGAGGTCCTCGATGCCGAGCTGCCAGCTCACGCGCGCACCCCCGGGCTCGTCGTGCCGTCGAAGCGCACCGCGTCGAGGTCGTACCCGAAGTACCGCGGACCGGCGAGTTCGAGCGCTGCGGGGCTGTGCCAGCGCGGGTCCGCCGGCGCGGTGACGATGCGGACCCGGGCGCCGAAGCGGAGCCCCTCGGTCGTGATCGGCTCCCCCGTCTCGGCGTCGAGCGTGATGACGAGGTCCGGTGTCGTGGCGCGGGCGCGGCCGTCCACCTCGACGAACAGGTGCTCGTTCTGGAACCGGAGCACGGCCTCCCGTCCGGTGTCGTCGGCCATCCCGGCGATGTGGGCCGTACCGCGCGCGAACCCGGTGACGGTCTTCCGCTCGACGTCGGTGACCTTGCCGGCGAACACGACCTGGCCGCCGAGGACGTCGGCGACCGCGGCGACCGGGTCCTCGTTCGCGGCACGCGCGTCGACGAGGGCCTCGCCGAGCCGGACGCACAGCGACAGGCTGCCGCGGACGTACGACTCCTTCATCTCCGCGCCGGACATCGCGTACTGCGACGTGATCGCCGAGCAGCCCATCTCGACCGTGGCGGTGCGGGCCAGCCGTTCCGCCCAGCGGTTGTCGATCGTGTCGAACACCGCGGTGTTGCCCTTCTCGTCGGACAGGGACATCGGCGTCGCGCTGATGCCCGACAGCGTCGGCAGGACCATCTGGACCTCGGGGAACGCACGACCCATGCCGTCGCCGTCGACGAGGGGGAGACCGAGCTCCGCGGCGGCGACGATCGGCGTCGTCGAGTTCACCCCGCCGACCTCGATGCAGGCCAGGTGCGTGGGCGTCACGCCGCGGTAGGCGGCGAGGCTGCGCACCGCCTCGGCGAACTGCGTGGCGGACGGCAGCTTCTCGACCATGACCGTCGGCGCGCCGATCATCGCGACGGCGAGCACGACCGCGTCGTCGGGCAGGTCCTCGATCTGCACCACCGGGACCGGCCCGTGCTGCCGGACCGCGGCCTCCGCGAGCAGGCGGCCGATGTAGGGGTCACCACCACCGCCCGTGCCGAGGATCGCGGCGCCGCGGGCGAGCGCCGAGCAGTCCTCGCCGATCACGGTGAGCGGAGCGACGGGCGTGGTGTCGATCGCGCTCATCGGACGAGCGCCCCGAGTGCGAGGTCGCCGACGGCCTTGGCGCGGATCCGTGTCGCGTTGCCCGGCAGGTACGGGATCGGGACCTCGTCGAAGTCGACGATGTCGACCGTGGACGGGTCCGCACCGGCCGCGATCGCCCGGTCCACGGCCTCCTGACGGGCGTCGTCGACGACACTCGCCCGCTTGCCCTCGCTGATGGCGTAGACCTTGTCGATCTCGCCGCTCACCTGTGCGATCGCGGCGCCGATCGCGTTCGCGACCGAGAAGTGCTCGGGCCGGTGCACCACGCCGAGGCCCTCGAGCTCGTCGGGCAGCAGCACCGAGCCGCCGCCGACCGCGACGACCGGCAGGGGCGCCGAGGAGGTCCGCATCCGCTCGACGACGTCGGCGACGCGGGCGGCGATCACCCCGAGCGCGCGCTGCGCCACGGCGTCGGACACCCCGGCGACGAGCGAGGCGTCACCGATCACGCCGCGGCCGCCACGGACGGCGACGTCGGTCGCGGTCACGGTCGTCCCGCCGAACACGAGCGCCTCCTCGGCGAGCCGGTAGCCGACCGAGTCCGGGCCGACGAGGGCGCCGTCCTCGCGGATGCGGGACCCGCCGCCGATGCCGATGGACAGGACGTCCGGCATGCGGAAGTTCGTCCGGACCCCCGCGACCGCGACCTCGCCCGTGGCCTCGCGCGGGAACCCCGCGGTCAGGACCCCGACGTCGCTCGTCGTCCCACCGACGTCGACGACCGCGCATGTGTCGAACCCGGACAGCACCGCGGCGCCGCGCATGGAGTTCGTCGGGCCGGACGCGAAGGTCGCCACCGGGTAGCGACGGGCGTACTCGACGTCCATCAGGGTGCCGTCGTTCTGGCTGAGGAACAGCGGGGCGTCGATGCCGCTGCCGGTCACCGACGCGGCGAGGCCGTCGACGATGCGCTCGGCGAGTTCGCGCAGGGCGGCGTTGATGATCGTGGCGTTCTCGCGCTCGAGCAGTCCGATGCGGCCGATCTCGCTCGACAGCGAGAACGCCACGTCCGGACCGAGCTCGGCGGCCATGATCTCCTGCGCGCGCTGCTCGAACTCGTCGTTGATCGGCGAGAACACCGACGAGATCGCCACCGACCGGATCCCGGCGGCACCGATCGCCGCCGCGTGCCGCCGGAGTTCGTCCGGGTCGAGCTCCGAGATCGTCCGACCGTCGAACTCGTGGCCGCCGTGCGCCAGGAACGGTCGTGCGCCGACCGCGCCGACCAGGTGCTCGGGCCAGTCCGTGAACGGCGGCAACGACGCGGTGGCCGGCAGCCCGAGCCGGACCGCCGCGGTCGGGGCCAGTCCCCGCGCCTCGACGAGGGCGTTGATGAAGTGCGTGGTGCCGATCATCACGCCGTCGATGTCCTCGGACGTGAACGCCCGCTGCTCCTGCAGGCCGGCGAGCGCGGCGACGATGCCGGACGTGACGTCCGCGCTCGTCGAGCGCTTCACCGCCGCGGCGACCGTGCTGCCGTCCATGAGGACCGCGTCCGTGTTCGTGCCGCCGACGTCGATGCCGATGCGCATGGGGTTCCCTTCGGTGGTGCTGGTGGTTCGTGGGTGGTGCGGGCTGTCTCTTATACACAT